>JAQULS010000042.1 GCA_028749235.1 Acidobacteriota bacterium | reverse complement strand
CCGCGGCCAGCTCGCTGGTGCGCTCCTCGACCCGGCGCTCGAGGCTCTCGTTGAGAGCCCGGATCTCCGCCTCGATCTTCTTCCGCTCGGTGATGTCCCGGATGATGACCAGGTCGGCCGGCCGGCCCCGATAGGGGATCACGGCGGCGTTGACCTCGGCGTGGATGCGCCGGCCGGACTTGGTCATGAAGATCGTCTCATATATCGAGGCGGAGACGATGCCTTGCAACCGGTTTTGATAGAAAAAAGCCAGCTTTTCCCGCTCCTCCGCCGCGACGTGTTGAAGGAAGGGCGTCCCGATGAGCTCCTCCAGGGGGCTCTCGGACATCTCCACCAGGCTCTGATTGGCGAAGACGAAGCGGTCGTCCTGGATGATGACGATCCCGTCCTTGGCATTCTCGACCAGGGTCCGATACTTGGACTCGCTTTCGCGGAGCGCCTCTTCCGCCTGATCCCGGTCCTTCTCCCGGTTGTGGATCATGGCCAGCATGGCGTTGAAACCGCGGTAGAGAACGCCGATTTCGTCCTTGCGGGGCTCCGGAATCCGGACGGACAGGTCGTTGGTCCGGGAGACATGGCCGATGACGTCGACCAGCCGGAGGATCGGGACCGAGAGGGTCCGTTGGGCGAAGAACGCCAGTATCCAGGCGATCAGCATTCCGATCGCCAAGGCCGCCCCGGCCAGGAGATAGCTGCGGAATATGGTCCTGCGGTAGGCGCCCAGGTCATAGGTCAGGCCGGCGGTCCCGATTTCCTCGCCGTCCTGGACGATGCGGCGCGACAGTGTCCAGGTCCGGCTCTGCCGGGCCTCGAAGTCGCCGGGACGGGCCGCCGGCGAGAGGACTTCGCGGGCGGGCTTGCCGTATTCCGCGAAGATGCGGCCGGCGCCGTCCAGTATCCAGGCCCGGATGACGTTCGGCTCGGCCGCCAGGGACTGCAGCGTTTTGACGGCGTCGCCGGGATCGCGAAAGACGAGGGCCGACGTGCAGTTGTAGCCGAGCATGCCGGTCAGGGAGATCAGCTTGGTGCGGATGGCCGCCCGGTTGGCGCCGGCATTGTTCAGGACGTTGAAACCCGAAGCCAGGACCAGGACGGTGAAGGCGGCCAGGAGCGGCAAGAGGATGAGCTTCTTCTTGATGGACAGATCCGCGAATATCATGACCGGTTCATCCCTTCCCGGCCATCGACGAGGATGGCCAGCTTCAAGAGCTGAGATACGATCTTCAAGCGGGTTTTATCCACGGCTTTGGCGCTGATCTCGAATTTGACGGCTTCTTCCTGCAGGACGAAGTTGATCGCGATGCCCTTGGACCAGGCCAAACCATCCGTTTCGCCGACGGTGAGGATGTCCCATCCCTCCGTCAGCTTCAGGACTTGGGCGACTCGGCGGGCTTCGGACTTGGCGATGAACAGAATCTGGGGATGGCCGATCTGTTCGAGCTCGAAGCACTGACGGATCGCCAGGGGCTTCGAGCCGACGGTTTTCTTCTTGGCGATCTCCCGCAGGGGGGCCGTGATCTCGCTTTCGCCGAACACGGCGATCGTGAAAGTCTCGGCCTCGGATGCCTCGGGCCACTGGACGTACCGCGTGAAATTATAGAGAAAGACGGCTTTGATGTCGTACTCGGAAAGCGTCGGGCTCTGGCCGGCTTGGCCGAAGCTGCCGGCGGCGAGAAGCCCGGCCAGAGCCGCTCCCGCCGCGAGCCGGAGAAACAGACTCCGCCGCCCCCTTCTTGGACGATCCTTTCCGGCTCCGTTTCCCTCGATTTTCTTCAAAACGCGTACCCCAAGGTCATGCGAATGCTGCGCTGGGGCTGACGATAGCGGCTGGGCGCGAGATTGGAGGGGTGATAATAGACGGCATCGAGCATATTGTTGACGATGAGCCGGCCATCGATCCCCCAGGGCAGAGAAAAGGCCAGCGTCGAGTCGATGATGAACGCGGAGTCGATCCGGTCGTTCCCCGTGGTTGGAATGATCTTGGAGTTTTTCCGCTCTCCAAGATACCGTCCGCGAAGACTGATCCGCAGGCGCGGCGTGAAGGCGTAAAGAATCCCCACGCTGCCGCCGTGGGGGGCGATCTCCGGGGCCTGCTCGCCGAGCGCGTCCACGGACCGCGTATAGGTGTAGTTGAGATAGGCTTGCAGCCGGCCGCGGCGGTATTCCAATCCGGTTTCGCAGCCGTCCGTCGTCAGCGCGCCGGCGTTGACCCACTGCCAGTTGTCCCCTTCGGTTTCGCGGACCAGAAGGTTGGCCAGGCGGTTGTGGTAGACGGAGAGATCGAATCGTAGGTAGGGGGAAAAGGACCAGCCTCCGGCGGCTTCCAAGGAATGAATCATCTCGGGCTTCAGGTCCGCATTACCCGACCCATTGGTGTAGTCCCAAGGCTTCGGCGCCCGGAACGCCTGCATATAGAGGATCTTGGCGGTCAACCGGCCCTGGTTGAAGACGAATCCGAGGCGCGGCGTCGTGACGGATCCGTAGTAGCTGCTCTCGTCGTGCCGCAGGCCGATGAAAAGATCGATGGTTTTCGATAAGGATGTCTGCGATTGGATGTAAAGGCTGAGCAGGCTGTTGCTCAGCATGTCCGGATCGGCCGGGGCGGCGGGCAGCATGTCCGCGGCCGTGCTCTGGCTGATGGAAATCGTCTCCGCCAAACGTTCCTGTTCCGCGACCAGACCGAAGGAAATGCGCCAGCGGGCGTTGGGCGTCCAATGGAACTGGGTTTCGTCCCCGATCGCGTTGTTCGGGCGGTAGTAGCGATACTGGCTGCCCGGGGAATCCGCCGTCGGGAGCTCGATGATGGGGATCGTATCGTCCGAGACCGTGGTGTTCCGGTAATAGGCCGTGGAACGGATCGACCATGTCTTTTTACGGTCATAGACATAGGTCGCCCAAAAATTCACGAACCGGATGTGCCAGTTCACGCCGGAGTCGCTGACCTGGGTCAGCCCTTCTTGCGCGGTCCCCGCTTGGGCGGTCGCATAGGATGCGTTCTTGTCCTGCAGCACGAATCCGGCGCTGAAATCCCTAAAACGAACACGGGCTTCGAGGGAGGCATCGTTCTCGAAGTTCTCCATGTCAGCGGTCCAGTTGTAGTCCCCGGCGGCTCCCTTCAAGTCCGCCTTGTCGCTCCGCTTGATCATGCCCGCGAGGCTGAACCCGAAATCCGTCTTTTTGTCGTAGGCCGAATAGCTGAGGTCGGCCAGATAAGTGCGGTAGCTTCCGGCCAGGACGTTGACCCGGCCGCCCGCGGCGTCCTTGGGATCGCGGGTGATGATGTTGATGATGCCGGAAACGGCGTTGGTGCCGTAGAGGGCGGAGGCGGGGCCGTAGACGACTTCGATCCGGTCCACGTTGGCCAGGTTGAATTGGCCTCCGGCGTAGAACCCGCCCGAATTCAACTCGTTGATTTGGATGCCGTCCATCAGCAGGAGGATTTTATTGTTCTGGCTGGGAACGCCCCTCATGAAGACATAGCTGTTGAAGCCCAGGATGTTGCGGAACTGGAAGCCGGGCAGGTCGGCCAGGGCGTCTTCCAGGGTCAGATACCCGAAGTCCCGGATCTGCTCGGCCGTGATGACGCGCACCGTGGCGGGGACTTTATTGATCGTTTCCGGCCCCTTGAGGGCGGAGACGATCTTCAATTTGAGCAGATCCGTCATGTCGAGAGAAAGCAGCTCATCCAGCGTTTTTTCTTGAGCTTGAGCCTGGAGGGGAAAAGGGAAAAGAAGCGCCGCGAAAATGAGCCAGCCTGCGGCAAAGTACTCTGGCATCGCCGGGCTCCTTAGTGGGGCAGGAATCCCAGGTCGATTGTTATCTGTGAAAATACATATCACGAATTCCTATTATACTCAAGAGAGTGGAGGTCGCCGAGGCCTCGGCCCTATCGGCAAGAGCCCATGATTTTAGGGCAAAATCTCATTGATCCTTGGCCTTGGCTCGCAGCTGTTTCATGATCTCCTCAATGGCCCGCTCCAATTGGGCGTCTTTGTTCTTGATCCTGTCGTCCGGCCGATTGATCACGTCGATGTCGGGAGAGACCCCGATGTTTTCGATGACGCTTTCCCCTTGGCCGTTTTGCTTCCCTTCCGCCGGATAAACGAGGCTGCCGCCGTCGACCAGACGGTATCCACCCGTGGAGGCTAAACTGCCGGAGGTTCTTCGGCCGATAAGCTGTCCGCAATTCATTTGGCGGAAGGTGGCGGCAAACACCTCCCCGCCCGATTCCGACCATTCATTGGCCAGGCACACCAGGGAGCCCCCAAAGACCGGATCGGGCTCCCTGAGCGGGGCTTTGCCATGAGGAAAATGGGAATAGTAGATCAACTTGCGGTTCAGACGCTCGATCATCCAAATGGGAGGGTAGCCGCCGCCGTTGAAGCGGATGTCCAAGATCAAGGCTTGTTTGTCGAGTTGCGGATAGAAGAAGCGGAAAAAGGATTCCATGCCGGGAATATAAGTGTCCGGAAGGTGAATGTAGCCCACTTTCCCGCCGCTGGCTTGGCTGACCCTCTCGATATTGCCCCAAACCCAATCGTCGTAGCGCAGGAGATCTCCTAACTGCTCGGAATAAACCGCCGGTGTCACCTTCACCGTCCTTGAGCCGGCCAACGCGGGCTTGTCGTGAACGGTCAAGGCGACGGCGACGCCCGCCTTGTTGACCAATAATGAATCCGGATTGACTCCTTCTTTCAAAGACGTCCCGTCGATGGCCAACAGATAATCCCCCGGCTTGATATTCATGCCGGGCAGGGTCAAGGGGCCGCGCTTTTCAAAGTCCCGGGTTTGCCCGCCGTAGATCTTGGCTATTCTGTAAAGGCGACTCTCTTTATCCCATTCCAGATCGATGCCCAATAGGCCGTTATTGACCTTGGGTATGTCCGGCAAATCCCCCCCCGATATCTCCATATGGCTCTGACCCAACTCCGAAAACAAATCCGCGATCAGACGGTTGAGATCCTGGCGCGAGGCCACATGGGGAAGCAGAACGGCGTATTTCCGTTTCATCGCCGCCCAGTCGACGCCGTGCAGATTCTCGTCAAAAAAGAAATCCCGCTGGATCCGCCAGGCTTCCTCGAAAATTTGTTTCCACTCTTTTCCGTAATCGACGGTCATATTCAAGCCGGCAAGATCGATTCGGCCCTCCCCGGCCTTTTGGCCGGGTTTGATGTCTAAAATGCCGATCGTGCCCGCGGCGCGATAAACGATCTTATCGGCCCGAGCCGCCGGGATGCAGTACCAGGCGTCCTTCAACAGGACGGATTCCTTCTGCGCGGCCAGGTCGAACATCTTTATCGCCGCTTCCCCTTGGGCCGGTTCCGACAGGTAGATCAATCTCCCCTTGAGCGCCGCGAGATACCTGTAGCTCGAATCCTCGATGGGGAGGGCCATGACCCTTTGGCCTAACCCTTCGACGTCGATCCGGATCGGAACCGCTTGGGGCTCCGGCGCGGCGGGCGCGCTTCCCCGGGCCGCCGCCATCGGGGCCAAAGGCTCTTTTTGCAGTGTCGCCGCGACAATGCTGGACGGATTGATCCTATAATGACCGCCATCCCAATAAGAATCCTCCACGTGAATCCGGCTGTCGGCTATCCAGTACAGGAATTTTCCTTCCGGGTCGAATTGCGGTTCAAAGGCATGGGTGTAGGCATCCGTGACCCGGTAGGCTTTGCCGTCTTCCAGTGAAAAGAGATGGATCGAGCTGTACCAATTCGGATTTCCGCTCGCATAGGCCAGCCAGTTGCCGTCGGGAGACCAGACCGCCGTTACGAAATTGACGCTCCCGAGATAGGCGTCAAAAAAAACCTTCTTGACGGCCTTGGTTTCAAGGTCCACATAATAATAAGCCGCTCGCTTGTCCGCGAAACCGATTTTTTTGCCGTCCGGCGCCCATTTGAGATTGCCGACGCGCGAAGCGGCGATGTTCGTGATTTGGATCGGCTTCAGGCCGTCGTCGAATTTCCGGATGTAGATCTGATCCTCTCCCGAAACATCCGATATATAAGCGTAAGACCGACCATCAGGACTCCAAACGGGGTTGCGTTCGTTGACCCCGGACGTCTGGGTCAGGTTCCGAATCAGGTTCTTTTCCGGTTCCAAATAGAAGAGCGTTCCCCGGGCGGAAAGGATCACTTTTTTACCGTCCGGAGACAGGGCGGGGAAGCCGGAAATGCGGTCTTGGACGTTTTTTGTCGCCGTCGCCAAGCGGTTCTGGGATGGGGGAATTTCGATCTTGATGGGGCGTATTGTTTTGTCTTTAAGATTATAGATGCAGAGCCCGCCCTCGTTTTCAAAGATGATCTGATCTTTTCCCTGGCTGGGCCACTGGACTCCCCAATCCCGGAAAAAGGTTATTTGACGCGACTCTTTGCTCGTTCCGTCATACACCCAAAGATTCTGTTCTTTGCTGCGGCCCCTGTCGCTGACGAAATAGATGTCATCACCAATCCATAGGGGATGATGATTGATGGACGGATCGCTGATCACAAGCTCCGCTTTTTGCCGGCCAAAATCGTAGGTCCAGATATCGGGAAGCGCTCCTCCCCGGTAGCCTTTGAACGAATTCTCCAGGCTGGTCCGGCAAAAGGCGATTTTATCACCGGTATCGTTAAAGCTGGACAGATCGGCTTCGGGCAATTCCAGGACGGTGGGGAGCCCGCCTTGCGCCGGCACGGCGTGCAGCCGGTTGAACCTGTAGCTGGTACTGCTGCCGTTGGAGCGGAAGATGATTTGTTTCCCGTCGGGGTGCCAGTCGACAACGTATTCCGCCGCCGGATGAAAGGTCAGCCGTTCCGGCTTACCGCCCTGAACGGACATCACGTAGACATCCTTGTTGCCTTCAAACTCCGCCGTAAAGGCGATCTGGCGTCCGTCGGGCGAATATTTCGGCAACATTTCTTCGCCCGGGAATGAGGTGAGTTGTTTGACGTTTTTCCCGTCACTGGAGGCGAGATACAGGTCGCCGCCATAACAGAACACGATCGTATTCTGGTGAATATCGGGGTAACGTAAGAGTCGGGTTTCCTTGGGAAGGCCTGTCAGAGGCGATACAGCCAACAGGCCGACAATCAATAAGCGCGCCAAATTTACAAGCATGAATCTCCTTCTTATCCTTCGGCTTATTTAGGACGAACCGAGACCCGATTTGGTTGGCAGGTCAAACAAATAGATTTCTCGACTCCCGCTTAATGGACCGCCAGGCCGGATTATTTCCCGAAGCGAACATGCTATAATCGGTGCTAAGGAGGACAACATGAAAAAGAATATGGGGAATTGGGATAGGACAATCCGGGTGATCGCCGCGATCGTTATCGCCGTCTTGATCGTTACGAAGACGCTGACGGGAACCCTCGCTTCGGTCCTGGGAATTCTCGGAGGGATTTTCCTCGTCACTTCGGCCCTCGGGTTTTGCCCCCTTTATGTCCCGCTGAAGCTTTCGACGCTTAAGAAAAAATAAATTCGCCGGCCGCATTTCATCTGTTGGGAGGCTCGTTAATGGCATCCATGCTGGGCGCAGGCGTTGTCCACGGTCATTTCTTCAAGCTCGTTCTTTTTAAATCTATCGATGATCTCGGCGACCGTGCCGGCGGCCGTCCGATAGGCCCTGATGTGCGCCTCGTTGAGTTTCTGGATAGCCCTCATCCCCATGCCTTGGCAAATCACCGCGTCCATTGAGGATGCGCCCAAGACACCGATGGGATGGCACATCCCGTGAGCATGATGGGCATTGGTGTTGTCCACAATCTCCACCGTGTTCTTTTCGATATCGACCACGGTGAAGTACGGCGCGCTTCCGAAATGGCCATAAACCGGCGCCATTAATCCTTCTTTGTTTTCCGTAGGCATACAGATTCTCATGGAGTTTCTCCTTTTTAAGCGATGCGATAGGCCTGACGGCGTTCGGGAGAGCCAGGGCGCGGATTCTTCATCTATTTCACCATCTTCACCACGCCGCCTTCGATCTTCAGGGCCTTGGCGTGCAACAAAACATCGGCGATTTTCTTGTGGGCGGATTCAATGATGTTTCCGAATGTCTGCCTGGATATCCCCATTCTCCCCGCCGCTTCTTCCTGATACAAGCCTTCCCAATCCGCGAGCCGAAGGGCTTCCCATTCATCCAGTTTCAATTGGACTTCTTCAAGCCGATCGAGGGGGATGCCGCGCGGTTTAAAGCAACTCACGTCGGGTTGGCATCGTATTCTGCGGCATCGGCAAGGTCTGGGCATTATCGTCCTTAAACTATTAATAGCATATGCCATATTAACTGAAACAGGGGATTGTGTCAAGGAGCGGGGAGTCCGAACTTTATCCCTAAAAAATAGTCCAGACATAATGTGAGTTTACTGGCAAAATCTCTCTGAAGGGAGGCTTTGACGATGAAGACATCGAAGTGCACCGAAGAGCAGATCGCGTTCGCGCTTCGGCAAGCAGAGACTGGGACCCGCGTGCTCGAGGTTTGCCGGAAGATGGCGATCTCGGAGCAAACCTTCTATCACTGGAAGAAGAAGTACGGCGGGCTCGGAGTTTCGAAGCTTCGTCGTTTGAGGCAGCTCGAGGAGGAAAATCGGCGCCTCAAACGCATGGCCGCCGACCTGAGCTTGGATAAGCAGATGCTTATGGTATATATCGCTTTTGCGGCAGCGGATAGGCCGTCTTTCCCTGGCCGCAGGCGCCGCATTCGAATTGAATTGTTGTATGCCGGATGTTGAATTCTTTCTCCAAACTTTCCTTGAGTGCGGCCATGATCTCCGCGGTTTGGCTGAGAGCCTGGTCGTCGATCACAACATGGGCGCTGAGGGCGACATATCCCGGCGCAATCGTCCAAACGTGCAGATCGTGGACCTCGATAACGCCGGAAATGCGGTGCACGACATCCGTTATGGCGGTCGCGGACATGCCTCTTGGCACGCCTTCGGCCAGGACGTGGATGGCTTCCTTGAGCACGCGCCCTGAACTGAACAAGATAAGCAGTCCGATCAGCACACTGACCAGCGGGTCCAGCCAGACGGCGCCCGTGATCAGGATGGCCAAGCCCGCCCCGATAACGCCGACGGAGGCGATGGCATCGCCGATGACATGTAAGAAGGCCGAACGGGTGTTCAGATCGTTCCGGTCGTGTCGGCGCAGAGCCAAGGCGACGACGAGGTTGACGGCAAGCCCGACGACGGCGATCGCCAGCATCGGCCCGGCCGCTATGGGTGCGGGGTGGCGAAAGCGGCTCCAGGCCCGGTGCATGATCTCAACGGCGATCAGGAGGAGCGTCGCCCCGTTGGCCAGGGCCGCCAGCACTTGCAGACGATGGTACCCGTAAGTGTGATGATCGTCGGGGGGCAGGGCCGCGGCGCGGATGGCAAGGTAACTCAAACCGAGGGCAAACGCGTCCAGGAAGACATGGGCTGAATCCGAGAGCAGAGCCAGGCTCCCCGTCCAAAGTCCGCCGACGAATTCGATCAGGAAAATCAGCCCGGTGAGAACGAGGGAAAAAACGAAACGGTTTTCTTTGAGTTCATGGCTCTTGACTCGCAAGGGTGAAGAGGATCTTCTCATCAATGCACAGGTAGAAGCGCCTTGGAGGGAGGCCGGTTCTTGGAGGCCAGGCAGTAGAGGCTGGGGATCCCCACCGGCGCCAGGAGCAGGGTCGAGATCATCCCTCCGAAGATGGCTGTGGCCATTGGCCGCTGGATGTCCGAACCGATGCCGCTGGCCAGAGTCGCCGGGAGAATTCCCAGAAGGGCGACCACGACGAGCTGGATCATGGGCGCGAGCTGGGATTTCGCCGCGGCAGCGGCCGCCGTTGGGGCGTCGGCTCCCGTCTCGCTGCGGATCCGGTTGACTTCGGCGATGTAAAGGACGCCCGTCATGACCGCGACACCGAAGACCGAGACGAATCCGACAGCGGCCGAGACGCTAAAAGGGATTCCGCGGAGGGTCAGGGCCAGAACGCCGCCGACAAAGGCCAGCGGGACATTGAGCAAGATGAGGCCGGCGTCGACGGCGGACTTAAAGGACAGATAGAGCAGCCCGAACATCAGCAGGATGGTCAGGGGGATGATGATGGTCAGCCGGCGTCCCGCCCGGGCCAGGTTCTCGAACTGGCCGCCCCACTCGATCCGGTAGCCGGGCGGCAGCTCGATGGCGGCGGTGATCTTTTTTTGCGCTTCGGCCGCGAAGCCGCCCTGATCCCGACCGCGGATGTTGGTCCGGACGCTGATCTGGCGGCGGTTCTCCCTCCGGGTGATGATGCTCGAGCCGTCCCGGACTTCGACTGCGGCCAATTGGGCCAAGGGGATGCGGCTTCCGTCGGGCGCGGCCACTAAGGTCTCCCGGATGGCTCCCACGTCGCCTCGGGCGGCGGCGGCGTGACGGACGGTGATGTCAAAGCGGCGATCTGCTTCGTAGATCTCGCTGACGGCCCGGCCGCCGATGGCCAGCTCGACGACTTCCTGTACATCGGCCACGTTGAGGCCGTAGCGGGCTACCGCCTCGCGATCGACGGCGATCCTTAGCTGAGCTTGGTCGGAGTCCTGCTCGACGGCGCTGTCGGCCGCGCCGCGGATGCCCCGGATGATGTCCAGAGTTTGACCTGCCATCCGCCGCATCTCGGTTAGATCGGAGCCGGTAAAGATGACGGCCAAGTCGGCGGAGGAGCCGGTCACCGACTCGGTGACCATATCGATGATCGGCTGGGTGAAGCTGAAAGCCGTGCCGGGCACGCTCTCACGGAGGCGTCGGGCCAGCTCCTCGACTAGATCCGATTTGCTCCGACCTCGTTCCCAGGTCGCGTAGGGCCTGAGGCCGACCAGAAACTCCGTCCGGTTGGGTCCGAACGGCTCGGTGTTGGAGTCCTGGCGGCCGGTCTGGGAGCTGACGAAGCTGACCTCGGGGGATTGTCGGATCAAGCCGCGTACCTGCGCGGCGACCGAGGCCGATTCCTCGATGGCCGTGCCGGGTGCCATGTTAGCCCGGATCCAGATGACGCCTTCATCCAATTGCGGCAGGAACTCGGTTCCCATATGGGCGCCCAGCCAGAAACCCCCGGCCACCAGGACGGCGAGACCGACCGCAATGAGCTGAGCCCGACGGACGGCGAATCCGCACAGCCGTCCGAAGAGAGCCGAAAGGCTTCTCATCAGGCGGCTTTCCCGAACCCTCACTTGGCCCCCGAAGACGACCGTGGCCAGGGTGGGAATGAGAGTCATGGTGATCAGCAGGGAGCCGATCAGGGCGAAGCAGACGGTGTAGGCCATCGGCGTAAACAGCCGACGCTCGACGCGCTCCAGGGTGAACAGAGGGATATAGGCGGCGATGATAACGACCAGGGAGACGAAGATGGGCCGCTCCATGGCCCCGGCCGCCTTGCGCACGGATTCGAGCGGCTTCACTCCGCGGCTCCCTTCCTCGGTCAGGGTCTTGACGATTCGGCTGACCATGATCAGCGTGCCATCGATGATGATGCCGAGATCGAGGGCCCCCAGGCTCAGCAGGTTGGCCGGGATGCCGACCAGCTTCATGCAGATGAAGGCAAAGAGAAGGGACAGCGGAATGGTCGCCGAGGCCAACAGGGCGGCCCGCCAGGAGCCGAGGAATAGCAAGGCCATGCCCAGGACGACGATCAGCGCCTCAAGGAGGGTTCGGGAAACCGTCCGCAGGGTATTGGCCACGAGGTCGGTGCGGTCGTAGATCGGCTCAAGCCGGACGCCCGCCGGGAGCGTCCCGTTCAATTCGGCCACCGCCTCCCGGACGCCGTGCAGGACCCGACTGGGATTCTCGCCGCGGCGCATGGCCACTACGCCCTCGACCAGGCCCGAGCGGCCGTCGAGGCCGAAGATGCCGGTGCGAGGTGCCGCTCCGACGCGGACCTTTCCGATGTCGCGGACGTAGACCGGCACGCCGTCCACGGAAGCCACCACGACACGGGCCAGATCCTCCTCCGACCGGATCATGCCGACGCCGCGCACGACCATGGCCTGCTGGCCGTTGCCGACCAGGGCCCCGCCGGCGTTCTGGTTGTTGGCCCCGATTGTCTCGGCCAGGCGGCCTATGGTGATGCCGTGCCGGTAGAGGGCCAAGGGATCGACCTCGATCTGGTACTGCTTGACCAGCCCGCCGAAGGCGAAGACGTCGCCGACGCCGGGGACCTGCATGAGGCGGGGCGCGACGACCCAGTCTTGGATCTCGCGCCGTTCGATCTCGTCCTGCCCTTCGGCGGCGACGATGTAGCGGTACAGCTCCCCGGCCGGCGTCGTCGGCGGGGCCAGGGAAGGCGAAGCCCCCTCGGGCAGTTCGACGTCACGGAGCTTTTCTAGAACGGATTGGCGGGCGTAAAAGTCTTCCACGCCGTATTCGAAGGTCAGGTCGACCACCGACAGTCCGAAGATCGTCCGCGATCGACGGGCGATGGCCCGCGGCACGCCCTGTAGGGCCCGCTCGATCGGGATGGTGACCTGCTGCTCGATCTCCTCGGCCGCCCAGCCGGGGACGAGGGTGATGACGATGACTTGTGTTTCGGAAATGTCGGGATAGGCCTCGATCTGGAGCCCGCGGAAGGCCCAGATGCCGGTCGCGGCCAGGACGGCGGCCAGAAGGAAGACGACGGCCCGGCGGTTCAGGGCGAAGCGGAGGAGGGCGGTGATCATTTCAGCGTGCCTCCAGTCCGGCCAGCATCATGATGCCGTCCACGGCGATGCGGTCGCCGGCTTGGAGCCCTTCCAGGACGGGGATACGGCCGTCGGCTTCCGCTCCCAGGCTGATCCGGATCCGCTCGAAGCGGCCCGTGCCCCGCTCGATGAAGACGCAATCGTCGGAGCCCCGGCGATAGACGGCTCGTGCCGGGATGACCGGGAGCGGCTTGGCCGCGTGCATATGGCGGATGCGGCCGAACATGCCGGGTCGGAGGCGGCCGCCGGGATTGGCCAGTTCGGCCCGGACCTGGACCGTGCGGGTCTTGGGGTCGAGGGTGTCGGCGATGCGGGTCACCCGGGCTTCGAAGACCTCTCCCGGGTAGGCCACCAGCTCGATCTGGATCCTCTCGCCCGTTTCGATTAGCCGGATCGAGGCCTCGGGGATTTCCGACAGCACCCACACCGCGCTCAAGTCCGCCACCGTCACAACCGGATCCGCGGTGTCACTGCGGTACTCGCCGGCTGTGACGGCGAGCTCGATGACCTTGCCCGAGAGGGGGGCCGCGATCGTCAACCGCGAGCCGCTCTCACCCTGGCCCAGGCCCAAAATCTCCAAGCGGCGGCGGGACTGATCGCGGGCCGCTTCGGCCTGGTCGGCAGCCGCCTGCGCCAGGGCCAAGTCGTTCTCGGCCGCCATGACCTCCTTACGGGCCGCCGCCTTGTGCTCGAACAGGTCATTGACCCGGTTGCGGTCGGCGGTCACCTTGGCCAGGTTGGCCCTCGCTTGGATCACCGCGGCCAGCGATTGCCGGTAGGCTGAGACGGCCACCTCGGCTTCGGGGCTATCCACGGTAAGAACCGGCTGCCCGGCCCGGACGGCGTCCCCCAGCCGGACTAGGACGCGCTCGATGCGGCCGGAGACCGGGAGGTGGACGCGGCCGACCCGGACGGCGTCAAACTCGATCCGGCCGGGCGCGGAGACTTCATTGACCGACACGGTCGCCGCCGCGACCGTTTCGACCTTAATCTGGGTCAGTAGCGGGGAGTCCGGAGCGAGAACCAGAACGCCTTTGGCCTCGGCCAAAGCGGAAGACGCGGCGCCTGCTCCGGCAGCTCCGGAGGGAAACCGGCTTTTCTCTCCTTTTTTATGACAGCCGGCGGCGCCGGCGAGGACGAGCGCTATGAGGATCAAGATGCCCCAGGGCTTACTTCTCATGGGGAGCTCCTTCGAGCGACCGGGCGATTGCCCTCTCCAACGAGGCGACGGTGACGTGATAGTTCAGGCGGGCGTCGGCATAGGAACGGCGGGCCTCCAGGAGGCTGCGCCGGGCTTCGATCAGCTCGATGCCGCCGATCTCGCCTGCTTGGAAGCGGTAGAGGAAGGCCTGGTAAACCTCCTCAGCCGGCTTCAGGATCCGGTCCTCGAAGAGGCGAATCTGGTCCCGGGCGGAAGCCGCGTTCATGGCCGCCTCCTCGACGTCCCGCTCGATCTGGTTGCGCAGATCCTCAGCCTCCCGGCGCAAGGCCCGGGCCGAGGCCTCGGACTCCGCGACGGCGCCTCTCTTGGGCTGCCAGAAGAAAAGCGGCAGGGAGAACGACAGCGTGAAGTCCCAACTTGCCGCTTCGCCCCCAATCTTGTGTTGGGCTAATCCCAGATCGAAGTCGGGCAGTTGGCTCAAACGGGCCTGCTTGATCTTCAGGGCTTCCCCTTCCTCGGCGGCGCGGATGCGGCGCATCTCGGGCCGGGCTTCCATGGCCCATCCCTTGAGGCGCTCCGGATCGAAATCGAGATCGGAACGCGCGGCTTCCTCTGCCAGCCGCAGAGGCTCCCGCGGGCGGCGGGCCAGGAGATAGTTCAATCCGGCCGCGGCCAGGGCTTCCTCATTGCGGGCAATCCGAAGTCCATTGGCCGCCTTGGCTGCCTCGACCCGGGCCCGCAGGGCCTCGACTTCGGCGGTATCGCCGGCCGCCAGCTGGGCTTCGGCCTTGGCCAGGAAATCCTCGGCCAGCTCGAGGTCCTGGGCTGCGTACTGGATCTTCTCTCCGGCCAGGAGCAAGCCGTAGAAAGCCTGTTTGACTTGGAAGGCGAGGTCCAGCTTGAGGATCTCGACGTCGGCCCCGGCTTGATCCGACTCGCGGGCTGCGATCCGGCCGCGCAGGATGCGCCGGCCGGGCAGTTCCAAGGTCTGATTGATGCCCAAATAAGTTTCCCTGGTTTTCCCGAAGTCGAAGGGACCGGGTTGAAGATCCGAATCGTAGCTCAAGGCGGGGGGACTGAGCTCCCGGGCCTGTTGGACGCGGGCCAGGGAGGCTTCATAGAGGCCTTGCGAGGAGAGTAGCAGGGGATTGCGTTCAAGGGCGATCTCGACGCAGCGGCGCAGGGTCAAAGTGGGTTCGGGCTTATCCTGGGCCGGGAGCGGTGCCATCAGGCCGACCAAAACGCAGACAGATGCGAAAAAGCATTTGGATTCCATCGGTCCTCCTCAAGACCACGCGGATGAGGGTGTTGCGGGACGGCGGATGAGGGTAGGCGCGGCGGCTAGGCCTGGGGAGGTGCGCGGGAGGTGCGCGAGACGAGCGCGGAATCGACTTCGTCCTGAACCCGAGTGGATTCGAGGTAGGCGAAGAACGGCAACGCGGGCGGGACGAAGAAGTCGATCGTCGAAACGGTCAGCGACGAGCTCTGGAATTGGCAGGCCGGGCAATTCGGATCGGGCTTGCAGGTTTTTTCGGTGTGGCGGAAATCGGCTATGGCGACGGAGACGAAGAGAGCCAGGAGGAGGGAAACGAGAAGGATCTTCCGCTGTCGCTGGGTCATGACGAACCGGACGGACTATAGCAGAAAGTGACGGGGAAAGGCAATCCGGCGTTTCCCCCGCCCCTCGCCGCCATGTGGCGGCCATGAATTTCCAGACACATACTAATTTCAAATGAGTATGTGTCTGCTATTTCCTGATCGGATCAACGCGCTTTCCTTCCGGATCGGGGGGAAGTGGCCCGCCTGTGTCCTCGCAGCCCGTTCCGCGAGGGACGGAATCGGTAACCCGGTCAGGCTTTCTCTAAGGCCTGTTCCAGGTCCGCTCTGAGGTCGTCATAAGCTTCGCAACCCACCGAGAGACGGATCAAATCGTCGGTGATCCCGGCCTTATCCCGTTCCTCCGGGGTGACGCCGGCATGGGTCATTGACGCCGGATGCTGAATGAGGCTCTCAATTCCGCCGAGTGAGACGGCCAAGGTGCACAAGCGGACGGCGTTGATCATCCTCCGGCCGGCATCAAGGCCGCCCTTGAGCCCGAACGAGATCAAGGCGCCCGGGCCGCGCATTTGGCTTTTCGACAGAGCATGTTGGGGATGGCTCGGCAATCCGGGATAACGCACCCAGGCGACCTTGGGATGACGCTCAAGGTCCAGAGCGAGTTTGGCAGCGTTGTCCTGGGCTTTTTCGACACGAAGAGCCAATGTTTTTATCCCGCGCAGAACGAGCCAAGCCTGATGCGGGTCCATTGTTCCACCCATAAGCGTCAGGACTTTCCGCAGCCGCGCATACACATTTTCCTCCCGGGCGACGATGATCCCTCCGATGACGTCACTGTGACCGTTGAGGAATTTCGTCAAGCTGTGGAAAACGATATCGGCTCCGAGATCGAGGGGGTTTTGGAGAATCGGGCTGGCAAACGTATTGTCCACGGCCAGGAGGATCCCGCTCTCTTTGGCCAGCTCGGCACAGGCCCTTAAGTCCGTCAGCATCATAGTCGGATTGGCGGGCGTCTCGATGAATAACAGCTTCGTTGTCGGCCGCAAAGCCTTTTTGATGGCCCCGAGGTCCGACGTGTCGACGAAATCGGCCTCCACGCCGAACCTCCCATACTCTTTTTCCAGGACGGTCCGGGAGGGACCGTACACCGAGGCCGTGCTGACGACATGGGCTCCCTTCTCCAGAAACGCCGTATAGATGGTCGTCACGGCGGCCATGCCTGAAGCCGTTCCCAGGGCGCCGCAACCGCCTTCCAAGGCGGCCACGCAGTCCTCCAGAGCCTTCGTCGTTGGGTTCCCGATTCGGGTGTATATGAAGCCCTTCTCTTCGCCGGCGAAAAGAGCCGCGCCGTGTTCGGCCGAGTGAAAGGCGAAGGTCGAAGATTGATAGATCGGGACGGACACTCCGCCATAAAGGGCATCGGGCTCCTGCCCGGCGTGGATAACGGCAGTTTCCGGGTTTCGAAAATTGTGTTTCAAGAACATCTCCTTATTGGATTTCACCGTCGCCGTTCGAGAGAGACGACGTTTTTAGTGGTCGCAGACATTCTCACCCGCCTGGAGCGTCCCGGCCAGGTAGTCGCCGATCAAGCGTTCGGGTGTGTCAGAGGGGGCGCCGATGACCACTTGGATACCTTGCTCGACGAACAGTCCTTGGGCCCGCTGTCCCATACCGCCGGCGATGATCACGGCCGCGCCGCGCTCCGCCAGCCAAGGGGGCAACAAGCCCGGCTGATGCGGAGGGGCGTCGATGTCCTCCCGCTTGAGGATCTGCTTGGCCGTCGGATCCACATCGATCAATGCAAAACGCTCGCAGTGCCCGAAATGCACGGCCAGTTTCCCGCCAGCCAAAGGAATCGCGATTCTCATGGGTTTGTTCTCCTCTTTCGACATGATTAAAATTCCTTCTTCGAACCTCTTCCGGCTTCCGTCCCCCGACAAGGATGACATTTTCGATTATTCATCCCGTCCCGCCATGGGCGAAATTTTATCGGCCACCGGGTTCTTGGCCGCTGCTGATGTCTCTTGTCCCGTCCCCAGCGATCTGCGTGATAATATCGTTCATGGCCCGGGCCATGGGAGAGGCGGAATCTTGACCGAGCAAAGCTCGGCCGCTGTCGCAGGCCGCCGCGATCTTCGGGTCCATGGGGATGGCGCCGAGATACGGAACGTTCATTTCCTCGGCTATGCGCTTCCCCCCGCCCGAAGGCAGAATCTGGGTGACTTCACCGCACTTGGGACAGGCGAACCCGCTCATGTTTTCCACCACTCCAAGCACCGGCACATGAAGCTGCCGGCAGAACGTGATGGACTTGCGCACGTCCACCGTAGCCACCCTCTGCGGAGTGGTGACGATCACTGCGCCGTCCAGCATGCCGATCAGCTGGCAGACGGATAGCGGTTCGTCGCCGGTTCCCGGCGGGGAATCGATGATCAGGTAGTCCAGGTCGCCCCAGGCCACATCCTTGAGAAATTGTTTGATGACACCCATTTTCATAGGTCCGCGCCAAATCACGGCGTCGTCCTGGTTGCGCAGGAGGAAGCCCAGAGACATGACTTTCAGCCCGCCGATATCGATGGGGAGCAGTCCCTCTTCGCTTCCATGGATCGTTTCCTGTTCGAGGCCCAGCATGGTCGGGATACTCGGGCCATGAATATCAACGTCAAGCAGTCCAACGCGCTTCCCCGACATCATCAAAGCCACGGCGAGGTTCACGGCCACCGTGCTCTTGCCGACGCCGCCTTTGCCTGACAGGACGACGATTTTGTGCCGAATGCGGCGGAGCCGCGATTGGAGCTTCCGGCGATCCTCGAATGCCTCTTTGGTTTCGTCTTCCTTGCGCCGGGAGGCCGAACCATCCGTCTCCTCGCAGGTGTCGCATGTTCTTGTTTCGCTTCTTGAATCGTCTTCCATGTCCGTTGTCGCCTCCTACAAGCCAAGCTCGTTCCAGACGTGTTGAATGTCCTCGACGCAAGGGGCCTCGGTCTCCACAACGGCCCTCTCCCGTATCTGGGCCAGGGTCACGGCGCGGTCGTACCGGATGCGGCCGGCGATGCGCGCCCCCGCTTTACGGGTTTTGTCCTCGATTCGCTCCGTCATTTCGGCGTTAAGGTCCCACTTGTTCACACAGACGACCGCCGGAATGTTGAAATGCCGGGTCAGAGAGAGGACCCGTTCCAGGTCGTGCTCCCCCGACACCGTGGGCTCCGTGACGGCGAGTACGAGCGTCGCGCCGGTCACCGAGGCGATAACCGGACAGCCGATCCCCGGCGGGCCGTCCACGATGATCAATGGATGGTCCCCCGCCTCGGCGATGCGGCGGGCTTCCCGTCGGACCAAAGAGACCAGCTTGCCGGAGTTCTCGGCCGCGACGCCCAGCCGGGCATGGACCATCGGACCGCAGCGGGTCTCCGACACCATCCACTCGCCCGAGAGACGTTCCGAAAAATCGATGGCTTGCTCCGGGCAGAAACGGACGCAAACGCCGCAGCCTTCGCAGGCGATTGGATCGACGGCAAAGGCGGCCGGCCGGGGTTCGCCCAAGGCGGTCCTCATTTCCCCGATGATGGCGTTGGTTCGCGACCCGCATGATCGTTCACAGTACGCGCAGTCCGAGCAGTTCAACCCGGTCCCGCCTGACATCAGCCATTCGTCCTGAACGGCAGGTGTCAGCACCGCGCCGAACCGGCAATGCGCCAGGCACGTTCCGCAGCTGGTGCAGTCATCCTGGCGGATGACGGCCTCATGCCCGCTGCGGAACTCATGGCGTTCCTTGATCCGCGGCGAAAGGACAAGATGCAAGTCGGCCGCGTCCACGTCGCAGTCGGCGATGACCGGCCGGTCCGCTAAAACAGCGAAGGAAGCGGCCAGGCTGGTCTTGCCCGTTCCGCCCTTTCCGCTGATGACAACAAGTTCCTTCATTCATCACCATCATTTCTCTGAAGACCTCGAAGCCGATCCGGCGCCTGTTAGGGTGTAGAAGCTCCGTCCGTCCGTGATCGCCATACTCACCTTGCCGGCGGCGATAAGCGCTTCGAGGCGCTTGAGCGCTTCATTCACATGAAGACCCAGACCGCTCGCCACATCCACGGATGTACACGGTCGCCTTCTGAGCAGCGCCAGGATGTCCGCCTCTCTTGCTTTGGAGAAGGCTGAGACGCACGCGCCGCCCCGTTCGCTCTCGCTGATGATGTCCACCTCTCTCGAGAAAATGTCTTTCAGGGCGAGCATCTGATCCGTGGAAAGCGGCGAGGCGAACTCCTCGGCGGGCGGACGGGAAACGGTGTTCAGCTGAACCCGCGTCGATCCGATGCGTTTGGCGAGGGCTGCGATCTTCTTTACCTCGGAGGGAATACCCGTCACGCCGGCGAGCAGGAGGACCTCCAGCCAAACCTCCCCCGAAAAGCGCTTGGTGAAAGAGGCGATGCCGCCGACCATCCGTTCAAAGGAGATATCTCCGTGGGGACGGTTGACGTATCGGAAGAGGCGCTCGTCTCCGGCGTCCAGCGAGGGAAGCACAAGGTCGGCCGCCAGCAGGGCATCCTGGACTTCGCTCATCCAGAGAAGCGAACCATTGGTCAGGACAGCGACCGGGATATCCGTAAGGCCCTGGATTTTACGGATCAGGTCGCCGATGCTGCTATTCAGCGTGGGTTCCCCGGATCCCGCGAGGCTGATGTAATCAGGAGCGGCCCCGGTAGCCAGACTCCTCTTCAATTCGGCGAGGATCTCCTCCGTTGCCACGTATTCCTTCCGCTCAAGGGTCTTGTTCGTGGTCCGTCCCAACTGGCAGTATAAGCAATCATAGGTGCAGGTCTTGAACGGCACGAGATCAAGCCCCAGGGAGCGGCCCAATCGCCGCGAGGGAACGGGTCCGTAAACGTATCGGAAGCCGGGTTCCGTCACTTCTCCCCTCCACATGGCGGTTTGCCGCAGCGCTCGACCCGGCCGCAGCACGTTTGGCCGCTTTGTTCCAGGGAACATGCACTGCCGCCCCGACCCGTTCGGTCATGGCCGGACCCTTTAACAATGAATCCAACCCCGCCGCTGATCAACCGGCGGACCTCGCCCTTACATTCAGGGCATGCCGCGAGCGGGCGGTCCGTCATGGACTGCCTCCGTTCGAACCGCAGGCCGCACTTGAGGCATTCATATTCATAGGTCGGCATCGGTCTTCACACCCCTTTTTCCTGTTTTTTCGCAAGCACCATCACGTCGTGCTTGTGGCCGCTGCAACGAACCGTAACTTCGAACCCTCTCCCGGAAAGAAACGCCGCCGCCGACTCCATCGTCACGCCGCTGATGGGATGCCCCCATCCCTCCTCTCGGTGCACCCCGGCGACAAGTTCAAATCCTTCCGCTGAGAAATCCGCAAGGATCAAGATTCCGGAAGGCTTCAAGACCCGGGCCGTTTCTTTAAGGACGGGCGCCGGATCCTGCAAATGGTGGAGGACATCCGCCATGGCGGCGCAACCGAAGTATTCGTCGGGAGAAGACAGGACCGATGCGTCCCCGCAGGCAAAACGAACATGATCCCTTAAGCCCGCCTCGGCGGCCAAGAAAGAGGCCAGGGCTTGTTCATCCGCGTCGGTATCCACGGAGATCACCTCTAATCCCCGCCGGGCCAGGGCCATGGCCGTGAGCCCTTTGCCTGTGCCAATATCCAGAGCCGGGCCGGAAAGCCGTCCCCCCGTCTTGACCACGAACTCCGCAGCCGCGAATCGGTCAAAGCCCAAGCTCAAGTACCTCTCCGTCCGGGCAAGAAAGGCGGCCTTTCTTTGGACCATATCCTCACCCTCGGTCATGGGCATTCCTTCCGTCCTTATCGTTGGAGCGTGGTTGCGTATCCCATGTCGCGACCCCAGTGGGGTCGCGACGACCGGTTGATGTCCGTTCCAGGACGGCCGCCCGAAGCCTTTCGAAGTGAGCGCGGTACTCCGGCAGGGTCTCGACGATGAGTTCGCCCCTTGAATAAGCCTCGGCGATATGCCGGTCATCCGGAATTTCCAAGAGAACGGGGATGTCCTCATTCCCGCAGCACACATGCACCCGATCGTCGCCGATCCCGCCCCGGTTGATGACCACGCCGAACGGAATCCGGAGCCCCCGCACCACATCCACGGCGAGCTTGAGGTCATGCAGGCCAAAGGGCGTCGGTTCCGTGACGAGCACGACGAAGTCCGCTCCCCGGAGTGCGGCGATCACCGGGCATGACGTTCCCGGAGGCGCGTCCAGGATCGCGGGCACCCCTTGGCGCAGGCGAGCCTTCAGCGCGCGAATGAGGGGCGGAGACACGGCCACGCCGACATCGAGCCGTCCTTGGATCAGCGTGACGTTCCCCGATTCCATGGTTTCGACCACGCCGATTCTGTGCCCCGTCTCCCGGATGGCCTTCTTGGGGCAAACCTTCGCGCAGCCCCCGCAACCGTGGCACATCTCGGGAAAGACCAACGCGGCGGCCCCGAAGGAAACGATGGCGTGGTATTCGCAGAAACGGCCGCACTCGCCGCAGCCATCGCAAAGGGATTCATCCACTTGAGGAACCGGAATGGTGACGATCTCTTCCCCGCGCGGAGTCCCCTTGAGAAAGAGGTGGTCGTTCGGCTCTTCCACATCGCAGTCCAGGAGCAGAACTTCGGGGCCGAACACCCGCGCCAGATTCACGGACACGGTCGTCTTGCCGGTTCCGCCTTTTCCCGAAGCGACCGCAAGAATCATAGGGCCTCGCCGGCTTGGCCATGCCGATGATAGATTAGATCAGGGTGATTCCAGGGAAGGCCATCGCGAACGTCGGACGCCGCCATCTCGCCGCTTACAGCCAATGCCCATCAACATCGGCGACCGTGGCTTCGGTCAGCTTTCCGGAGCGATATAGCTCAAGGGCCGCGGCCACGGTCGGCGCGTCGGTGGAGTAGACTTTGACCCCGGCCGCCAGAAGCACACGAAAGGCTTTCGGGCCGCAATGTCCGGTCACGAGACTCTTGGCTCCTAAGCGAACCACGGTTTCCGCCGACTGGATTCCGGCTCCCTGGGTTGCGTTCAGGTTTTGCTGGTTGTCGATCACTTCGAAGGTTTCTCTGTTCAAATCGTAGACCAAAAACTTCGGGGCGCGACCAAAACGTGCGTCCAGCGGCGAATCCAGGGTTTCACCTGACGTACTAAAGGCGATTTTCACCCGGTGGCCAGGTGAATGACCGCAGATGATCATCCCGATCTTTTTCATTTCGGGCATTTCTTCAAGCACAGAAACCAGTCCAGACAGTGGACATCCGGATCGGCCTTTTCCATCCGTTCCTTGGCCGCCCCACAGGACCCCGGCGGGGGGACGATGACATCGTCGTCCGGCTGCCAGTTGGCGGGTGTCGCCACCTTGTGCTTGTCGGCAATCTGAATGGCCACAAGCAGCCGCTTGATCTCTTCCACGTTGCGGCCGTTGCTGAGGGGATAGTAGAGGATCGCCCGGACCATCGCTCCGGGATCGATGACGAATACGGCTCGAACGGCCTGTGTCGTGCTGGCCGAGGGCTGAAGCATGCCGAACGACTTGGATACCTCCATCGTGAGATCGCTGATGACCGGAAATGCCACTTCGACGTCCTTCATGCCCTTGAACTCGATCTTTTCCTTGATGGTCCTGAGCCAAGCGATATGGCTGAAGGTGCTGTCGATGGACAGGCCGAGGAGCCGGCAATTGAGCTTCTCGAACTCCGGTTGCAACGAGGCGAAGGTCATGAACTCGGTCGTGCAGACCGGAGTGAAATCGGCGGGGTGAGAGAAGAAAATCACCCATTTGCCCTTGAAATCGTCGGGGAAGTTGATGGGACCCTGGGTGGTTTCGGCCTTGAAAGACGGCGCCTTTTCGCCGATCAGGGGAAGTCTTGTCGGATCCATGTTCGCTTATCTCCTTTTGCGGCTTCGGGCGATCAATTCAGCCGGAGACCGGGTCGCCCGGCCGGCTTTGCTCTTCAGACGCAGGCGGATTAAAGAAGTCCCCGCTCCTTCAGAAGGGATTTGATATATTCACGGTTGCTGTCGCTGAGATCGGAAAGCGGCGGCCGGAGAGGTCCGCCCGGTAGGCCGAGAAGCGACAGGGCCGCCTTGGCCGCCATCGGGTTGGTCTCCAGGCGCAGGGCAGCGAAGATATCGTAGTAGGCATAGTGGAGAGCCCGGGCTTCTTCGTGCCTCCCGGCCAGGCTGTGGTCGGCGATCTCGCGCATCATCTTGGGCAGGACGTTCGCCGTGACGCTGAAACTGCCGCTGCCGCCGAAGGCCATCATCGGGTAGGCCGTCGTGTCCTTGCCGGTGAAAACCTCGAAGTCCTTTCCCCGGGCCAGGTGGAGGAGTTTGGCCAGATGGTCGAGCTCCTTTTTTCCGTCTTTCGTCCCGGCGATGTTGCCATGATCCATAAGCTTCGCGTACGCGTTGTGTTCGAGGTTGACGACGACCCGAGCCGGGGCATTGTGGATGATAATCGGCACCGGGCAGGCATCGGCGACCCTGAGGTAGAAATCGAGAAGACCGGCCTGCGTCGGTAGGACAAGGAAGGGAGCGAAAACAACGACGTAATCGGCACCGATTTTAGCGTACCGCTGAGCCCGGGAGATGGTCCGCTCGAGGTTGTTGGAGCACGTGTCCGGGGCGACCTTGGCCTTGCCGTCGGCCTCTTTGACCGTGATTTCGGCTACCCGCGTGACTTCATCTTCGGTCAAGGCCGGGTTCTCACCGGTGACCCCGAGCGGAGCGATACCGTGAACGCCGCCTTCGATCTGATAGCGGATGAGGGCCCGCAGTCCGGGCTCATCCAGCTTAAAGTCTTTCGTGAACGGCGTCACCTGAAGCGTATATATACCTTTAAGCATAGTTTGAACCATCACTTGGAGGATGCGGTGTCCGCCTCGATCTCGGAGAGCCGCTCTTTAATCTCTTCGAGCCCTTTTTGCATGGCTTCCGCCTGGCTTTTGAGAACCTGCTTTTCCATTTCCGGATCGGGCTTCACGTATGGATCGGCAAACCCGTCGAACCGGGCCCAGCCCGGCAAGCCGGTGGCGCAGAACACGTTGCGCCAGCCGCGGCCGCCCCCGCCGAATCCCCGGCTCCAGACACCGCGGCCCCGTCCGAAACCCATCCCGAAGCCTCGCCCCGGAAGGGGATTCGCGTATCCCGGCATTTCGGCTCCTGTGCAGAATCCAACCGAGCGGCCGGTCCTTGCTCCCATTCCGATGGGACCTGTTCCGTCTCTTCTTGGCATGATCATTCTCCTTTCATAAACAAGTTTATTATCCTTGTTTGTTTCTTCCTCGACCGAGACCGCCTTTGCGGCCTTGACCTACTCCCTGGCCTTGTCGGGGTTGCCTCCCTGGCCGCTGCGAGACTTTCCCTCCACAGCGCCCCTTGCCTCGCCCTGTTCCCGGCCCCTTACTCTGCGGTCCCGTTCCGTCTCCTCTCGGCATTGCCGTGTTCTCCTTTTATTTTTGTATGGACTTTTATTCTCTGGCCATCGTCGTTCCGCACTTCGGACACAGCCTTTGTACGCAGGGCGTTCCACGCTCATGTGGTTCATGATGTCCGCATTTCGGACACACGCAGACGCCTCCAACGCCCCTCGCAAGGGAACCGTCCATTCGGCCTCGGCTTTGTCTGATCCGCCCTTGCCCCTGTCCATCGCCTGATCCCATACCTCCACGTCTTCTTCCATTCAATGAGGAGTCCTCCTGGCTTAAAGCGGCCATCCCCCGGCGATGGCGGCGACCGTAGCAGCCGGGCATGGTGAAATCGTCGCCTTTGAGCCCGTCTTTAAGCCACGCCTGAATGACCTTGCGCAGATCTCCGGCTACGAATGGGACGACTTGGATTCCGTAGGCGGCAACCATCTCACGTAAAGACCTGGAAATCGCTCCGCAGACCAGCGTGCCGACGCCAAGCCCCGCCAGACGAATAGCTTTCTGAAGCGGCAGGTCATCCAAATGGATTTCCTCCGTTTCCGATACGATTCGTTCCGCTTCGGCCTCGACGATATGGATTTGCCTGGCTACGTCAAAGACAGGAGCAATGCGATTCTCCCAGTATGCAAATGCCGCTTTCATCTTTTAAGGTCCTGCTTAACGCTCATACGTGAAATAAACGCAATTGTCGTGCCAATATAAAATAATCCCGAAAAATTGTTTTATAAAACTGATTCTATTTAAATTAGAGGAGTTTTGGGGGATCAGTTGCAGATGCTTTTAGTAGCGTAGTTGCTACCATACGACTAAAATATAGGTGCTTTATTGCTACTTCTCGTCTTCGTGCCGGGAGCGGCCATCCTGCCCGGGCAGGGAGATCCCCAGTTTCTTCAACTTTCGGAATAGCGTGGTCTTGTGGATGCCGAGTTC
>JAQULS010000041.1 GCA_028749235.1 Acidobacteriota bacterium | reverse complement strand
GTCTTGCCGTCGGGCATCTTCTCGGCCTTGATGAGGATGGCTCCCCCATCCGTTTTAACCGCCGGGCCGCCCGCGGCCGCGCCCTCCGCCTTCCCCTCCCACCGCTCCAAGCGGATCGGCTGCCAGCTCTTGGCCGCCGCGGAGGCGTAGCAGGCGTCGATGATCGCGTTGACGACGCAGCCATCCAAAAACGTCTCGCGCGGCGGCCGGCCCTCGTCCAGGGCGTCAAACATGTCCCGGAACATGTGGACATAGCCCAGGGCGTGGACTTCGTCCCCGACCGGGAAGAGCCAACCCCGGTCGCCCTCCGCCTTCTCCGCCACGTAGCCGCCCTGGCCCACGGCGGTGAACATCTCGAATCCGGTCCGCAGGAAATGGTCCAGCCGGATCGTCCCTTCCGTCCCGGCCACTTCGTCGCGCAGATCCATGCCGCCCCGGAACGTCCAGTTGACCTCGACTTGGCCGATGGCGCCGCCTTCGAAGCGGATGAGGGCCAGGCTGGAGTCCTCGGCGTCGATCGGATGAACGAGCGTGTCGGCCGTGGCCAGGACTTCGACCGGGCGCAGGCCCTTGCCCACGAAGCTGCGGATGATCTCGATGCAGTGGCAGCCCATGTCGACCAGGGCGCCGCCGCCGGCGATCTCCTTGTCCCAGAACCAGGCGCTGTGCGGCCCGGGATGGGTTTCGCGCGATCGGACCCACAGGATGCGGCCCAAGGCGCCGGCCCGGACCGCGGCCAGGGCCTTCAGCGTCTTGGGCGTATAGACGAGGTCCTCGAGGTAGCCGGCGAAGACCCCGGCCTTCTCCACGGCCGCGAGCATTTCCAGGGCTTCGGCCGCGGTCCGGCCGAGCGGCTTGGTGCAGAGGACGGGCTTGCCCGCCCGGGCCGCCAGCAGGACGGCCTCCTTGTGCAGGTTGTTGGGAACGCCGACAATCACGACGTCCGTGGCCGGATCCTCGACGGCGGCCTTCATGTCGGCCGTGGCGCGCGGGATGTCCCACTTGCGGGCGAAGGCTCGGGCCTCCTCCTCCGTCTGGGCGCAGATCGTCCCGATCCGGTCGCGGCCGCGGCCGCCGTGGAGAGTCATGGCGTAGAACGTGCCGATCAGTCCGGCTCCGAGCAGCGTGGCGTTATGCGTTTCAATCATGGCCTTCTCCCTCCGGATGATCGGCGGACCGGACGGGGCCGACGATCAGCTCGCGCCAAGCGATCGGCGAACCGCCGTTTTCGAACCAGTCGATTCCCTCTGAGACCAGGTCGAACTTCAGAAAATAGGCGCCGAGCGAGGGCGGAGGCGGAATCTCGATCGTCATCTCGAGCGATTCCCCTCCCCGGACGTCGCGCGGCAGGAAGGCCCGCGCGAAGTCACGGTCGAGGAGCCTCTTTTCCGCATCATGAAGCTGGGCGCCGAGCCGGACGAGCCGCCGGCCGGAGGACGTCGCGACCGGCCATGTCCGGCCGCCCGTGTTTTTGACGCGGACGGCGAGGGCGGCGGGCGATGACCCCGCCATCCTGATGATGCCGGCGGCGGGCTTGATCCGGCCCTCGTATCTCCCCCCCCGCAGCGCCGAGCCGATCTGGCTCGTGTCCCAGATCTCGCATCGGATCCGCCGCCAACCGCGGGTCCCGGGCTGGTAGCGGACGGATTTCGCCGCGGGCGGATGATCGGTGATCTCCCAATTGAACCGGTCGACGCCGATCCGCTTGGCCAGCCGCCGAGCCCGGGCCATCTGCCCCGGGCGGTCGTTCCAATTGAACAGGATATAGCGCCAGTTGATGAAGGGCACTTCGCGGCCCGCCTCGTTCCGCAGGCGGACGAGTGTCTTCATGACCTCGAGGGCCTTGGCCAAGTCCCCGCCGCGGCGGTACTTTTCGTAAGTCTTCTGGTCCGGGCCGTCGACGGAAAAAGTGATCTCGTCGAGTCCGGCGGCGATCAGGCGTTTCATCCCGGCTTCGTCGAGAAGGAGCCCGTTCGTGCTTATATATAGGTAGACGCGGGGGAAGCGCTCCTTGACGTATTCGATCATCGCCACGGCCTGCGGGTGGACGAAGGGCTCGCCGTAATTGAAAAGATCGAGCCGCACGAGGCCCGGCCCGACCTCATCCATCACACGGCGAAACTCGTCAAGCGGGAAGAAGGGCCGCGACCGCGTGGCGATGATTCCGGATTCCTTGGCGCATACGGCCTCGAGACAGGACAGATTGCAGCCGACCGTCGGCTCGAGGAAAATCCTGGGCGGGGTCTCCAGGTCCACGGGGCGTTGCGGGGCGGGTGCGCCCGCCGGCAGGGCCCGCTTCAGGCCGCAAGGGAGGCAGAACGGCGCGTATCCCTCATTGAGGCCGCGGCGGATCTCCCGGACCCTGTCGGAGCGCCAGATCTCCAGCAAGGATGATTCCGCGAGGGAGCCGAGCGGCCTCTCGCCTCGGGGATCGGCGCAGCCGCAGACGACCCGGCCGTCGCTAAGGACGACGAGGATGTTGAAGATCCAGTCGCAGGTGAAGCGCGGCCTCGCGAGGTCGGCCGTCCCGGCCAGAGGCGGGTTGCTCATAGCGGGTTCATCCTAAGACGGCGCGGCACCGATTGCAAGCGGCGCCGCGCCCAATGTCACCCACGATCTCGTCCGCCTCGCGGCGATTCCGCCATTCCATACGCGACGAGGAAGGGATGCCGCACGCTGTGATAGAATCGGGCTCGGTGGAGGAGGCTCTCGCATGCACAAAGGCACGACAACAACGGCCGGGATCGTTCTGGCCGGTCTGATTTTGACCGGCGCTTCCTCCCGATTTATCCGCGCCTCCTCCCTTCCGGCTCCGCAGACGATTTCCGGCATCGATGTCCGGTCTCCGTTCCTGGCCGCTGGCTTCTCGCGGACGAGCCCCGCTTTCTCGCTGTTCGCCGTGGACTCCCTGGGCGGGGGACGTCTGGATACGAATCCCATTCTTAAGGAGGACCCTGGGATCCTCCTTGAGAATCCCGGGACCCGGGCGGGCGCGAATCCCGCGCTCCGCTTTGAAGCCGACGGCCGGGGCCGATTCGTTTATCTCGCCGTCGGCCGGGACGGCCGTGCGGTCCCGCTGTGGACGGTCTCGTTCTCCGGGCGAAAAATCATCCTTCGATCCGGATCCGGGCCCGGCGTCGAGCCTCTCCCCTTCGTCCTGGCCTTCGACCAGAAAGCCGATCACGCCACCTTGCTCGGCCTGATGAAGCCGGGAGAAAAGCGCGTCGCCCTGCCCTGCGTTCTGCATCTTCCGGACATGGGCTCGCTCCGGATCACCGCGAGCGCGCCGGGTCTGACCCTGGAGTACGACGCCCGGCGCTACGTCAAGACGCCGTTCGTGCGCATCGCGTTCCCGGCCGCCGCGGCCGCAGAGCCCCAAATCGAGTACGAGCTTGAAGTCGCGGCCATCCATCCCTCCGTTTCCGGCCTCAAAAGAAACGCCCGATATGACGGCTTCCGCCGCTCGTTTCTCAACCTCTTCCAGGTCAATCCGCGAGTCCAGATGCTGGCCAACAACGCCTCGAGCGATCCCGTTCCCTTTACCCTCTACATGGACGCCATGATGGCGGCCGCAGTGCCCGCCCTGGTTCCCGGCCTGACTTGCCTGGACCTCGTTCGGATGACCCTCGACCGCTACCTGGCCGGGGCCAAGGGCTACGGGCTCGTCGGCTACGCGGTTAATCCCGGCGAGGCCGACTTGGTAGCCTGGAAGGCGCCCTGGAATTCGCTCGATGCGTATCCATCGCTTCTTCTCGCGGCGTGCACTTACGTCGCGGGCTCGCGCGACTCGGCCTGGGCCGAAGCCCATTGGGACGGGTTGGCGGCCTGGGCCCGGGAGATGATGGCCGCCGACAAGGACGGCAACGGGCTCATCGAACACCCCCACTCGGGCAACTCCGGCGACCGGGCCACGGCCGAACGCCGGCCCTCCAATTGGTGGGACACCATCAACTTCGGGCATGAGGATGCCTATGCCAACGCCCTGGCTTACAAGGCCTGTTTGGACTTTTCCGGGCTGGCCCGCTCACTGGGCCGCGCGAGCGAAGCCCGGGTATACGCCGACAAGGCCGCCCGGCTGAAGTCGGCCTACCTGGACACGTTCTTAAATCCCGCCAGCGGCCTGCTGGCGGGATGGAAGAGCGCCGACGGGAAGCTCCACGATTACGCCTTCACCTTCGTCAACGGCATCGCCGTAGCCTTCGAGCTGGTCGAAGGACGAGCCGCGAACGCGCTCATGGACCGCCTCCTGGCCAAGATGCGCGAAGTCGGCTTCTCAGCTTTCCGCTACGGCCTGCCGGGAAATCTCATCCCCGTTCGCAAGGAAGACTACGTCAACCACAACTGGGCCGGATCGCGCGAGGTCGGCGAGCCCTCGCTTGAGGACGGGAGCGACGCCTTCCAGTTCTACGAGAACGGCGGGGTCACCGCCTGCTACGCCTATTTCACCGTCAAAGCCCTCTACAAGCTCGGACGGGTCGACGACGCCCGGATGATTTTTCTCCCCATGCTGCGGTCCTACGCCGACGGCGAGTTCCAGGGCTTCTGCGCCGACGGCAAGTCCAAGGATTGGCGCGACTGGGGCGGCGGCTGCCACGGCTACGAAGGCCTGCTCTGCGACGGCTTCCTCGCCCTGCTTTGCGTCACGGACGACGCCGCGGCGAAACGATAGGCCGGTCTCGCAGCCGCCTACTTCCACAAGCCGTCGAGGATGGCGGCCTGCAGAGAGTCGGGGTTCGGAAGGGGCTTGATGGCGAAGCTCCGCTCGGTCTTCGTCCCCAGCGTCACTTCCACCTCGCGGATTTTCCCGCCCCGCGAGATCTGGACCGTGACCTTGTCCCCCGCCCGCTTCTTGGCGAAAAATTCGGCCATCATCCGGGTCCCGGCCCGGACGCCGTCGAGGCCGATGATCTCGTCCTGGGGGCTCAGCCCGGCCAGCCAGGCCGGGGAATCCCGTTCGACGTTCGAAATGACCAGGCTTCCGGCCTGGTCCCGCGCCGACGCGCCGAAATAACCCCCCGGGAGCGCCTTGGGCCGGACGTCGATCGACAGACCGGCATAGGCCAGGTACTTGGGATAATCGATGTCCTTGACCGTGGAGGCGTACTCGAATATCTCGGCCAGCGATGCGCCGGCCGCGCTCTCGCAGGCCGTCCGAAACTCGTCGTCCGTGAAGCCCCTCTTCTTGTCCCGGTAATACGTTCGATAGAGCGTCCGCATCACGTCGTCGAGGGACTTTTGGTTTTTCGACTCATGTCGGATGGCGAGGTCCAGCAGCAGCATGAGCCCGGCGCCCTTGTCGTAGTAGGAAATCGTGGTGTTGGCCGCATCCCCGCCGCGGCCGCCGAAATATCCGTTCCAGGCATCCCAGCTCGAGGCCGTCGCCGACTGGAAGCGCCGGCCGGGAGAATTCTCGTAGGCCGCCAGGATCCCCGGTAGGCGGGCCAGGACGTCCTCCCGGCCCATCAGCCCGGCTTGATTGAGGACCCGGTATTCGTAATAAACGGTCCCGCCCTCGGAGACCCAGAGCATGTTGGTGTAGTTTTCCTTGTCGTAGTCGAAAGGGCCGAGGGCGAGCGGCCGGATGGCTTTGACGTTGTAGCAATGGAAGTACTCATGGGCGACGAAGGCCAGCCAGCTCTCGTAGCCGCGGGGCGTCTCGAGCCCGCCCGGCTGGAACGACACGGCCTGGGAATTCTGGTGCTCGATGCCGCCTTGGCCCGGGCCGATCGCCAGGAAGGCATAGTGTTTGTAGGGGATATCGCCGATGATCGCGGCGGAGGCTTCGACGATCCGCTTGAGGTCGGCCGTGAACTTGGCCTTGTCCAAGGCGCCGAACCCGTCGGCGGCGAAGACATGGGGGATGCCCCCGGCCTCAAACGACAGGATCTCCTGCCGGCCCAGCAGGAACGGCGAGTCGTAGAGGACGTCGAAATCGGGCGCGGCGTACGTGTTCGGCCGGCCCGCGACGGGATCGAGGCCAGTCGTGATGCGGTCCCAGCCCGAAGGCGGCTGGATCGTGACGGTCGCCGGATGGCGCAGCTTTCCCCCGACGTGCATGAGGACGCTAGTCGGCGAGAGAAAGCCCTTATCGCCGTCCAGGTAGCTGTTGGCCACGAAAAGCGTAAAGGCATAGACGTCGTAGCTGATGACGAGCGAGGGAGCGCCGCCGGTTTTCACCCGCCAAGAGTTCTTCGCGGTCTTTTCCCAGGCCAAGGCCCGGCCCGAGCCGTCCCGAGCTTCAAAATTCACGACGTTGCGGGCGAAGTCCAGGACGGAATAATAGCCCGGGGTCCAAACGGGCAGCTTGAAGTCCTGGGCCTCGCCGCCCAGGCCGTCGCAGCGGAAGACGACATGATAGTAATGCGTCTCCGGACGCTCCATGGAGACCGTGAAGGCCATCGTCCCCTCGGCCGGCGCGCCGAAGGCCAAGCCGGCACCGATGAGAACGATGAAAACGAGGCAGCCGATCCATCGATTTAAGCGCATGGCGATACTCCCGGGGATCCTACGGACGATCCAACTTAGCTCGGGCGGAAATTCAAGTCAACCCGTCAACCTTTTCCCGCCCCCGCGAGTATGTCATGATGAGGGGCGTTCGCGCGCCCGGCCGATTGTCCCAGGATGGGCCCCGGATCAAGATCCTTCAAGGAGAGCTCGATGAATAAGGTGAAAACATTATTGGTGGTCATTCTTCTGGCCGCGGGCATTCTGCCCGCCCAGTTCGGCCGTAGCGTCCCGCCGACTTTCCTGTCCCGCATCGTCCTCGCCGACATCGTCAACGAGGCTTCGGGGGACATGGCCCTGCAGAACGAGATTTTTCTCTCCGGAGTGAACCGCAACCGCAAGGCCGAAGAATACGCCAACGGCTATTTCGAGACCGCCTTTCTGGTCGAGAAGCTCAAGGAATACGGGGTGAGCGAGGCCCGGGTCATCGACCTGCCCACGACTCAGCCGAAATTGTGGGACGCGGTTTCGGCCGAACTCTGGATCACCAAGCCCGCCCTGCGCAAGATCGCCAATCTGGACGAAGTCCCCGCCTGCCTCTGCTCCGGCAGCGCGGACGCGGAAATCACGGCCGAGCTCGTCTATGTCGGCCCGGGCAGCAAGGAAAGCTATTACGAAGGCAAGGACGTCAAGGGCAAGATCGTCCTGGTTTCCGGTTACGCCGGCGGGGCCCAGGCCCTGGCCGTCGAGAAGCTCGGCGCGGCCGGCATCATCGCCTACAGCTCCAGCCATCCGGAGTTCGACCCCGACCAGGTCGGCTGGGGCGGGCTTTCCTCCGGCGAGAAGATGAAGCCGACGTTCGGCTTCATGGTCTCGACCCGGCAGGGCCAGGAGCTCCGCGACCAGCTTGAGCGCGGCGCCAAGATCGAGGTCCGGGCCATGGTCAAGGCCCAGATGGTCCCCTACAAGGAACAGATGGTCGAAGCCCTGATCAAGGGCACCGACCTGGTTGCCGAGGAACTCGTCTTCACCGCTCACCTCTACGAAGGCTACGCCAAGCAGGGCGCCAACGACGACGTCTCGGGTTGCGTCTCCCTGCTGGAGACGGCCCGCGTCCTGCAGAAGCTCGTCGCCGAGGGCAAGATCCCCCCGCTGCGGCGCTCGGTCCGCTTCCTTTTCGTCCCCGAGATCGAAGGGACGATCGCGTACCTCAAGAAGTTCCCCGAGATCGGCAAGCGGTTTTTCGCCGACATCAACGAGGACATGGTCGGCGAGTCGCTGGCCCGCAACCGCAGCTTTTTCAGCTGCGTCCAGACCCCGTGGTCGCTTCCGACGTGGCTGAACGACGTTATGAGCGTCTACCTCGACTGGATGAGCGAGACCCAGCGCTACGACGGGGCCGGGACCCTGTGGCCCGTCTGGTCGCCGACGGGCACGCGCGATCCGTTCCCCGCCGTCATGGATGCCCACTCCGGCGGCAGCGATCACATCGTCTTCGTCGACGGCGGTGTCCGCGTCCCGGCGGTCATGTTCATCTGCTGGCCGGACATGTGGTATCACTCCAGCGGCGACACGCCGGACAAGTCCGACTCGACCCAGCTCAAGAGGGTCGTCGTCCTGTCGGCGGCTTCGGCCGTCACCTTGGCCGGGGCCGGCCCGGTCGAGGCGGAGAAGATCATCGCCGTGGTCGGCGGTGGAGCTCTGGCCCGCCTGGGCCAGGACAAGATCCGGGCCGAGAGCCTCCTGCGCGACGCCGCGCCGGCCGAGATCCACGCCGCTTACAAGGAAGCCCGGAACGTTTTGGCCCAGGGCTTCCTCCGCGAAGCGGAGACTCTCGAATCGACCCGCTTCTTCGTCAAGTCCGATGCCCGGTTGGGCCAGCTTCTGCAGAGCCAAAAGGTCCTGCTGGAAGCCTGCCGGGCGCCCTTCGCCAAGGCCGTCGACGAGGCCTACCAATCGCGCTGCCGGACGAGCGGGCTCAAGCCGCAAGCGGTCGCCGCCACGGCCGAAGAAACACGCTTGGCCAAGATCGTCCCCGTCCGGACGGCCAAGATGACCGGCCCGCTCGATCTGATGGAGTTCTACACCCTGATCCAGGCCGAGGAAGCCCGGCCTATCGTACGCCAAGTCCGCGGGGTCGAGGGCGAGATCCGCAACTTCGTGGACGGCCGCAAGTCGGTCCTCCAAATCCGGGACGCCGTCGCCGCCGAAGCGGCTTTCATGGGCGTCCCCGTCCCGACGCTTGCGGATATTGAGAGCTACCTCAAGTTCCTGGAGAAGTCCGGTTATCTTAAGATCGCCCCGGCGCGCTGACGCCCGGGCGCCGTTGATTTCCCGGCGGGCGGGTGGTACTTTGGAGCGGCCATTCCGCATCCGGAGGTCCCGCATGCCCCGCCGACGCCGCTTCGCCTCGTCTTTCGCCGCTCTTTCCGCGGCGGCCTTTTGCGCCGCCGGAATCGCCTTCGCCGCCCAGGTTCGGCCCGCTTTATCCGCCCCGCCCAACGAGCCGGCCAAGGTCGAAATCAAGGACGGCCGTATCGCCGCGGTCTACGCCGGGCGGACGATCTTCGAGGGGACGATCGCGGGCGATCCGGCCGAGCTCCGGACGCGGAGCCGAGTCTTCCGGAGCGGTGACCGCATCGAACAAGTCGTCTATTTCTTCGGCGGCGGTTCAAAGCCCCTCAAGCTGACGGGGACAATCCGGGGAAGCGATGAAGCTTTCGCCTGCGAAGCCGACCGCCGCGACCGGCGAGGAGCCGGCCCTCTCATCGTCCGCCACGTCTCCGGCCGCAGCCGCAGCCTCCTCAACCGGGCTGTCTACGATCGGGCCGCCGATTGGGTCCTGTCGGTCGATTCGGGCCCTTCAGCGGCCGTGACGCCAGCGGCGGAGGGCGCAAGTGTTTTCCGCCTATCCGCCTCCGGCAGCGAGATCATCCTCCGCTTCCGGCCCCGCTTTTATCAGAAGCATCGCGGCCTGGCCTTCTACGAACCGTGGACTTACAAGCCCTGGCCCGGCTCCGTGGCCGGCTGGATCTCCTGGTTCGCCTTCTACGACCGGATCACCGAACAAGATGTGGTCGAGACCGCGGCCGTCTTTTCCGAAGCCCTCAAGCCCTTCGGCTACGACTATTTCCAGATCGACGACGGTTACCAGCAAATCCAGGGCGCGCCCGAGAAGTGGCTCGTTCCCAACGCCAAGTTCCCCCACGGCCTAAAATACCTGGCCGACGTCATCAAGGGCCAGGGCCTGATCCCCGGCCTCTGGACCGCCGCCTCCTGCCTCGACGACGGCCTTCCGGCCGCCCATCCTGAATGGTTTGTCCGGGACGCCGCGGGCCGGCCGGTCAAGGGCAACTGGGTCGGGGCCGTCTTGGACGCCTCGATCCCGGCCGCCCTGGACAACGTCGTCCGCCCGCTCTACGAAGGGCTGATGAAGATGGGCTGGCAGTACATCAAGCTCGATGCCCTGCGCCACCTACGCTACGAGGGCTACAACGCCAACCGGGACTACTTCGAGAAGAAGAAGGCCGACCCCGTGGCCGCCTTCCGGACCTACGTCCGGACCGTGCGCGAGGCTATCGGGCCGGAAACTTTCCTCCTGGCCTGTTGGGGCATCCGGCCCGAACTCATCGGCCTGGCCGACGCCTGCCGCATCGGCGACGACGGCTTCGCCTACGCCGGGCTGTCCCAATACAATTCCTTCAACAACGTCGTCTGGCGGAACGATCCCGACCACATCGAGCTCGACGCCGACGGCTACCGCTCCACCTTGGTCACGACCCTGACCGGCTCGCTGACGATGCTGACCGACAAGCCGGCCGTCTACCGCACGGCAGCGATCGAGCCGGCCAAGCGGACGGCCCCGGTGCTGTTCACCCGGCCCGGCCAGATCTTTGACGTCGATCCCTCGCGCTCGGACCAGATCGCCCGCGTCGACTCCGAGGTCAGCGGCTCCGGACCAAGGCCTTTCGACGCCGGCTACACCCCGGCCTGTTTCCTCTATTCGCTCGAGATCGACCGGCCGTTCGAGAACTGGCTGGTCCTCGGCCGAACGGGGGGCGACTTCAGCGAGATCCGGATGGCCGACCTGGGGCTCGATCCGGCCAGGGAATACTACGTCTTCGAGTTCTGGTCGAAGAAGCTCCTGGGGAGTTTCGCCGGGGCGTTCAACCCCGGGGCGCTCGATCCCAAGTTCCGGTCGCAGGCGTTCCTCATTCGGGAGCGAAAACCGCATCCGCAGGTTCTGGCCACGAATCGTCACGTCACGGGAGGCGGAGTGGACCTTGACGATGTCCGCTGGGACGGTAAGGCTCTGGCGGGCCGAAGCCGCGCCGTCAAAGGCGATCCCTACGTTCTCTACCTGACCGAGCCCGCCGGCTTCGCCTTGGATGGTATCGACGCATCGGGCGCCAAGGTCGAGCGGACCGACCGCGAGAGCGGCCTGCTCAAGATCACCCTGGCGTCCGACGGCGCCGGCCCGATCGCCTGGACCGTACGCTACGCGAGCCAATAAAAAAGCCGCCGCTCCGTCCCCGCCGGGCGGGAGCGGAACGGCGGCCGAACGTCCGGTTCGTAACCGGACTTTATTTGTCGGCGACGGCGCAGGCCGTCAGGTAGCCGAGCCGGATGATCTTGGCGTAGAGGTCCCCGGCAACCTTCTCGACGCTGTCAGTGACCTTGTGGTAGTCGGTGGTCGAGGCCGCGTCGTAGTAGATGTAAGGGATCTTGGCCTTGTCGAAGGGGTTGTGATCGGAGCCCGCGCTGGACGTGCCCTGGGCCCTTTCGTCGAGGATCAGATCCAGGCCGACGAAGGCGTTCAGCCGGCGCTGCCAATCGGCGAACTCGCCGCCCTGGAGCGTCTGGGCTCCGGCCAAGAAGGCCGGCCGGATCTTCTTGAGCAGTTCCTCCGAGCCGGGAATCTTGTACTTCCTGAGCGGCCGCTGGCTGGTCGTGTCGTCATAGGCCCGGCTGATCATGTCGAAGTTGATGCAGCCGACGGTCTTGGCCAGCGGGAAGAGCGGGTGGGCGACATAGAAACGGCTGCCGAACAGCCCCTCCTCCTCGCCCGACCAGAGGCAGAAGACGACCGAGCGCTTGGGCTTCTTGGGATTCATGACCATGGCCTGGGCGATGGCCAGGACGCCGATCGAGCCCGAGGCGTTGTCGTCGGCGCCGTTCCAAACATTGCCGTCGGAGGCCCCCAACCCGTCGTAATGGGCGCCGATGACTAAGTACTCGTCCTTCAGCTTGGGGTCGGAGCCTTCCAGGATGGCCACGACGTTGCAGGCCTTGACCAGCGTCGTCTTGGCCTCGGCCTGGAGCGTCAGCCGGGTGCCGGGCAGCTCCGCCGAGGCGGGCTTGCGGATCGTCTCGATCTTCTTCTTCAGCTCGTCGATGGTCGTCCCGGCGCCCTCCAGGATGGCGTCGGCGATCTCGCGGGTGACGCTGATGGTGACGGAGCCGGCCGTCTCGTATTCCTCGGGCGGGGCCCCGAGCAGGGACAGGCGGCGGCTGTAGATCTTGGGGAAAGGCTGCTCCGTGCTGACCGGGCGGCCCTTCTCGACGGCCAGGTTCTTAAAAGTGTCGACGTCCTGGCCCGCGTTTGACACGACCAGGATGGCGGCCGGTCCCAGCTTGGCCAGCTCGGTCAGCTTGTTGTAGCGGGCCGGGCTGCCCGGGGTATAGACCGCCGGAGACGTCGGCAAGTACTTATCCTTGAGCTCCTTGGCCTGGAACGGCGACTTCGGGTCGTCCTTGCCGGGCGCTTCGCTCAAAACCAGGACAATCTTGCCCTTGAGGTTCAGGCCCTTGAGTTCGTCCCAGCCGATCTTGCTTTCCTGGATGCCGTAGCCGATGAAGACCACGGGAGCGGTTACATCCATCGTCCCCGATGAGTACCAGCCGAAGTCGACGCCGGACCGGAAGAGGCGTTTCTTGATCGTGTCGCCCTTGCGGACTTCCAGGCCGAGAGAGCCCTTGATGTCCTCGACCTCGCGCAGCGAGTAGGCCTGGAAGAAGGTCCGCTCGCCGGGGGTCTGGGTGACCTGACCGTCCTGGAAGCGGAAGCTGGCCGGGCCCATGTCGCCGCCCGGCTTCAGGCCCCACATCTTAAAGAGCGAAATCGCGTAATCGGCCGCCATAAGAAAGCCCTTGGCCCCCGTCTCCCGGCCTTCCATCCAGTCGGACGAGGCGAAGGACAGCATGGCTAGGACATTGGCTGGAGTCAGCAGATCGAATCCGGCCTTCCACTCCGCCGGTGCCGGCTCGGGTTTTTCGATCAGGACGAGAGCCTTCTGGACATCCTCGAGTTTCATCGCCGGCGGCTTGGCCGGGACTTGGCCGTAAGACGTCAGGAACGCCGCCAGAAGCAGAACCGCCGTCAAAATCCGTTTTTTCACAAAAGCCTCCTTATCAGACACGAACCCTCCCCCTTAAATTCATATACGTTTAAACAGGGCGTTTTGTTACCTCACATCCTCTATAGGGAGATCCCGATCCGGCTTGTTTGCCGGGGACCGGGCTCGATTTTTCCGGATTCTTCGCCTCGGCCGGCATCAAGATCGCGTTCTGACCGCGGCGGCGCTCCCGGCGTCTAATTGTTCGCGCTGACCTCCAGGCAGGCGCCGTAGGCGGCCTGGACGTCCAAGGTCTTAGCCAGGGTGAACAACAGGTCCTCGACCGTGGGCTTGATCGGTCCCCGGAACACTTCCCGCCCGTTGACCCGGACGACAACATCCTTAGCCATGTCGACGAGCTTCTCATCCAGGTAGAGCCGCAGGCGTCCTTCCATCCCGGTCAGGATCTCGACCGTATTGTCCTTGATCTCGGCCTGGATCTTGTCGCCCGCCTTGGCCCCGACCGCCTCGATCCAGAAGCAGCGGGCATAGGCCACGTCGGGCAGCACGAAATCGATGCGACGCGGATAGGGATCGCGCTGGGCCGGCTCGAAGACCTTCAGAATCTCGTCGATGACCTCGTGAATATCGATATCGTGCTTGCGGTCCTGCATCACTCTCTGGACCACCTGTCCGTCCGCCTGGCGCAGGATGTCGGCCACCTTCTGGTCGCCCTCGGGAGTGACCCAATCGTCGCTGCCGCCGTGGGCCAGGAAGACCCGGGCGCTCTTCATGTTCCGCAGGACATCCAGATCCTGGGGCTGATCCAGAAACCGGCGGTCGACGATCGGGTAGCCCATGTTCACCGCCAGGCCCGCAAAACGGTCGGGCAGGCGCGTTCCGAAGTAGATCGTGCCCATGCCGCCGTTCGAGCTTCCGGCCAGAAAGACCTGGTTGGTGTCCACCGACAGGGTTTTCAAGGCGGACGTCAGGACGCGGTTCAAAACCGGCTCGACATCCTCGTCCCACCATTTGCCGTTGGCTTGGGGCACGAGCAAGATGAAGCGCGACAGGCCCCCCGCTTGCCGCAGCCCGTTGTAGACGGCCTGGAAGGCGTAATCGCCCCGCCCGTCGCCCATGCCCAGGTATATGAGCATGGGGTAGGATTCGGCCGGGTCGTAGTCGTCGGGCAGGGCCACATAGTAGGGATGCCGGGAGTCCGGAGGATCGCCGGGAAGGTCGAACCGGTAGCAGCCGGCGACCAAGTCATTGGCCGGCTTGAGGAAGCGGATCAGATCGCGGAGCGACTCCACGTCCTCCAACAGGACATCCGGGATCTCTCCCCCGTCATAGAGCCAGTTTTGGAGAACCCAGTAGAGGAACCGCCGGTCGGGCGGCAGGATGTCGCTGTTGCTGGTCAGGTACTCCGTCGCCCGCCGGGAGATATAGGGGTCATGGTCGCGGATCTTGGAGATAAGGGGCCGGGCGTCCCCGCCGAACTTGTAGATCGCCTTGGCCGCGTTGAAGCGGACAATGGGGTTGCGGACGTGGAGATAGCGCTTCATGTCCAGGCCGTCGGGAACGCCCCGCCGGGCGCAATAGGCCGCCGCCAGGTTCTGTTTCTGCTCGTCCTTCCCGTTGAGGAAGCGCTTGATGATGGACGCCCGGCAGGTCAGGCCGGAAGCTGCGGTCGCTCCCAGGACCAGCGCCCGATCGACGGTCGGATCCTTATCCCAAGCCCGCCAGGCATCGTGCTGGATGCCGAGAAGACGCATGACGACGTGTTCGCGGCGGCTTTCGCCGGCCCCGGCATAGGTGGCGGCGTATTCGAAGCGGCCCGGGACGCCAAGATCCCGGTCGATGGCCATGAGCGCCCAGCCGGCCCGATGCTTGGCGCTGAAGACGTGGCAGGCCGCGCCGTTCTCCTCCCGCACGCCTTCGTAGGCGACGTCGAGGGAAAGGTCGCCGGGGAGCGTCGTCCTCCACCCTTCGCCGACGGATTGGAAGGGCAGGCGGAACAAGACGCCCATGGATCCGGCCACGAACGACGTCGCTTCCTCGAGGCTGTAGCTGCGATTCAGCTTCCGGCCCATGTCATCCACCAGCAGGTAGCGGACGGAAACGGGCTCGGCCCGTTCATAGAGCGCCAGGACGTTGGCCGCCCCGTTTTCGCCCAAGGCCGCGACCAGGGCGGCGCGCCCCGTCACCCGCATCTTGATTCGATTGGCCTGAACGGCCAGGCCGACGGTCGAGCCGTTCCGCTCGACGACCGCCTTCTTGATCAGCCACTCCTCGCGAACGGTGTACGAGACGTCCGGATGGTCGAGAGGACTGTTCTCAGTGTCAAGGATCTCCTGGTAGGCCAGGACATCCCCGACCGGATAGGCGTAGCGCAGGTCGGCGGGCGCCGGCCCCTTGAGAGAAGCCTTGGCCGGCGGCCCGGCCGCGGCCGCGCCGGACAAGATCAGGATCAGGATCGCCGAACCGAAATTCATTTCGATCCGCCTTTCCCCAAGACCTTATGACGCGCAACGAACCGATCTTCTTCCCGGTTGGAATATTGAACCGGATTTTGCGGCCTGTTCTTTTTCCCCGTTCTATGATACGAAAATCCCTTCCCGCCAGGAGGCTTGCATGCCGAACAAGCGCACATGCCCGGCCCGGCGATTCGCCGGGGCTTTCATCCTTCTCCTTGCCGCCGCCGCGGCCGCGGCCGTCGCCCGGCCACCCCGGCTTGACGACCGGACCGCCCCCCGGACGGAAAAGAACGCCGCCCTGCGGCCGGTCGGCCTGCTTTGCCGGGGCGCCCTCGATCCCCTCGGACTCGATGACGCGGCGCCGGCCCTGTCCTGGAAGCTCCAGGGCGAAGGCCGGGGCCTCCGCCAAACCGCCTACCGCATCCAGGCGGCCACAACGCGCGCCCTTCTGAATGCCGGCCGTCCCGACCTCTGGGACGGCGGGCGGATCGCCTCGGATGAGCAAGCCGGGGTCGCCTATGCCGGGCGGCCGCTCCGCTCGTTCGAGCGGGCGTACTGGCGGATCCGGGCCTGGGACCAGGACGGCCGGGAATCGCCCTGGAGCGAGGCCGCCGTCTGGACGACGGGCGTCCTGCGGTCCGAGGACTGGAGGGCGTTCTGGATCGGCGCGCCCTCGGAGGACTCCGAACCGGCGGCGACCCGGCTCCTGCGGCGGAAGATCCAAGTCCGGGCTGACTTGCAGCGGGCCGAGATCTACATATGCGGACTGGGCTTTTATGAGGCCGTCCTCAACGGGCGCCGGATCGGCGAAGATCTCTTTTCGCCGGGCTGGACCAAGTACGACAAAACCTGCCTGTACGACGCGTACGACGTCACCGCGCTTCTCGATCCGGGACCGAACGCGGTCTCGATCCTGCTCGGCAACGGCTTTTATAACGTCTCCGGCGGACGCTACACCAAGTTCAAGGGCACCTTCGGGCCGCTCCAGGCCATCGCGCTGCTGCGCCTGGAGTACAAGGACGGCCGGGTCGAGTTCATCGGCACGGACGGGTCCTGGCGGACGGCGCCCGGCCCGATAACGTTTTCCTGCGTCTACGGCGGGGAGGATTTCGACGCCCGCCGGATCGAACGGGGCTGCGACGAGCCCGACTTCGACGACGCGGCCTGGGCCGCGGCGGCCATCCTGCCCGGGCCCGGCGGCGTTCTGCGCGGGTCCGCCGCGGCCGCGCCACCCATTCGAGCCATCGAAACGCTGGCGCCGGCCGCCGTGAAGCCGCTGCGGTCCGGAATCGACGTCTACGATCTGGGCCAGAACGCCTCTCTCATGCCCCGGCTGCTCGTCTCCGGGCCGGCCGGATCGTCCGTCCGGATGACGCCGGCCGAGCTCCCGGCCGCGGACGGATCCGTCGACCGCCGGTCCGTCGGCGGCGGCGAGGCCTATTGGCAGTACACTCTGGCCGGAACGGGCGTCGAAACCTACCTGCCCAAGTTCTTCTATCACGGCGCCCGTTACCTCCAGGTCGAGCGCCGGCCGGCCGCGCCCGGCGGGCCGCTCCCCGAAGTCTTTTCGCTGGAGGGCGTCGTGGTCCATTCCTCGGCCGCCTCCGCCGGCGAGTTCGCCTGTTCCTTCGACCTCTTCAACCGCATCCGGACGCTCGTCCGCTGGGCCCAGCGCTCGAACATGATGAGCGTGCTGACGGACTGCCCCCACCGGGAGAAGCTGGGATGGCTGGAGCAGTACCATTTGAACGGGCCGTCCCTGCGCTACGAATGGGACCTGGCCCGGCTCTTCGCCAAGACCATGACCGACATGGCCGACTCCCAGCTTCCGGACGGACTGGTCCCGGACATCGCCCCCGAGTACACCGTCTTCCAGCGCGGCTTTCGCGACTCGCCGGAATGGGGCAGCGCGTTCGTCATCGTACCCTGGCAGCAATACGAATGGACCGGCGAAACGGGACTTCTGCGGCGCCACTATGACGGGATGAAGCGCTACGCGGACTACCTGGCCTCCAAGGCCGCGGCCGGAATCGTCTCGCACGGCCTGGGCGACTGGTACGACATCGGACCCAAGCCGCCCGGCGAAGCGCAGCTCACGCCCAAGGCCCTGACGGCGACCGCCTTCTTCTATCAGGACACGCTGATTCTGGCCAAGACGGCCTCGCTCCTGGGCCGGGCCGATGAAGCCACGGTCTTCAGCGTGCGGGCGGATGCGATCAAGGCCGCGTTCAACGCCGCGTTTTTCAACCCGGACTCCGGCGCCTACGCCGGGGGATCGCAGACGTCGCAAGCCCTGGCCCTGGTCATGGGGCTCGTTCCTTCCGGGCGGGAAGCGGCGGTTCTGGAAGTTCTCGTCCGCGACGTCCGGGCGCGGGGCGATGCCCTGACCGCGGGCGACGTGGGCTTCCGGTATCTCCTGCGGGCCCTGGCCGACGGCGGCCGGTCGGACGTCGTCTTCGACATGAACAGCCGCTCGGACAAGCCGGGCTACGGGTTCCAGCTCGCGGCCGGCGCAACCAGCCTGACCGAAGCCTGGAACGCGGACCCTGGCTCTTCCCACAACCACTTCATGCTCGGCCATATCATCGAATGGTTCTACCGGGACCTGGCCGGTATCGGCCCCGATCCGGACGGACCCGGCTTCAAGAGCATCCTCATCCGGCCCCAGCCCGTCGGCGGCCTGACTTGGGCCAAGGCCGGCCTCGAGACCGTGCGCGGCCGGGTGGAATCGGAATGGCATGTCCAAGGCGGCCGCTTCCGGCTGACCGTGGCCGTGCCGCCCAACGCCTCGGCCGCCGTGGAGCTGCCGGAGCGCGCGGCCGGCGCCGTCCTGGAATCGGGCCTGCCGGCGGCCGGGCGCCCCGGCATCCTGGGCCTCGACGCGAAGAACGGCCGGACGACCGTCCGCGTCGGCTCGGGCCGCTATGTCTTCGAGACGGGTTGGAAATAAAAGGGCTAACGGACAACCTTGATAATTTCGCGCCAGGAAGTGATCCGCAGGAGGGCGCCGACGGGCTGCTCCAGCCGCTCGATCGTGGAGTCGTACTCGTTGATATAAACCTCGCGCTTGTAGGCGCCGGGCGCCTTTTGCCGCTCGGCGACGGTGACGGCTTTGCGCGACTTGCTGGCCAGCTGGAGGTTCTCGACCGCGGTTCCCGACGCGTTTTTAAGGGCCGAAGAGCCCATGACGCTCCCCGACACGGCCAGGGTGAAGCGGGCGTAGAGGCGGCCCAAGTCGGCCAAGTTAAGGCAGGGGTTGACGTTCTCGATGCTGCCCGAAAGAGTGCTCAGGTAGACGATCTTGTCCGAGACGACGGGATCGGCCCAGACCTTTTCGCCCGCTGCGAACCCCCCCACCCGCAGGCTCGACGACAGGCCCAGTTCCGCGGCGTTGCCCATGTACCATTCGATGGTCCGGGAGCTTTCGTCGTCGCGCAGTCCGATCAAGGAGTAGTACCGGTCGGTCGGGGCCCTGTCGTCGCCTCCGGTCCCGAAGTAGATATGCAGGGGAAAGCCGCCGGTCGAAGCCTCGGCATAGACGGCCGGCTTGGTGATGATCGGGTAATTGCAGCGGTCGGTATAGATGGCGGTCAAGGTCCAGTAGGTGGTATTGCTGTTGGTCAACGGCATGCGGTAGAGCCGGCCGTCCAGGTCACCGACGTAGACATATTCCGTGAAGCCGTCGCGGTCGGTGTCCACGGCCGTCGGCGAGCCCGGAATCGTGACATAGATGTCGGTGTATTTATTGGGGTGGCTTTTAGTGTTGGTGTTGACGTTGGAGACGGAACGGTTGACCAGGATGGCCCCGGTGTCCAGGCGGACGACGAAGAAGCGGTTGCCGACCACGGCGCTGGAGCTGTTGTCGTAGCCCGAGCCCATGAAAGCCACCCAGCGGGCGGTCGAACTCTGCATGACCTGCCCGATGGCCGGCACGGACCAGGTTTCTCCCATGTACGTATTGGTCAGCTCCCACAGCGGCTGGGGGTTGGTCGGATCGGTCACATCGAGGGCGAAATAATAGTTGAGGCCGCCTCCGACCGAGCTCCCGTAACCCGCGCCCTGGCCGCAGACGAGGATGGTCTTCCAGGCGCCGTTGATGTAGGCATCGCTGACGCTGGGCGTGCCGTCGACGTAGTTATCGGGGACGAAATACCGCTCCCCCGAGTAGGCGTCCTTGGCCGACATGTTCTTCAGCTTGGGGATGAGGTTGTAGGGGATATAGCCCCACAGCTCCGCCCCCGTGGCGACGTCGAAACAGTGCAGCATGCCGTCGTTGGCGCCCAGAAAAACCACCGGCGTCCGGCCAGCCCAGGTCTGCATGAAGGCGGAATAGCCCGTGCCCATGGCCACGGCGTCGCCCGCGGGAGGCCCCAGAATGACCGGGTTGGAGTGGAGGATGGAGCCCATCTTCCAGTCCCGCCCGACGCCGCGCACGAATTCGATCAGGCCGGCATTGTCGTTGTTGGAGTCGGCCAGCAGAGAAGCCAGCGTATTCGTGTTCGCGGTCGTAAAATTCAGCCGCGAATAGGCCGTGGAACTGTTAGGCCGGTACGAACAGTAGATGGCCCGGTCGGACGCGGCCCGGCCCGCCAGAAGCCGGCCGGCATCCCAGTAGAGCGTCCCGCCGGTCGCCACCGTCCGGCCGGCGGCCGAGCCCAGATCGGACTGGGAGATCGTTTGGAGGGTCGAGCCGCTGGTCGTTAAAACCTTGACCCCGGTCAGATCATAGGCCCGCAGCTGGCCCTCCGACCCGGGGAAGATGAAGGAAGCCGAAAGCAGGAGCTTGCGGGTCTTCCCGCCCACGGTGCCCTGGTAGGCTGCGGCCGAGGATCGCGAATACTCCTGCCGTTCAACGTAGACGTACTCCATCCGCAGGGTGTCGACGACCGGCGTCTCGTAGGAGGCGTCGCTGTAGCCGGGAATCGAATCATCGGGGGCGGAGAACACGGCTTTCCAGCGCAGACTGGAGCCGTAGCTGTGGAAGCTGTGCCAGGCCTGGTTGGTGACGCTTCTAATGCCCGAAGCCGTGAAGCCGGCGTAGTACTCCCAGGTCTGGCCGTCGTTGTTGGAGACGAAATAGTCGACTTCCAGCCCGGTCGAGGAGCTGCCCAGGACCGACTGGGCGATGGCGGTCATCCGGACCTGGGTGATGGCGTACTGATCGCCGGTCATGGCCGGCGTGAGATTCACGGACAGGCCCGTCCCTTTGATATTGTAAAGATTGGCCAGGGCATTGACGAAGAGATAATAGTACTGGGTGTCGTTGCCGTCGGCGATCAGGAAGTCCATGTCGCCATCGTTGTCGAAGTCGAGCACGGCGCCCAAGTCAAAATCGTAGACTTCGGGGTATTTGGTCTGGCCGTTGAAGATCAGGCTGACGGTGAAGTCGCCCGAGCCGCCGTTCTTGAAGTAATAGCACTTGCCGCCGTAGCCGTCCCCGCCGTAGTTGTAGTTGTCCGTGCCGATGATCAGGTCCTGGTCGCCGTCCCGGTCGAAATCGTAGGCCAGGCTGACGGTGGCCGCTCCGTCGTACATGTTGTTGGTCAGGTTGCCGGTGCCGTCGGTGAACGAGGCGGCCAGGCTGAACTGCCCGGTCCCGTCGTTGGCGTAGAAGCGCAGGTCGGCCGTGGAGACGCTGCCGAGGATGATGTCCAGCCCCGCCGAGCCGTCGAAATTCGCCACGGAAACGGTGCTGACGCCGTGCCCGCCCCAGCCCGTGGAGATGAGCGGAGTGGATCCGACGGCGAGCGTCTGGGCGTTGATCGCGCCGTTTCCGGTGTTGGTGGCTTTGAAAACGTCGCCCGACCGGTTGCCGATGATGACGTCGATATCACCGTCCGCATCGAGATCGACCGAAGCGGCCATGGTCGCGGACCAGGCGATGCCGCCGACCGTCGAGGCCCAGGCCGAAGTCAGATCGGTGCGGGTGAACGACACCGCACCGGTGTTTCTTCCCCCCGTGATCAGATTGTTCTTGTAGAGCCAGACCCGCTTCAGATCGCAGTCGCCGGCCGTGGTGGAGACGATCAGGATAAAGTCGTAGTCGCCGTCGCCGTCGTAGTCGCCCGAGGTCATGCCGATGTGGCCCTCGGTGTCGATGGCCGACCCGCCGACCCCGAGCGTCGGCCAGCCGGAATAGTTGCCGGCACAACCGTCGATCCAGGAGGCGATCTGGAAGGTGCCGACCGAGCCCGAAGCCCCCATGTTCCGGACGAAGGCCAGGACATTGCTGTAGGAGCTGCTGGTGGCGACGTAGTCCGGCCAGCCGTCCAGGTCGAAGTCGTTGGCCGTCAGGCCGTTGATCCAGGCCGGAACATAGCTCGGGTTGGTCGTGGAGAAGTTGGCCCCGACCTGGTTCATGGTCATGATGTCGTCGGCGCCGGTCGTGTTCTTGTACCAGTATTGGACGGAGCTGTTGGCCTCGTCCAGGTCGGAGCCGTCGGTAAATTCCTCGGCGAACAGGCCCGTGTTCTCGACACAGCTTTGGGAGGAGACGGGCCCGACGTTAAGGAGAAAGAGCCCCAGGACGAGGCTGGCCGCACCGAGGCGCAGGAAGAATGCTTTCATGTCCGTCATCCTCAGCCTCCCGAGGCCTGGTAGGAGAGCCCGATCTCCAGCCGGGTCGAAGCCAGGGTGCGGCTCCCCTGCCGGATCTCGCCGATAACGACCAGCAGGGCGTCGCTGGGATCGGCCGTCCCGCCGCCGGCCTCGTCGTCGATCAAAAAAGCGGTGTAGACCAGCCGGGCGTCCGTCGCACCCGAGCCGTCCAGGGCGAATGTCTGACGGAAGGCGACCAGGGGGGCCACGTCGGCGGTGCCGTCTCCCCCGGCATCGAAGAGGGCCATGATGTCGGCGTCGGTCAGCCGCCGAAAATAGTTCGCATTGGCCGTCCCGGACGTGAACGGGATGTCGATGCCCGTGGGCGAGATCAGGGTGTGCCCCGAAAAGGAGCTCCAATCGCCCACCGCGAAATGATCCTCGACCGCCGCCCGGGCGACTTCGAACCCGGCCTCGGCCGCGTTGAAGGCCTCTTGCTGGGCTCGCAGACCGCCCGCCAGCTTGGGGCCCATCGAGGTCAATGTCAGCAGCGACAGTCCCAGCGCCGCCAGGGCGGCCACGACGAGAATGACTATGAAAAGGCCCGCGCCCCGCTCCCTCTTCCGTCCGGCCGCCGCGCTCATCGCATCCCCGTGTTGTAGAGGTTCAGGGTCAGGTTGCGGATGGCGCAGGAGGACTCCAGCAGGAACCTCTTGTGCCAGTCGTCGGCGGAGGCGGCGGCCGTGTTGGCCAGGGCCGGCCGGCGGTACAGATGAAGGCTGGGCGAAGCGACCTTGCCGACCGAGGCGATGACGTTCCGAGTCCGGCCGAGAATCTGGACTCGGACCTCGCGGATGCGGCCGATCTGATCGATGGTCCAGGCCGTGTTCCAATCCTGGAAGCCGTCCAGGAGGCCTTCCGCGTCGCCGTCGAAGTCGCCGTTGTATTGGAACTGGATGGACTCGATGTTCTGGGCCAGCGGATAATAGACGCCGTTCAGGGTCATGTACAGGACGCCGCCGGTCCCGCCCCCGATGTAGCCGTTCTGGCCGGCCGTCAGGCCGGAGACGCTGCCCGTGACGTCCAGCCAGTATTCGCGGGCGTCGGCAAAGAGGATCAGGCCGCCGTCGAATTCCGAGTCGCCGCAGATGTCCGAGAGTCCGCCTGGAGGATTGATGCCCGGCGCTCGGCCGGGCGAGAAGTTGAAGCCCTCATTGCTCCCGTTGGCGTTGTGGCGGACCTGGGTGATGGCCCGGAAAGCGCAGCCCTTGCAGGCCGAGGACGGGCTGGGCAGGACCAGGACGATCTTGCCGACATAGTAAGCGTCGGTATAGGGATATTGTTCAAAGCTGTAGTCGGCGACGGTAATGGTCGCCGACGAGCCTTGATATTTGGTGATTTGAAGGGCCAAAGGGTTTTCGATGTTGCCCAGGATGCGAAGCCGGTCGGGCGTCTCGGACGTCCCCGTGGACTCGTTGTCGAAGCCCTGCAGGACGTAGCCGGCCAAGCCCGAGGGCAGTTCCGTCCCAGCCATGCGGATGTCCCGGGTTAGATAGAACATCGCCCCGCGAACGTCGTTCTGCAGCTCGATGTACTGCTGCTGGTCGGCCGAGACCTTGTTGCCGCGGGAAAAGATGGTCAGGGCCCCAACCACGAGGACGAGCATGATCGTGCTTGCGATCAGGAGCTCGATCAGGGTGAATCCGGGGCGGCGGGCAGCTTCTCTCATCGGCCGATCACCGTATTCAGAACCGCCCGGACTCCGTAGTCCCAGGGATCGGCCAGGAGCGTATCCGCCGCGGTCCCGATCCGGGTTGATGGAAAGACCAGGACCTTGACGCTGAAGATCAGTCCCGAGACCTGGATCCGGGTCAGCCGCCGGAACTCATTGGTCCCGTCGGAATTGACGTCCAAAGCCTCGTCGGACGATTCCCCGCGGGCCGAGGAAGGAAACGCCTCCAACTCGCCGGCCGTCAGCGTCCTCAAATAATCGATCCTCTGCTGGGCCAGAAACGTGGCGTGGCCGATGTCTCCGGCCCGGCGGTTGTTGGCCACCCCGACCAGGAAGATCTGGGCCAGCCCAAGCACGGCGATCCCCAGGATGACGATGCCGATCAAGGACTCGATCAGGGTGAACCCGCGGCGGCCGCGGGCGGGCTTGGGCCGGCGCATGTTCTTCACGACTCATCCCCCGTTGTCCGACGTCAGCCGGAAGGATCCGCTGGCGAAGATTCGGATCAGCCGCCGGCCCGATTGATTCAGGGCCGTCAGCTTCGACGAGGTCAAAGCCACCGTGTTTTTGGAGCTGTCATAGCTGGAAATGAAGCCGCTGGGGGTGAAGATGACCGAGGAATCGGAAGGGAGAGTCAGGGCCATGGCGAACTTGGTCGCGACGCTTCGGGCGGGCTGGCCGGCTTTCGCGCTCCAGACGCCGCTCGCCGTTTCGGCCTCGATCACATACCAGAAGCGCCCGCCTTGCGAATAAAACCGGACGCGATGACTGATCTTGGCCGAGGCGGCCTGCCACTTGGCCAGCTGGAAAGAAGAAACGATGGATCGGGCTTCGGAGTCCAGCAGCCTGACCTCGGTCGGGTTGAAGACACTGGGAGAGAACGCCAACGCCAGAATGCCGATAATCGCAACGGAAATGATCATCTCGAACAAGGTAAATCCCTCGCTCGATCGGCGATGCCCCATAACGTTGACCTCCAGTTCGACGGTAAAACGGAGAAACTACGCCCGCTTATACTCTCCATGATACAGAAAGGCCCCCGTGGTGACAATCACTCCCCCCGATGAACGCCAGGGGTGAAGAAGAAGGCTTGAGACTAGCCGCGAGCGATGAGGGGAGGGTGAGGCCGGACCGCGGCGGAGGGACTCCGGCCGGACCGGGAAGAGGTTCATGGGGTGGGAATGGTGCGGAAGGGGGGACTTGAACCCCCACGGCCTTGCGGCCATAAACTCCTGAGGCTTACGCGTCTGCCATTCCGCCACTTCCGCACGGGAATCGGAAAAAGGCCTCAAAAAGGGATTGCATTATACCCGGAAGGTCTATCGAAGTAAAGATCCGTCTGCTATAATGAGTTGCTTATTAAGCATCGCCCGGAGGCATGAATCTGCCCCGGCGGCGAGGAGATTTCGACCCATGGACATCGAACTCGGGAAGCTCATTGAAAAGCTTAAAACGGATGGCGTCGAGGAAGGCCGCCGGATCGGACGGGAGAAAGTGGAAGCGGCTGAATCCGAAGCCCGGGCCATTATCGACCACGCCCGCAGCCAGGCCGCGGAGATCCTTCTTCAGTCCGAAAGCCAGGCCGCCGATTTCAAGATCAAAGGTGAAGCCGCCGTCCAACAGGCGGCTCGGGACGTTCTCCTGCTCTTGAAAGGCCGGATCCTGGAGCTGTTCGAACGGGCTTTTCGGGTGGAAACGGCTTCCGCCCTGCGGCCCGAGCTGATTCGGGACTTGATCGTCAAGGTCGTCGATCACTGGGCCGGCGGCGAAGGGGCCGAGGTCGTCCTGTCCGAGCCCGACTTGGCCGCGGCCGAAGGCATGCTCCGAGTGGGCCTGGCCGGCCTTCTGGAAGGCGGGGTCGTTCTCAAGACAGATCCATCCGTCCGGCACGGCTTCCGGATCGGCCTGCGGGATCGGGACGTTTATTACGATTTCAGCGACGAAAGCCTGGCCGAAGCCCTCTTTGCGCTTCTCAAGCCCCAAGTCAGGTCCCTTTTGGAGGGAACGGACGCATGAGCGACCGATATTACTATCTTATGGCCCAGCTTCCGGGCTTACGATTCGGGCGGGAGCCCGGGATCTCCATTCCCGCCTTTCTCCCGGAGACTGAGAAATGGCTCGGCCGGAAGGCCGCGGAAACGATTCGGCTGGCGGCGATCTTCGACCTCTCGGGCGAACCCGGCGGATGCCGGCTCCTCGACCGCCTCAAGTCTTTCGAGCGAAACT
>JAQULS010000040.1 GCA_028749235.1 Acidobacteriota bacterium | reverse complement strand
AGAGAAGTAGAGGTATGCCATGAAAAAATGGATCTTGCGGGTCCTGGCCGTTCTTTTCGTCCTGGTCTTCGTCTATTTCCTTATCGGCCGCGGCGAAAAGAAGGCGGACCTTAAGCTGGTCGCGGTAAGCCGCGGCGACATTCAGGAAAAAGCCTTGGCCATCGGCACGATCGAGCCGGAAAAAGAGATTAAGGTCAAATCGACCATGTCGGGGATCGTCTCCGAGGTTCTCTTCAAAGTGGGCGACGCGGTCCGAGTCGGGGCCCCGCTCTTCAACATCTCCCCCAACCCGACCCCCCTCGAGTACGTGGAGCTGCGCCGGAGCATGGAAGTGGCCGAATTGACCATGAACAAGGCCAAGGCCGACTGGGACCGCCAAAAGGATCTCTACGCCAAGTCCCTGATCTCCAAAGCGGACATGGACGCCATCGAGAACGCCTACCAGCAGGCCAACCTCTACTACAAGACCGCCATGGAGCGGCTCGAGCTTCTCGAGAAGGGCCGCATCTCGATGTCCAACCGGAAGATCGACTCCCTCGTCAAGTCGCCGATGAGCGGCATCATCCTGTCCCAGAGCGTCTTCAAGGGCGACCCGGTCGTGCCCCTGACCCAATACCAGCCCGGGACGGAGCTCTGCTCCATGGCCGACATGGGCAGCCTGCTCTTCAAGGGCACCGTGGACGAGATCGATGTCGGCAAGATCACGACCGAGATGGCGGCCGAGATCACCATCGGCGCCCTGCCTGAAGCCAAGATCGTAGGCGTCGTCGAACGGATCTTCCCCAAGGCCAAGAAGGACGGCAACGCCACCCTGTTCGACATCGAGATCGCCATCGACAAGTCGGGCGGCTACCTCCTGCGGGCCGGCTTCTCGGCCACCGCCAGCATCCGCATCCGGGACCGCAAGCACGTCCTCATCCTGCCCGAACGGCTGGTCCTCTTCGAGAACGGCAAGCGGCTCGTGGAAATCCCCGAAACCGCGGGGAACGGGACCTCGGCGGCGCAGGACGTCAAGACCAAAAAGATCGAGATCCAAACCGGCCTGTCCGACGGCTTGAACATCGAGATCCTGTCCGGCCTGGCCGAGGGAGCCAAGGTCGTGGAGCGGCCGCCCCGCGAGATCAAATAGGCGCCTGACGCATGTTCGGGACCCTGGTTCGCAATCTCGTCCGCGATCTGGTTCGCCAACCGATGCGGACGCTTCTGACCCTCTCGGGCGTCGTCTGGGGGACGTTTTCGGTCGTCCTGCTGATCACCTTCGGCGACTCCGTCTCCAAGGCCCAGATGAAGCAGTTCCACGGCATGGGCCAGGGGATCGTTCTGGTCTTCCCCTCCCAGACGACGCTGCCCTGGCAGGGCTTCGTCAAGGGCAAACCCGTCCGGGTGACGCCCGAGATGGTCGAGGCCATTCCGGACAAGGTCCCGGGCCTCGATCTCATCAGCCCCGAGTTCATCGGCAGCCGCCTCATCAGCTACGGCCGCCAGCAGTTCCGCAACACCGTGCGCGGCATCAATCCCCCCTTCGAGCTCATGCGCAACACCATCGCCGCCGAGGGGCGGTTCATCAATCCGCAGGACATGGAGTCCCGCAAGCGGGTCTGCATGATCGGGGACGTCCTGGCGTCCGACCTGTTCGGGAGCGATAAGCCCGTCGGCCGGACGATTCTCATCGACAACGTCCCCTTCCTGGTCGTCGGCGTGATGCGGCCGAAGAAGCAGAACTCCAACTACAACGGCCAGCGCGACGAGCGCTGCGCCTTCATACCCTGGACGACCTTCGGCTCCCTGTACGGGACGAAATACGTCTCCAACTTCATCTTCCGCCCCCAGGATCCCAACCAGACCAAGGCCGTCACGGAAGGGGTGAAACGGCACCTGGCCAAGCTCATCGGCTTCGACCCGGCCGACCCGGACGCCCTCGCCGTCTGGGACACCATGGAGTTCGAGAAGCAGATCTCGGTCTTTTTCCTGGCCTTTACCCTGTTCCTGGGCCTCATCGGCTCCTTCACCCTTCTCGTCGGCGGCGTCGGCGTGGCCTCGATCATGCGGGTCGTCGTCGATGAGCGGACGCGGGAGATCGGGGTCAAGCTGGCCGTGGGCGCCCGCCGCCGGACCATTCTCTGGCAGTTCTTCGGCGAATCGATCATGATCATGCTCTTCGGCGGCGCCATCGGCTTCGGCCTGTCGGCCGCCGTGATCCGGGCGGTCCACGCCTTGCCCCAGAAAGGCTTCACGGAATTCATCGGCTCGCCCACCCTGAACCCTCTCGTCATCGCGGCCACGGTCCTGATTCTGCTCACGATCGGCGTCATCGCCGGCATGATCCCGGCCAAGTCGGCCGCCTCGACCGATCCCATCGAAGCCCTGAAGAAATAGCATGAACGCGACCCTGCCCCGCTTTTTCTGGAACGAGTACCGCAAGCGCCGCAAGAAGACCGCCCTGATCACCTTCGCCCTGTTTTGGGGCACACTCTCGATCCTCCTGCTGATGTCGTTCGGCAGCGGCATCACGACGCAGTTCAAGGTCGCCTTCAGCGGGCTGGGAGAGACCCTGATCATGGTCTACGGCGGCCAGACCTCGCTGCCCTTCGAAGGCCTGGCCAAGGGGCGCCGGATCCAGCTCTACCCCGAAGATATCGACTATCTCAAGGAGAGAATCCCCGAGATCGGGCGGATCGTCCCCGAGTCCTACACGTACCTTCAGGTCTCGGCCAACGGCAAGGAGATCAACCGCAACATCCACGGGACGACGGACGAGTTCTCGCTGCTGCGGACCCAGATCCCGCAGATGGGCGGCCGCTTCCTCGACGCCGACGACGTCGCCCAAGGCCGCAAGGTGGCCTTCATCGGCTGGCAGGTGGCCAAGGACCTGTTCGGGGGGGCCGAAGTCGTCGGCCGCGAGATCGTCATCAACCGCATCCCCTTCACGGTCATCGGCGTCCTGAAGGAAAAGACCCAGAACTCGATGTACAACGGACCCGACGCGGAGCAGATCTATCTGCCCATCAACGCCTATCGCCAGATCGACAACAGCCGCCGCCTCAACCAGATCCACATCCAGCCCCGCGAGGCGTCCCAATCCAAGCTGATCGAGAGCCGGGTCCGGACGCTTCTCGGCCGCAAGTACCGCTTCTCCCCCGACGACACCTACGCGGTGAGCTTCTGGAACACCATCGAGAACGCCCAGGAGTCCGAGGCCATCTTCAAGGGCATCGAGACCTTTCTCGGCCTGGTCGGGGCCCTGACCCTGCTCATCGGGGCGGTGGGCGTGACCAACCTGATGTACGCCGTGGCCAAGGAACGGACCAAGGAGATCGGCATCAAGCTGGCCATCGGCGCCCGGCGGCGGGTCATCGTTCAGCAGTTCCTGCTCGAGACCCTGTTCATCTTCGCCAAGGGCACGTTCTGGGGCTTCGTGACCGCCTTCAACATCGTCCATCTCATCCGGCTCATCCCCGTCAGCTACGACTCGATCGGAATCCAGTCCTACCTGCTGCGGCCGGAGTTCTCCCTGCAAATCTTCCTGACCAACATGGTCATCGTCGGCATCCTGGTCTTCCTGTCGGGCATCTTCCCGGCCCTGCGGGCCGCGAAATCCGACCCCATCGAGTCCCTGCGCTACGAATAGAGAGCCCCCCATGATCGAACTCCAAGGCATCACCAAAATCTACAAGATGGGCAGCCAGACCCTGGAAGCCCTGAGGGGAGTCAGCCTCAAGATCGGGAAGGGCGAGTTCATCTCCATCATGGGCCCCTCCGGATCGGGCAAGTCGACTCTCATGAACATCGTCGGCTGCCTGGACACCCCGACGGGAGGGCGCTACTTCCTCGACGGCAAGAACGTGGCCGGCCTGACCTTCGACCAGCTGGCGGCCGTGCGCAACCGCAAGATCGGCTTCGTCTTCCAGAACTTCAACCTCCTGCCCTACTCGACGGCCTGGGAGAACATCGAACTGCCGATGCTGTTCGACGGCAAGAACCATCGCAAGCGCAAGGAGCGGGTGACGGAGCTGCTGCAGGCGGTCGGGCTCTACGATTGGCGCGAGCACCGGCCCTCGGAACTTTCCGGCGGGCAGCAGCAGCGGATCGCCCTGGCCCGCTCGCTGGCCAACGACCCGCCGATCCTGCTGGCCGACGAGCCGACCGGCAACCTCGACTCGAAGAGCGGCCAGGAGATCATGGACATCCTGATGCGGCTGTGGAAGGAAGGCCGGACGATCGTCATGGTCACCCACAACGACGAGATCGCGGCCAAGTCGCAGCGGGTCATCCGCCTCTTCGACGGCCAGGTCGTCCCCGAGCGGACGGCCTGAAAAGCGGATACATCCGCACGGCTTGATCTTCCGGATTCGATAACGGCAACTCGTTCCCGTCGAGCGGCGTTATCGAGGTGATTGACAAACACCCGAAGCGCCATTGTACAATCCAATCGCCGTCAGGCCTTAGGGTCTATTAAAAAAGGGGGGCCGATACCATGAAACGAACGCTTTATCTGATTCCGATGGCCGTCGCGGCGTTTTTCCCGGCGGCCTGCCGTCACAATTCCGGGATCGATGCTTCGAAGTTCACGGTCGAAATCGTCGCAGGCATCAGGCATATTGCCAATAAGTCCCCGCAGCTCAAGGACGCCCCTCCCGTCACGCTGCAGCTCATTGGAAAAATCGGCGAGCTTGAAGGCCGGGAAGATAAAGACATTCTGTACGATCCGGTCGACGCGGCCCGGCTGCCGAATGGAGATATTCTCGTGCTGGAGGGGAACGGATCCGCCGTCAAGCGCTTTAATAAAGACCATCACTTCCTTTCGTCCTTCGGGCGGAAAGGCGCGGGACCGGGTGATTTCGCTTCTCCTTATTTGCTGAGACTCGACGGAGAGAGAAAGAAACTTTATGTCGCGGACGGCCGCAGAATCTCCCGGCTATCGCCCGAAGGGAGTTTTATCGGCAGTTTTATGCCCAGAAGCGGGCCCGGCGGGAGCAGTATTTCCGACCAATACCAAACGTCCGGCCTGGCGCTCTTATCGGGTTCACGGGTCATCCTGCCTAGCAATGCCGCGGCGTGGGACGGCTCGGGCGGACCTCGCTTTTTGCTTTCGATCTATAACGAAGCCGGGGAGATCATTCGTTCGTTCGGAAACGCCGAACGCTATGATGATCTGGCTATGCAGCTCAACGCCAATGTCGTTTATTTCTCGACGGACGGCGACGACAACACCTGTGTCTCCTTTGCCTTTCAAAACAGGATTGACAAGTATTCCTCCGACGGAACCCTGGTTTATTCCTCCAGCCGACATCTCCCCTATGAGATCAAGACCGAGATGCGGCTTCTTTTGTTCCGAAGCGGTTCGGTGGAGCGAAAATTTCCCTGGCCCTCGGTGACGTCGGTATCCAAGGGCTGTTTCGTGGATCGAGACAATCGATTATGGGTGCTCACGTTTCTAAAGCAACCCGACGAGTCAGGCCGGTTTGACGACGAAAAGGACATGGCCCGCTGCTATGAATTCGAAGTCTTCGACGCCGATGGAATCCTGCAGTTTGTCGTCCCCTGCCCCAACGTCGGCATCAGCCGTTTTTCCATCTACGACGACCGGATGTATATCATCGACTCCAAGCGCGAATCCTGCGTCTATGAATTCAAGATCGCGGGCAAAATTTGATGGAGCCGGCGTAAGGGATCGGACCTCCGACCCGAGGACTCAATCGAGCTCGGTCTGCCCCGTGCAGAGCCGGAAGTAGCGCCCCTCCGCTTGCAAGAGCGAGGCGTGGTCGCCGAATTCGATGATCTCGCCGTGCTCGAGCACGGCAATCGCGTCGGCCCTTCGGACCGTCGAGAGGCGGTGGGCGATGACGAAGGCGGTCCGGCCCTCGAACAGCGCGGCCATGCCCCGGGCGATATGCCGCTCGGTCCGGGTATCGATGGAACTGGTCGCTTCATCCAAAATAAGGACCGGCGGCGAGGCCGTATAGGCCCGGGCGATGGCCAAGAGCTGTCTCTGACCCTGGGACAGATTGGCGCCGTCCCCGCTGATCACGGTGGCATAGCCCTCGGGCAGCCGCTTGATGAAGGAATCCGCGCTGGCGGCCTTGGCCGCATCCACGCATTCTTCGTCCGTCGCATCGAGGCGGCCGTAGCGGATGTTCTCCATGACCGTGCCGGTGAACAGGTGGGTGTCCTGCAGCACCATGCCGAGGGATCGTCGCAGGTCGTCCTTCCGGATTCTTCGCACGTCGATCCCGTCGTAGGTGATGGCGCCGGAGTCGATATCGTAAAAGCGGTTCAGGAGATTGGTGATCGTGGTCTTGCCCGCGCCGGTGGAGCCCACGAACGCGATCGTGTGGCCGGGCCGCGCATGGAGGGAAAGGTCTTTGAGGACGGGCTGCTTCCCGTCGTAGGAGAAGTCCACGTCCCTAAAACGCACATCGCCCCGCAGCGGAATCCGTTCCGCCCCGTCCCCCGCCCCGTTTTTCGGGACGTTCCAGAACCAGAGATCGGCCGTCTCGTTGGGGCGGAGGGTGGTCATCCCGCCCGCCCCATCGCCCTTGACCGCGACCAGGGTGACGTCCCCCTCGTCGACTTCCGGCTCGCGGTCCATGACGTCGAAGACGCGCTCCGCGCCCGCAATGGCGGCCAGGATGTTGTTGACCTGGGCCGTGATCTGGTTGATCGGCATGCCGATGTGGCGCGAGTACTGCAGGAAGGCCGCGAGGGACCCGATGTCGAAGCGCCCCGCGATGGTCAGCATGCCGCCGAAGACCGCCGTGCCCGCATAGACGATGTTGTTGAGGTTGCCCATGATCGGCATGATGACGCCCGCGTAGAAGTTGGCCTTCGTGGCCGCGCCGCGGAATTCTTCGTTGATCCCGGAGAACTTCTGCTTCATCGCCTCTTCGTGGTTGAAGACCTTGACTTCCTTGAGGCCGCCGATCGCCTCCTCGATGTTCCCGTTGAGCTGTCCGAGGAGGGCCTGCTGTTTCTGGAAGTACGTCCGGCTCTTGGCGCCGATCTTCCCGCTCATGAAGATCATCAGAGCGAGGACGGCCGCCGTGAAGACGAATAGGAGCGGGCTCAGGAGGATCATCATCGCGACGGAGCCCGCGAACGTCAGGCCGCTGGATATGAGCTGGGTGAGGCTCTGCTCGAACATCAGCTGCACATTGTCCACGTCGTTCGTGTAACGGCTCATGAGCTCGCCGTGCGTGTGCGTGTCGAAGAACCTGAGGGGCAGGCCCTGCATCTTGTCGAACAGATCCCTGCGGATGATGTTGGTCGTCCGCTGGGCGAGGCGTATCGTGAGCCGCGACTGGAGATAGGCGGCCAGGACGCCGAACAGATAGATGCATCCGAGGACAAAAAGGGCCGTCGCCAGGCCCCGGAAGTCGCCGGGGGCGATATACTTATTGATGAGCGGCTTCAGGGCATAGGATCCCGCGAGCATCGCGGACGTGCTGATCAGAAGCAGGAAAATGACAAGGGCTGCGAGCAGCTTGCTCCGGTCAAGGTACTTGAGCAGCCGGGAAAACCCCGCCTTGAAATTCTTGGGGCGCTCGAAGCTGCGCGGACCATGCCCTCCTCTCGGACCCTGCGGGGCGGGCATGGCCCGTCTATTCTCGGCCGTCATGCCGTCAGCCCTTCCTGCTGGGAACCGCAGATCTCGCGATAAATCGCGTTGTTTAAAAGAAGCTCCGCGTGCGTCCCGACGCCGGCCACTTGGCCGTCGTCGAGGACGACGATCCTGTCCGCGTCCATCACCGAGCCGATCCGCTGGGCGATCATGAGAACCGTGGTGCCCTTGAGCTTCAGGGTGAACTCGGCGCGGATCCGGGCCTCCGTGGCCGTGTCGATCGCGCTGGTGGAGTCGTCGAGGATCAGGATGGCCGGCTTCTTCAGCATGGCCCGGGCGATGCAGAGTCTCTGCTTCTGGCCGCCCGAGACGTTGACGCCGCCCTGGCCCAGAACCGTCTCATAGCCGTCGGGGAAGCCGCGGATGAATCCATCGGCCTGGGCGATCCGCGCGGCTTCTACGACATCCGCGCCGCCGGCTTTCCCGTCGCCCCAGAGCAGATTCTCCCGGATCGTGCCCGAGAAAAGGACGTTCTTCTGCAGCACCATCCCGATTCCCGCCCGCAGGTCCTCGATCCTGTAGTCGCGCACGTCCACACCGTCCACGAGGAGCCGTCCGCCCGAGACGTCGTAGAGGCGGGGAATGAGGTTCACGAGGCTGGTCTTTCCGGATCCCGTGCCGCCGACGACGGCGACGAACTCTCCCGGCTCCACGGTAAGGTTGATGCCCGAGAGGACGTTCTTGCCTCCGCCCCCCGTTCCGTACTTGAAATCCACGTCGCGGAACTCGATGCGGCCCTCGCGCACCTTCGGCGTCTTCTCCGGATCGGGAAGGGCTTCTTTGTCGACGATGTCGATGTCCGTGTTGAGGACCTCGACGATGCGCTTGCCGCAGGCTTCGGCCCGGGCGAAAAGGATGAAGACCATGGAAAAGATGATGATGCTGAAGAGGATTTCCATGATGTAGCTGATGTAGCTGAGGAGCTGTCCCGTCCCCATGCCTCCGGCATGCACCATCCGGCCGCCCAGCCAGATCACCGCGATCATGGCCCCATTCATGATGAAAATCATCATCGGAAACACCATGCTGATGAGGTTGCCCGCCCGAATCGCGGCCGCGGTGAGCTCGTCGTTCGATTTCTGGAACTTGAGCTTCTCGTAGGGCTCGCGGACGAAGGCCTTCACCACGCGGATGGCGATGAGATTCTCCTGGACGGTCCCGTTGAGCCCGTCGATCCGGGCCTGCATGGCGGTGAACAGGCGCTCCGCTTGCCGCAGGATCAAGGCGATGCCGAGAACGAGGAGCGGGATGGCGACGACCAGCACGAGGGAGAGCCGGGCATTGATGCTCACGGCGAAAAACGTGGCGGAAACGAGCATGAGCGGAGCCCGGAGCAGCATCCGCAGGCACATGAGCAAGGTGTTCTGCATCTGCCCGACGTCGCTCGTCAGGCGCGTCACGAGGGAGGGTGCGCTGAAGTGGTCGATGTTGGAGAAGGAGAAAGACTGGATCTTATCGAAGAGCGCCTTGCGCAGGTTGGCCCCGAAGCCCTGGGCCGCCCGGGCCGAGAACTTCGCATTGAACGCGCCGAGGCCGATGCAGGTCAGGGACAGGAGCACCATGAGGGCTCCCGTCCTTTCGATGTAGCGCATGTCACGGCCCGCCACGCCGACATCGACGATCCGGCCCATGAGCGTCGGCACGAGCATCGTGCAAATGACGTCGCCCGTCATGAGCATGACGCAGAGAAGCACGTATTTCCCGTACTTCCCCAGATGCGCGCTCAGCGTTCGAATCATGCCTTTCCGTTTTCTTATGGTAATTTGATTGGAGCCAGCGAGAGGGATCGAACCTCCGACCTGCTGATTACGAATCAGCCGCTCTACCGACTGAGCTACGCTGGCCTCGGGAAGAGGGCCATAAATTAGCGGAAAACGGGCCGTCTGTCAATGAATGAGAGCGCGGAACTCTCCGGCGGCGGCAGGGTCGGAACGCAAACGGGCGGGTTTATTTGGGCGTTTGAGCCTTGGCTTTAGCCTTGTCTTCGGCCATGGCCTGGGCCTTGGCCTGGTCTTCGCGCCAGCGGTTATAGCCTATATCGAGGAGCTCGGATTTGGAGCAGTTCTCCATGTCCTTGATCCGCAACCCGATTTCGACCTTGTTTCCCGCGGGCTTGATCCAGACGATCTCGCCCTTCAGGGAGCAGGTCTTGTGGCTTTCGGGACTGTAGATCTTAAACTTCAGGTCCTTGCCGGGCCCGAAATCCATCCCCATGTCGAGGACGACCCGGACGCCTTCCCGCGAAATATTATCGATGAAGGCCGAGTTGCCGGGTTGGCCGTTTTCGTCCACCTCGACCAGTTCAACCGGAACGAGGCATTCGAAGCGAAGATACTTTCTCTTCTCTTCAGACATTTGAGTTCAGTCTGGCACGATTTGTCCGCCATTTCAAGTGAAAATATTTCGATTCCTCTCCTCCCTGCCTGTTGAGCCCGGCCCCCTCTTCGACTACAATACCCCCCTATCGCAAACCCCATGTACATCAAACGGCTCGAACTGCAAGGCTTCAAGACATTCCCGGAGCGGACCAAGGTCATCTTCAACCCCGGGATCACCATCATCATCGGCCCCAACGGCACCGGCAAAAGCAACATCGTAGAGGCCATTCAATGGGTTCTGGGCGGCCATCGCCAGAAGACCGTCCGCGGCGAGAAGACCGAGGACGCCATCTTCAACGGCACCCAGAAACGCCCCTCCATGGGCATGGCCGACGTCACCCTCACCCTCCAGAACTCCGAGGAAGAGCTGCAGATCAACCACCGGGCCTTCCGGACGGGCGAAAGCGAGTACCGCCTGGACGGCAAGACGGTCCGCCTGCGGGACATCCAGGAAGAGCTTTGGAAAAAGGCCATCTCCGAGAACAAGTATTACGTCATCGAACAGGGCGCCATCGGCACCTTCGTCACGTCCAAGCCCGTCGAGAAGCGGGCCTTGATCGAGGAAGCGGCGGGAACCTCCTACTACAAGGACAAGAAGCGGCTGGCCGAGAACAAGCTCGGCGACACCGAGCAGAACCTGACCCGGCTGGAAGACATCCTGGCCGAGGTGGCCAAGTCGCGCAACTCCCTGGCCCGGCAGGCCGGAGCGGCCGAACGCCACCGCAAGCTGCGGGAGCGCATCCGCGAGCTGACCGTCTGGCACTTCAAGCAGCGCGGCGAGCTCCTGCAAGCCGGCCAGCGCGAGGTCCAAGCCAAGTACGACGACGGCCTGGAAAAGGAGAGGGTCCAAGACGCCCGGCTGGCCGAGGAGGAGCGGACCGTCAACCGCAAGCGCGGCGAAGCCCGCGACCTGGAAGAAACGCTCAAGTCCGGCCAGGAACGGCTTTACTCGCTCAAAGCCCAGATCGCCCGGGCCGAGGCCGAGCGGGACCGCGAAACCCGGCGGACGGAGGATTTAGCCATCCTGCGTCGGCGGGCGGCAATCGCCTCGGACGAGCTTCTGGCCGAGCTTCTGGCTCTGGAACAGGAAACCGGCAAGGCCCGCGAGGAAAGCGCCGCCCTGGCCGAGGCCCTGACCGGCAAGGAAGCCGAGGCCGCGCGCTGCGAGGCCTCGCTGCGGGAAGCCGAAGCTCGCGTCGCCCCCTGGGCCAAAAAAGTCGAGTCGCTGCGCGCCGATGCCATCCAGAAGCTGGCCGAGCTGACCTCGGCCCGAAACGAGCAAGCCAAGATCGACAAGGAGATCGAGCTCATCCTGCGCCAGGAGGACAAGCTCCGGACGCGGCGCGACGAGACATCCGAACGCCTCGCCCGCAAGGCCTCCGATCGCGACGCCGTCGAGGCCGAGCGGGTCTCCGGGGCGGCCGCCCTGGCGGAGCGGGAGAAGTCCGAAACGGAAGCCCGGGCCAAGCTGGCCGAATCCGCCGCCGCGATCAATGCCCTGCGCGAGCGCATCGGCGCCCTCAAGGACGAACGCGACGCGACGTCCCATCACCTGCAGTCCCTGCGCAAGCTGGAAGCCCAAGAGCGCCAGGCGGCCGCCGTTCCCCACGTTCCCGCCGCCTTGGGCGCCTTCGCCGACATGGTCAGCTCCGATGCCGCCGACGCACCCCTGGTCGACGTCTTTTGGAAGGAAGAGGCGCGTTCGCTGGTCATCCGTCCCCAGGACGTCCTGGACGCCCTGGGCGCGGGCGGCTTGCGCGGCAACTTTCTGCTGCTCCCGCCGGCCGATCCCGACGCCGGCGGCGAAAGCCCTCTCGTCGATCCGGACATCATCGGCCGGCTGAAAACCCGGCTGAGGCCGGGAGCCGCCCTCGGCGGCCGCCTGCCCTTCCTGCAGGACGCTTTCATCGTCAAGGACGTCCGGTCCGCGGTCCGGCTGTGGCTGGCCCATCCCGGCCTGAGCTTCATCACACCGCAGGGAGACGTCCTGCAGCGCGGCGGCCTGCTCAAGCTCGGCCAGCGCAAGGAGGGGCTGTTCACCTTCATCCAGGAAATCCGGGATCTGGAGAGCCGACTGGCGGACCAGAACGCGGTCATCGAACCGCTCACCGGCGAGCTCGCCGCGGCGCAGGACGTCAAGGCCGGCCTGGAAACCCGCCTCGACGGGCTGGCCTCCGAGATTTCCGGCCTGCGGCGCAGCCTCGTCGACCTCGAGAAACGATCCGCCCTGGCCATGGCCGAGCGCGACAAGCTGGAAAACGATCTGGCCTTGTTCGGCCACGACATCGAGATCCTGGCCATGGACTTGAGCGGCTTCAAGGACAAGGCCGAGCACCATTCCGCCGTCCTGAAAACACAGGAGGAAGAGGAACGCCTCTGCCGCGAAGCCGCCGAAGCCGAGGAGCGCGAGCTTCTTCAGTATCAGGAACGGGCCAACCGGGAAACCCAGGTCCTCCTGGAGCTCCGCGGCGCGATCGACCTCGGCCGCGAGAAAGTCGGCGGATCGGAGGCCAGAATCGCGTCCCTGGAGGCTCGGCGAACGGCCGCGGCGGCCAAGCTCTCCGGCCTGCAGGAGGAAATGCGGGCCTCCGAAACGGAACAGGAATCCCTCCGCCGGCTGACCGCGGAGCTGGGCGATCGGGCCGTCACCCTGGACGGCCAGCGGGCCGGCCAAGAGGAAGCCCTGACCGGAAGCGAGAGCCGGTTGGACGACCTGCGCGGGGAGCTCCTCGCGGCCGAATCCGGCCTGACCGCGCTTCGCGAGGAGCACGAACGGCTCAAGGACGATCGGATGGGCTGGGAGGTCCGCAAGGCCGAGGTCGACCGCGACCTGGTCAACCTCGAAGAGGCCTGCTGGCAGGAGCTGAAGAAGACGCTCCAGGAAGTGCGGGCCGAAGCGGCCGCCGCGGAAGCGCCCGAGGAAGGCGACGTGGAGGCGGAGCTCGAGGAGGCCAAGGACAAGCTGCTGCGGATCGGAGCCGTCAACCTGATGGCCGAGGAGGAGTACCAGCAGCAGAAAGAGAGGCACGATTTCCTCGTCCAGCAGAGGGCCGACCTGCGTGAGTCCATCGCCCAGACCAAGGAGGCCATCCGCCAGATCGACGAGGAAAGCCGGCAGCGGTTCTTGAGCGCCATGGCCGAGGTCAACACGTATTTCAAGGAGCTTTTCGTCACCCTGTTCAAGGGCGGCACGGCCGACGTCCGCCTGCTCGACGAGAACGACCCCTTGGAAAGCGGCGTCGAGGTCTTGGCCCAGCCGCCCGGCAAGAAGGTCGGCAACATGGGCCTACTGTCGGGCGGCGAAAAATCGCTGACCAGCCTGGCTTTCCTGTTCGCGCTGTTCCGCTACAAGCCGACGCCGTTCTGCATCCTGGACGAAGTGGACGCCGCCCTGGACGAAGCCAACCTGATCCGCTTCCTCGACCTGATGAAAACCATCAAGTCGGACACCCAGTTCATCATCATCACCCACAATTACCGGACCATGGAAGTGGCCGACTACATCTACGGCACGACCATGGAGGAGCCGAACGTGACCCGGGTCTTTTCAATGAAGATGGAAAAGAAGGCGGAGGCCGAGCCCGTTGCCTAAAGTCCAGCTCTACGTTTCGCCGGGCGGCTATTTCGCCGAGCGCTGGTCCGGCGGGTCGTCCATGCCCCCGCTGGGGCTCCTATACATCGGGGCGGTGCTGGAGCGGGAGAAGATCCCGGTCGAGATCGTGCCCTGCAACGTCCTGGGCCTCGGCTGGAAGGACATCATCCGCAAGATCCGGCGCGACCGGCCCGACATCGTCGGGGTCACCATCACGACCGAGAACCGCTTCCAGGCCTTCAAGCTCGTCCGCCTGGCCAAACGGGCCCACCCGGGCTGTTGGACGGTGCTGGGCGGCCCGCACGCCTCGATGGCGGCCGAAGACTGCCTGCGCCACATTCCCGAGCTCGACGTCGTCGTCCGCGGCGAGGGCGAGATGACCATGCTCGAGATGTGCCGGGTCTGGGACAGCGCCTCGCGAAGTGACGCGCCGCCCCGCCTGGAATCGCTGCACGACGTCCCGGGACTGGTCCTGCGCAAGAACGGCGAGATCGCCGGCAACGCCCCGCGGACTCCCATCGCCGACCTCGACAGCCTGCCCTTCCCCGCCTATCACCTGGTGCCGTTCGAAAAATACAATTTCGCCTTCGAAGTCCCCGGACACGGCCCTCTGCCGGCCGCCAACATCATGACCAGCCGGGGGTGCCCCTTCGCCTGCAATTTCTGCGCCACGCCGGTGAACTGGGGCCGCACGGTCCGAATGCGCAGCCCGGAAAACGTCGTCCGGGAGATCGAGCTCCTGAAAGCCCGCTATGGGATCAAGGTCGTTTTCTTTTTCGACGACACCTTCAACGCCAGCCCCAAGCGGGCCGACGCCATTTGCGACCTGATGATCGAGAGAAAGCTGGACGTCTTCTTTAAGTGCGACGTGCGCCTGGACATCATGAGCCGGGAGCTTCTTCTGAAGATGAAGTCGGCCGGGCTGTTCCACCTGTCCTACGGCCTGGAAGCCGGCTCGGACCGGGTGCGGGAAGAGATCGTCGGCAAGCGGATCGAAATGGCCGACTTTCACAACCTGACGGCTTGGTGCGTCGAGCTCGGGATCATCGCCAACGTCTTCTTCATCTTCAGCCATCCGACCGAAACATGGCGGGAAGCCCAAGAGACGATCCGGATCATCGAGGAGTACAAGGATCGTATCGAGGGCTCGGTGGCCATCCTCCATATCTACCCGGGCACGCCGCTCGAGAAACTCGCCCGGGAAACCGGCTTCCTGCCGGAGGGATTCACCTGGACGCGGCATTATCGCAAGGGCGTCATCACCCTGCCCCTGGCCCAGGGCGACGTTCCCCTTTACATCGACAAGCTGACCTGGGCCCAGGTCAGCGAGCTCATTCTGCGCTGGTCGTTCAGCGCCCGTCGGACATCCCTGCTGCGGAAGGCTCCGCGAGCCCTCCGCCAGATACGCTCCTTCGACGATCTCAAGCGGCTCCTGGTCATGGGCCGGGTTTACCTGCGGTTAAAGAGGGCGTCTCGCCGTAATTACCAGACACATACTTAATTCCCAATAGAAGCGGAGGGAGAGCCGTGAGGACTTCCTTACTAAAGCCTAATGGGTCGCAAAGCGAGGAATTAAGTATGTGTCTGGTAATTATAAGGAGGGCGGCATGTCCATCTACGTGATCGTCATTCTCACCTATCTGATCATCCTGACCGGGTTCAATTTCTACCGATCCCGCAAGATCAAGAACCAGGACGATTTCCAGGTCGCCGGGCGGAGCCTCAAGTGGCAGGTCATGGTCTTCACCCTGATCTGCACCTGGATCGGGTCCGGCACCTTCATCAGCGGGGCCGAGTTCGCCGCCAAGGCCGGATTCTCGGCCCTCTGGCTGGCCGCCGGCGCCTGGGTCGGCATCATCCTGATCTATTTCCTGGCCGCCAAGATCCACACCTTCGGCCAGTACACGGTCGGCGACGTGCTCGAAGTCCGCTACGGCCCGGCCGCCCGGCTCTTCGGCGCCGTGGCCCTGATCCTGTCCTTCATCTCGATCGTCTCCTACCAATTCGTGGCCGGCGGCTTCATCCTCAACGTCATCACCGACGGCGCCATCTCGGAATCGACGGGAACCCTCATCGCCGCGGCCTTCGTCATCCTGTTCACGGCCATAGGCGGCATGGTGGCCATCGCCTACACCGACCTGCCCAATGGGATCATCATCGTCCTGGCCTGCCTCGTAGCCGTGCCCTTCGTCATCCACGCCGCCGGCGGACCGGCGGCGGCCAAGGCCGCCCTCGACCCCGGGTATTTCGCCGTGGTCAACAGCCAGTTCGGAGCCCATCCCTGGCTTAAGGCCATAGGGTATTTCCTTTCGACCATGTTCCTCCTGCTCGGCGTCCAGAGCATGTACCAGAAGTTCTACAGCGCCAAATCGGGCAAGGACGCCAAGAAGGCGGTGGCCTGGTGGACGGTCGGGACGATCTTCGTCGAGACCATCGTCGTCGTCATCGCCGTCTTCGCCTACAGCAAGCTCCAGGGCCAGATCGATTTGAGCATACCCAAGGCCGGCGGTAAGGTCGTCCTGATGGCCGCCAAGCAGCTCGTCCCGGTGCCGGTGGGCGTTCTCCTGCTGGGGGCGGCCTGCGCCGTGGTCATCTCGACGGGCATGAACTATCTGCTCTCCCCCTCCACGACCCTGATACGGGACATCTACCAGCGTTTCCTGAAGAAGGACGCCGATCCCAAGAAGATGGTCGCCTTTCAGAAAATCATCATCGTCGTCATGGGCGTCCTAGCCTTTCTCCTGGCCACCCAGCTCAAGAGCGTCCTGGAAATGAGCTTCTTCGCCTACGCCATCTACGGAGCGGCCATCACCCCGGCCCTGATCGCCGCCCTGGCTTGGAAGCGGGCCACCAAGGCGGGCGGCCTAGCCTCGATCGTTTCCGGCTCGGTCGTCTGCATCGTCCTGTTCGTCCTGTCCAAGGTCCTGCCCGCGGCCAAGGTTCCGCAAGGCGATCCCTGGGGCATCCCGATCATCTTCCCGGCCCTGATCGCCTCCCTCGGCTCCCTGATCATCGTAAGCCTCCTGACGCCCAAGCCGAAGGAGGAGGAGCTGGCCAAGTTCTTCCCGAAGAAGTGATCCAAAAGGAGGCTCGGGGTATGGGGAGCAAAACACGCTCACGCCCCCAGCGCGGGCGTTCGCTCCGGCCGGCTCGGTCGCTCCTCCCGCCTTATGGCGGGAGACCGTGCCCGCTCCCTCGCCGATGGGTTTTGCCCCCCACACCCCTCACCTCTAAAATTAAATCCCTAAATTCGCCCGGAAACCCGGCCCAGGCCGGCGCCACCCGCCCGCATCCGCGTCATGACGAAATCTCGCTGCCGGGACTCTCATGACTAAGACCACCGGAATCGTTCGAGACGACCGATTTTTGGCCCACCACATGGGCCCCGAACATCCCGAGTCGCCCGGCCGCCTGAAAGCCATCCACGCCCGGCTCGACGCCGAACCCGGCCTGCCCCTTCTCCCGATCGAGCCGCGGCCGGCAACGGAGGACGAGCTCGAGCTCGTCCATGCTCCCGAATACATCGGCTTTCTGAGCGGGACGGCCGGACGCGACTTCGTACCGCTCGATTCCGATACGGCGGCGACGGCCCTGACCTACGAAACCGCCCGGCTCGCGGCGGGCGGTACGATCGAGGCGGCGGATGCCGTCCTCCGCGGCAATGTGGAGAACGCCTTGGCCCTTGTCCGCCCGCCCGGGCACCACGCCGAGAGCAACCGGGCCATGGGCTTCTGCTTTTTCAACAACGCGGCCCTGGCCGCCGAGTACCTTGTCCGGCGGCGGGGATTGCGCCGCGTCCTGATCGTGGACTGGGACCTCCATCACGGCAACGGGACCCAGCACACCTTCGACGGACGGAGCGATGTGCTCTATTTCTCAACTCATCAAAGCCCCCTTTTCCCCGGCACGGGCTCGGTGGCCGAAAAAGGCCACGGCCCAGGCGAAGGATTCACCGTCAACGTGCCGCTGCGGCCGGGCAAGACGGACGGGGACTACCTCCACATCCACAGGCATATTCTCGGGCCCATCGCGGCCGAGTTCGAGCCCGAGTTCATCATCGTTTCTGCCGGTTTCGATATCTGCGCCGGCGACCCGCTGGGCGGGATGCTCGTCAGCCGAGACGGATTCGGCGCCTTGGCGGCCGAGAGCAAACGGCAGGCGGCCGCCCTGTGCGGGGGACGCCTGCTTCTTGTCCTGGAAGGCGGATACCGACTCGAAGCCTTAGCCGAAGGCGTCCGCGCCGTCATCGGCCAGATGGCCGGCATTGATCCCCTGCCGCAAATCGAACCCGTCCTCTCTCCGGGAGCCGGGGAGGAAATAGCCCGTACCCTTCCTGTTGCAAAGAGATATTGGAAAAGCTTGTAAAGGCGCATCTGTCCTCTTTTGGGGACGCATGACCGGAAAAAAGCCTGGTATATAAGGCGGCAGGCTTGGTATAATTTTTGCATATGCTATGGTCGTAAGGAGAATGGAAATGAAAAGAGCCCTGATCATCCTTCTGGCCGTGGCCTTCCTCGTCCCCTTGGCCAGAGCCCAGGAACAGGAAACCCGATACGTCAATAATTCTTTCGCCCGGATCAGCCATTTGACCGGAACGGCCTTCATCCAGAAAGCCCAGGATCTTGGCTCCGAGGACGCCGAACTGAACGCGCCGATCGCCGAGGGCGATCGGATCGGGACGACGGATGGACGGGTCGAGATCTATTTGGGCAAGCGGCAGTACATCCGCATGGATCAGAATTCGAAGGTCGATTTCGTTTCCCTGCCCCGGCGCGACAACGGAATCACCCGCATACGCCAGTGGGCCGGCCATATGTATCTCGAAGTGGGCGCCTTGACCAAGGAAAAGTCCATCGAAATCCTGACCGACGACGCCACGTTTTACGTCCTGGACAAGGGGCTCTACCGGATCGACGTCCGCGAGGGCGGCGATACGGAGCTCCTCGTCTTTCAGGGCATGATCGAGGCGGCCGGCGAAGACGGCTCGATGCTGGTCAAGGACGCCCAGAAGATCGTTCTGGCGAACGGAATCTTCCAGGGCAAGCCGGCGGCGTTCTTCGCGGCCGCGGTCGAGGACGAATTCGACCGCTTCAACTCCGCCCGCCTGACCGCCGTCAATCGCCAGGCCGGACGCGGTTATCTTCCGGAAGAGCTTTCCGACCTGGAATTCGAGCTCGACGAATACGGCGATTGGAACGAATCGTCCGAGTTCGGCTACGTCTGGGTCCCCCGCAACCTGGGCCCCGACTGGCGCCCCTACTCCAACGGGCACTGGACCTGGGTGCCCATGGCCGGCTGGTGCTGGGTTCCCTTTGAATCGTGGGGCTGGGGCCCCTTCCACTACGGCCGCTGGCATTGGGACACCGGCTGGGGCTGGTACTGGATCCCGATGAGCGTTTGGGGCCCGGCCTGGGTGGACTGGTGGTGGGGCTACGATTGCTGGGGTTGGGCGCCCTTGAGCTACTGGGGCTACCCCGGCATCCTCTTCAATAACCGTTACTACGGACGCGAATGGCACGGCGAGTATCCCAGGAATTCCCGGGCCATGACCGTCGTCCGCAAGGACCAGTTCCTGCTCAGGGACATGCGCAAGGCGGCCCTCGGGCCTGATGCGCTCAGGAACGCCGGCCAGATCACCATGTCGGGCAAGATGCCCGATGTGCGGCCGGTTTCCGTCGGGCGGATCTCCACCGAGCCTCTGAAAAACGGCGGGGTCATTCTCCGACGAGGCGGGGCCAGTACTGCCGGCGACGGCTTAGTCCGCAGCCAGGGCGACCGCGTCCGCGGGACCGATACTGCGCCGAAGAACGACCAGGCGGCCGGAAGCCGGGTCAACGACGGCCGAACGGGCGGCGCCGCGACCCAAGGCGGGAATCCGCCCGCCAACAAGCCGGGCGAGAGCGGCACGGTCAATAGGGGCGGGAACGCGCAAGGCACCCCTCCCCCCGGCGCCGCGGGCGCCTCCGGCGAGCGAAAGAAGCGGGACGGCGAATCCGATTCGAGCTACGAAACGAGGTCCTACTCCCCCGGCTCGGGCTACGGCTACCCCTCTTCGCCGGCCATCACCCGCGACAGCGCGGGCTCCGGCCGGAGCACTTCCGGTTCGGTTCTGGGCGACATCTATCGCCGCATCCGGAACGGAAACTCCGGTTCCACGGTCAATCGCAATTCGTCCTCGAACTCGGATAGATCTTCCTCCCGCGCGACGACGCCGCGCAGCTCTTCTTCGAGCGGGTCTTCAGCCGGCGGCTCGTCGTCTCGCGGCTCGTCCTCGAGCGGCAGCTCCCGGTCTTCGGGAGGCGGGTCCCGCTCCTCCGGCGGCGGCGGCAGCTCCCGGCCTTCCGGGGGCGGCGGCGGCCATCGCCGTTAACCGTCTCTTCGTTATCCCTAGGGAAGCGGCCTTCGCCGCTTCCCTTTTTTTATGTGCCGTCGTGCCGACACCCTTAGGGGGACTCATTGGCCGGTTCCTCCTCCGACGTCACACCATCCTTCGGACGATGTTCCTGACACCCCTTCAAGGTAGTCTTATCCGGGAACCCCTTTAGGGTTCGTGCTCTTCCTTGCCCCTCTCGTTCGAGTCATAGTCGAGAATGAGCAGGTGATCCTCGAGGGAGCAGAACCGCGTCGGTTCGGTCCCTTCCAGGAACGACTCCATGAAGCGCCACCGGCAGAAGCTGGCCGGCCGTAGGCCGGTTTTGCGGTCAATTGCCTCGAAGACGATGCCCTTAGGGACGGCAAACTCCTCCAACGCGACCTCGGACTTGGCCGCCTCGGCCTTCTTCAGCTCGGCCGCGATGACGCCGCGGAAGAAATCCCGCCAGATGGGCAGGGCCGCCAAGGCGCCTTCCTCTCGAGGGCCCAGCGGCGTATTGTCGTCGCGGCCGACCCAGACCCCGGCGCAAAGAGAAGGCGAGAAGCCGATGAACCAGGCATCGGTGTACTTGTCCGTCGTTCCGGTCTTGCCGGCCAAGGGCTTATACGCCAGCAGGCTCGACGCCGAAGCGGCCGTGCCGCGCTCGATGACGCCCTGCAGAATGTTGGTCATCAGGAAGGCGGTCTGGGGCGAGATGACGTCCTCGGACTCGACCTTGTTCTCCTCCAAGAGGTTTCCATCGCGGTCCTCGATCTTGAGGATGGAGTAAGGCTTGACCCGGACGCCCTGGTTTGGAAAGACGGAATAGGCCGAGACCATCTCGATCAACCGCATCTCGAACGTTCCCAGGGACAGCGACAGGTAGGGGTAGATGGTCGTTGTCAGCCCGAAGCGCTTGCAGTAGTCGACGCCGACCTGGGGCGTGATCTGATCGAGGAGGACGGCCGTGACCACGTTGCGAGAATCCTCCAGCCCGCTGCGCAGGGTGATCATGCCCTTGTACTGGCGGTCGTAATTCTTGGGCGTCCAGGTCGTATGCGACCATTTGTCCGTAAAATCGGTGGGCTTGTCCTCGATCCGCGAAGCGGCCGTGAAGCCGTTGTCCAGGGCCGCCGTGTAGAGCAGGGGCTTGATCGAAGAGCCGGCCTGGCGGGCGGTCTGGGTGACGCGGTTGAGCTGGCTGCGGCCGAAGGAGTAGCCGCCGATCATGGCCTTGATCTGGCCCGTGGCGGGTTCGATGGCCACGAAGGCCGCTTCGGCCAGCGGCTCCTGGTCGAGTGAAACGGACAGCTCCTTCTTGGTTTCATCCTTGCTCTTGATCCGCACCGGGACGACATGGCCGCGCTGGAGAAGACGGTCGATCTGCTTGGTCTTGGTCCAACGCTCGATGTCGTCGTTGCGCATGCGGCCGGTGTAGGACTTGACCCGGACCTTGGCCTCGGTCTTGCTTACGGACAGGACGATGGCCTCGAATACGTCCCCGGGCTCGACCCGGGGCGACGTCCAGGATCTCAGCCAGTATTCCTCGAGCGGCCGGCCGCTCGTCAGGAAATCCTTGTCCTCGGTCAGGAGCAGCTTGTCCTTGCGCCAGCCGCGCCGCTTGTCTTGATCGCGAAGCCCCTGGCGCAGGGCCGTCTCGGCGGCCTTCTGGGCGTCGACGTTGAGGGTCGTGTAGATCTTGAGCCCGCCCCGGTAGAGGGCGTCCTCGCCGTAGGTGGAGACGATGTAGCGGCGGATCTCCTCGAAGAACGTCGCTCCGAAGTCCGAGTCGCTTCGGCCGAGAGGGAGGACGGACAGCGGCTTCTTCTTCGTCTCTTCGGCCAGGGTTTTAGTCAGATAACCTTCCTCCACCATCCGGGCCAGGACGTGGTTGCGCCGGTTGAAGGTCAATTCGGGAGCGTTGTAGGGCGAATACCGGGCCGGGCCGCGAAAGATGCCGGCGATCATGGCGCTCTCGTCCAGGGTCAGGTCGGTGACGCTCTTGCCGAAGAACAGATGCGCCGCCGCCTCGATCCCATAGGCGCCGTGGCCCAGATTGAACTGGTTGCAGTACATCTCAAAGATCTTGTCTTTGGAGTAACGTTTCTCGATCTGGACCGCCAGGACCCACTCGACCAGCTTGCGGTGGATGCTCTGTTGGCGGTAGAGGAAGTATTCCCGGGCCAATTGCTGGGTGATGGTCGACCCGCCCTCCAGCTTGCTGCCGCCGAAGATGTGCCAGACGTTCTGCCAGATGGCCCGGACGAAGCCCCGCACGTCGACGCCCTTGTGCTTGAAGAAACGGGGATCCTCGGTGGCCAGAATGGCCTGCTTGAGGCTGTCCGGAATCTTGTCGTAGGCCACCAGGATGCGCTTCTCGGGGCCGATCTCCTTGACCACCCGGCCGTCGTCGGCCAAGACGGACGTCGTCAGGCTGGGGATCAGCCTCTCGATCTCGGTAACGTCCGGAAGGCCCTGCTTGACGGCGATGTAGGTGCCCAGCAGGGCGCCCAGGATGACGGCGGTGGAAAAGACGATGAAACGGCGGATGTGCCGCCAAAGCTTTTTGCGGTCGGTCGGGACGATGCGGATCTTCCAGAGCTTTTTGGCCGGAGACATGATTTTCAACTATAGCAAAGGCCCGGCTTTTTTCAAAACCGCAAGCTTCAGGACCCGGGCCAGGATCTCGTCGGCCAGCTCACGGCGCCCCCGCCCGGCGTCCAGGTGAACGAAACGCCTCCCCTCAAAAGAGCGGAAGATCCGCCTGACGCGGCGCAGGTAGCCCTCCCGCTCGAAAAGCAGGTCCCGGCTCTTGCGGCCCTCGATCCGGCCGAGCCCCCGGGCCGCCGGAAGGTCGAGGATGAAAACGAGGTCCGGCCGGGGCGCGAAGCGCTCGTTGGCCCGCCGGATCTCCCCGGGATCGAGCCCCTTGGCGCCCTGATAGGCGACCGTCGAGAAATAGTACCGGTCCATGACCACGATCCTGCCCCGGGAGAGCGCCGGGCGGATGTTCCGTTCGACGTTTTCGCGGCGATCGAGAAGAAACAGGCCGAGCTCTTCCTTCGGGGTGAGCGAATCGGCCTGTTTGGCCTTGCGCCGGATCTCCCGGCCGTAGCGGCCCCGGGAGGGCTCGCGGAAGGAGACGGCGTCGAATCCGCGCCGGCGGAGGCGCCGGACGAGGCCCTTGGCCTGGGTGGACTTGCCGGCTCCGTCGATCCCTTCCAGGACGATCAAAATACCGCTTTTCATAGCTTCTCATCTTAGCCCCGGCCAGGGGGAAATGCAACGCTTCGGGCCTTTCCCGGGTTGGAAACGTGTTTGAAAACAGAGCGGGACTATGCTATCGTTTTGGCCTTAAATAAAGGCCATAGCCGGTCATCCGCGACGGATCATGGAGGACAACCGATGAAGAAAGTCGTATGGGTCTCTTTGGCCAGCTTCGTACTGGGCATTCTGGCGGCTGGATATATCTTTGTTTTCATGCCCGAACACAAAGCCTCGGGCTCCGCTTTCTCGGATAAATCGGGCTCCGGAACGGGTCTTTTCGCCCAGACGCCCGGCGTCAAACCCGACCTCGACTTCGTCAAGGTCGCGGACAAGGTCGGCCCGGCCGTGGTCAAGGTCGAAACGGATCGGGTGGAGAAAGCCTCTCAATCCGCGATGTCCGAAGGAACCCCCTTCGATGATTTCTGGAACCGCTTCTTCGACCAGCCCGCTCCGCGGCGGCAGGAGAAGGATCCCAAGGTCACCGTCCAGGGGACGGGCTTTCTCGTCAGCGCCGACGGATTCATCATCACCAACAACCACCTGGTCGAGAGCTCCCAAAAGACCAAGGTGACCATGGTCTCCGGCGAAAACTACACGGCCAAAATCGTGGGCACCGATCCCAAGAGCGACCTGGCCCTGATCAAGATCGAAATCAAGAACGCCCCCTTCGTCGAGCTGGGCGACTCGGGGCTGGCCCGGGTCGGCGAATGGGTTTTGGCCATCGGCAACCCCCTGGGCATGGAGCACACCGTGACGGCCGGCATCGTCAGCGCCAAGGGCCGCCAGCTCGGCGTCAACGAAATCACCTACCAGGACTACATCCAAACCGACGCGGCCATCAACCGGGGCAACTCCGGCGGACCGCTGGTCAACCTGAAGGGCGAGGTCATCGGCATCAACAGCGTCATCCTGGCCCCGAACGGCGGCAATATCGGGATCGGCTTCGCCATCCCCTCCAATCTGGCCAAGAAGGTCATCCAGCAGCTCAAGGACAAGGGCAAGGTCGTCCGCGGCTACCTGGGCATCGTTCCGGCCTCCATCGACGACGAAACGCGCGAAGCCCTCAAGCTCAAGGACAAGAAAGGCGCCCTGATCAGCTCGGTGGCCGCCAATACGCCCGCGGCCAAGGCGGGCTTGAAGCCTTACGACGTGGTCATCGAAATCAACGGCCAGAAAGTCGACAGCGACACCGACCTGCGGTTCAAGATCGCCGACATCCTGCCCGGGAGCAAGGTCGACGTCAAGGTCATCCGGGACGGCCAGGTCAAGACGATCACGGCCACGGTGGCCGAGCTTTCGGACGATACGCCCGCCGCCTCCCAAGTCAAATCGAGCCGGGATACGGGCCTCGAAGTCACCGAGATGTCCACGGCCCTGGCCCGCCGCACCGGCTACCGGACGCGGGACTGCCTGGTCATCACCGACGTCGCGCAAGGCAGCGACGCCGAGCGCAAGGGCTTGTCTGCCGGCGACTTGATCCTCGAGGTCAACCGGGTCAAGGTCTCGACGACCGCCGAATGGGAGCAGATCCTGGAAAAGACGGCCGTCGGCGCTCCCCTGCTGCTGAACTGCCGCCGGGAGAGCAACGGCCAGGCGCAGGACTTCATCGTCACCATCCGGGTTTCCTAGGTGAAGTTCGTCAAGTACCATGGCCTGGGCAACGACTTTCTGATCGTTGACCGGGCCGAGATCGGCGCCGGGACCGATCCGGGCGGCTTGACCAAGACAATCTGCGACCGCCATACCGGAGCCGGGGCGGACGGCCTGATCCTGCTCGACGGCGAACCCGCCGCGGGGCGCGACGTCTCCTTCCGCATCTTCAACGCGGACGGCTCGGAGGCCGAGATCTCCGGCAACGGCATTCGTTGCGCCGCCGCGTACCTCTTCGGCGCGGGAGGCCTCCCCGGCCGAACCGTCCGCTTCGCCACGGCGACCGGTCCGCGCCTGTGTCAGCTCGTCGCCCGCGAGGGCGGCCGCTTCACCGTCCGGGTCGAGATGGGGGTCCCCCGGCTGGCCTCCTCCGAAATCCCTTTCGATGACGGCGGTCGGCACGAACGGATCATCGACTACCCGATGACCATCAACGGCAAGATCCAGCTCATCACCTGCGTCTCGATGGGCAATCCGCACTGCGATCTGTTCGTCGACCGCTTCCCCGGCCGCATGGAATGGCAAGCCGCCGGCAAGGAGATCGAGATCCATCCCTTTTTCCCCCGCCGGACAAACGTGGAGTTCGTGCGGGTGCTTGGCCGAAGCGAGATCGAGGTCCTGTTCTGGGAGCGGGGCGTCGGCGAGACGCTGGCCTCGGGCAGCGGCGCCTGCGCGGCGGCCGTCTCGGCCATGCTCAAGGGTTACGTCGACCGTACGGTCAAGGTCAAGACGAGCCTGGGGGCGCTGCTGGTCGAATGGCCCGACGAGGCTTCACCGGTCTTTCAGACCGGCCCGGCCGAAGCGGTCTACAGGGGCGAAATCTGACTCTTACGGGAACGCGGAGCCTTCAGCCCCGGAAGTGCTCATAACCGCGGACAGCCAGCTTCACGCGGGCTCCGTCGGGATGGACCGCCGTAAGGCCGCGGCCGGCTACGATCCGCCCGATCGGAGT
>JAQULS010000039.1 GCA_028749235.1 Acidobacteriota bacterium | reverse complement strand
ACATAAGTGCAGCCTCAACCGAGCAGCCCTCGCGAGGACCGAATAGGAATTCGTCCTGACGAGGACCGCGCCAAGCCTGGCCGGGACGGTCATGCGCCGTTGAATCGCCATGGAACAATCGTCCAGTCAAGACCCGATCACGGCGCATTGTACCGTTCCCCCGAACGGTGACCCCGGAACGCTGTCCCCGAAGATGGGAGACGAGCCTTTTAAGACGGGGTCAAGCCGTTCGAAACGGCGTATCGGATGAGCTCGGTCAGGTCGCTCACCCCCAGTTTCTTCATCAGCCGGCTGCGGTAGGTCTCGACGGTCTTGGGCGACAGGAAGACGATCTTGGCGATGGCCGCGCTCGACGCCCCCTCCACTACGAGCTGCAGGATCTCCCTCTCGCGCGGGCTCAGGCGATCGAGCGGGCTGGCGGTCCGGCCCGCTTCCCGCCGCCGCAGATAGGCTTCAACCTCGCGTTCGGGCATCTTCAAGCTCAAGTAGCGCCGGCCGGCCTTGGCCGCCCGGACGGCCTCGATGACCTCCGACCCGGCGCATTCCTTGAGCAGAAAGCCGCGGGCCCCGGCCTCCAGGGCCCGGTAGACGTGCTCGGTGGTGGAATGCATCGACAGGATGACCACCTCGACCTCCGGACAGCTCCGGCGGATCTCGCGCGCCGCCTCGATGCCGTTGAGCCCCGGCATGGCGATGTCGAGCAGGACGACGTTCGGCCTGAGCCGGCGCACCTCGCGGATCGCCGTCCGCCCGTCGCCCGACTCGCCCACGACGCGCATGTCCGGCCGGGTTTCGATCAGCGTCCTCAGGCCGTCGCGCATGACGCGGTGGTCGTCGGCCAGGTAGATGGAGATTCTCACCGCGGCACCTCGACCAGGATCTGGGTCCCCTTCCCGGGCGCCGAGTCGATGCGAAAGCGGCCGCCGGCGCCCTCGGCCCGCTCCTTCATGATGGACAGGCCCCAGTGGCGCGAGGCCGCCGCCCGCCGGGTTTTCTCGAGCCCGAAGCCCACCCCGTCGTCCTTGACCATGAGCCGGATCTTGTCCTTGTCCGCTTCCAGCGAAAGGACGACTTGGGTCGCGCGGGCGTGGCGGCGGATGTTGGCCAGGGCCTCCCCGGCGATGCGCACCAGGGCGATTTCCGCCAAGGAAGGCAGGCGGGGAATGTCCTCCTCGATCCAGGTCTTGACCGGCACGCCGCCGCGGCGGGAGAACTCGCCGGCGATCCATTCCAGGGTGGCCGGCAGCCCGTAGTCGTCGAGAAGCGGCGGCCGCAAGTCGGCGATCACGGCCCGGATGCGGCCGGTCAGCTCCTCCAGGCGCCGGATGGACGTGTTCAAGCGGGCGCCCGCGCGGTGCCCGGCCGGCATGTCGTGGCGCAGCTTCTTCAAGGCCAGGGCCAAGCCGGCCATCTCCTGGCCGACGTCGTCGTGGAGCTCACAGGCGATCCGCCGTCGCTCGTTCTCCTGGATCTCGGCCAGCCGGGAGGCCATCCGGCGCAGTTCGGCCCGCGAACGGGCCTGCCGCTTCTCCGCCCGGTTGTGCTCGGTCATGTCCCGGAAATAGCCCAGGAGCATGCGGCGGCCGCCCCAACGGATCAGGCTGGAGGAGATTTCGACCGGCACATCCCGGCCGTCCTTGCGGTGGATAAGGCCGCGCGTGGCGACGGACGTCCCGCGGCGGATGCGGGACTGGAACATCTTGCCGTATTTCGCCGTTTCCGCGGGCGGGTGGATCCTCGACTGATGCATCCCGCGCAGCTCTTTCACGCTGTACCCGGAGATCTCCGCCATCTTGGCGTTCGCGTCCAGGAGCAGGCCCGTTTCGGCGTCGGCCAGGCCGACGGCATGATCGGCGTCGTTGAAGAGCTTGCGGTATTTTTCCTCGCTCTGACGGACCGCGGTCTCGGCCTGGAGCCGCAGCAGGGCCTGGCCGATCTGAGCGGCGACGGCCGTCAAGGCCCGCCGGGAGGAGGCGGGAATCGTCCCCCGGGTGTGGGAGGCGAGATTCAGGCAGGCGACCACTCTCTTGTGGGCCAGGACGGGGATGATGGCCGCGGTCTTGAGCCCCTCGCTTCGCACCGCGTGCGAGGCCGGAATATTCGTTTTCGCCAAGGAGTCCGGGCCGCGGAAATAGATCGGCCGCCCCCGCATCACCGCGGCATAGTACGGCACCCCGACGAGCTGCCGCTTCTGGCTCCGGCCGAAAGCCGGCGTCACGCCCATATGCACTTCCAGGCGCAGCGTCCGGGAAGTTGGATCAAGGACGTAGATGCCGCCGGAGTCCAGGCCCGAGGCGCTCAAGGCCGCTTTCAGGCAGAGGCGCAGGCCTTCCTTTAAGCTCGATGTCCCGGCCAGAGCCGCGGCCAGGCGGATGGCTACGGCCGCGAAGTCGCCGTTTGGCTTCAAAGGATCTCCCGTAGCGATCCTTTCCGCCGGGTGACTCCCATCTCGTCCAGAAGCTCGAGGAGAGGGATGGCGTATTTGCGGCTCAAACCGGTCAGCGCCTTGAATTCGGCGATGGTCATGATCCGGTTGGGCCGGGCCCGCAGCCGGGCGGTCAGGTCCTCCAGCCAGCGGGCGTGAAGATAGAAGCCCTCTTGGCCTTGCACGATGCGGCGGCGCTCGACGAGGCGGGCCAGCATCGCCTCGAGGCGGTCCGGGGCCAGGTTAAAATGCTCCCGAACGTCGTTGAGCGAGACGGCCCGGAAATCGCCGCCGAAGCAGGTCTGTTCCAGTTCCTCCAGCATCTTCTCCTCGCGCGGCGGGAGGATCGGGCGGAACGAGGGCAAGGCGAACGCGCCGTCTTCCTCGCGGAGGCGGCCTTCGTGGACCAGGCTCTTGAGGGCCAGCTTCAGGATCGGCGAAGGGACGTCGAAGCGGCCGGCCAGCCGCTTGCGGTCGGCGCCCGGATCCTTGGGGTGGTGGGCGTGGAAGGCTTCGATATAGGACAGGATCTTGCCGCCGAGAAAATCGACGCCGCCGTTGCCGATCAGATGGAGCGGATGGAAAGAGAGGATCCGGACGCGGCCCGCTTCCTCCAGGCGCGCGGCCAGGGCCAGAAGGTCCGCCGCTTCGAGGGGAAGCTGGATGGCCGCCTCGTCCTCGCGAAGGCCGCGCAGACCCTGGGCTTGGACCAGGGCGTCGAGCTTGGCCATGTCGCCGGGATACGGCTCGACTCCGGGGGGGGGAGGCGGAAGCGGAGGCAGGAAGGAATAGTCGGCTCCCGGCGAGCGCCGCGAAGCGCCCGAAGCGACGCGCTTCGGTGAGGCGGATTTGCGCGCGCGGCCGCGGACGGCCGCCGCCGGCTTACTTTTCGATCCCCGCCTGCCGGCCGCGGCGGAGGCGGGCCGGGTCTTCTTCCTGGTCGAAGCGGGAGCTTTTTTCTTCTTGGCGGGCGCGGGCATGGGGTGGATCCTTGGGGCTGGCTTTCCTGCTGTCCTTCCTATTTTATCAGATTAGGGGTCAGGTCTTAAGATTCAAGATTTTGAGGCGGGGACGAGCGTCAAGCGGCGGAGCATCGGATCGACCGCGGCGACGACGACCCGGATTTCCTGCCCCAATTCGAACTTGAGGCCCGTCCGCTTTCCCGCCAGGACGGCCGGCGAACGCCTGACGAAATAGTCCCCGCCTAGGTCGGCGAAAGCGATCGTTCCCTCGACCAGGAACTCCTCCAGGGCGACGACGAGTCCGGCCCGTCCGATGTCGGTCACGAGGCCCCGGAATTCGTCGCCCAGGCACTCCTTGAGCAGACGGAAGATGCGCCATTCCACGAGCTCTTTCTCGGCCTTGTCCGCCCGCCGCTCGCGCTCAGAGCAGTGCTCGGCCAGGATGGCCAGGCCGGACGCTTCCTGCTTCGCGCCCCGCAGAGCCGCCTTCAGAACGCGATGGACGACAAGGTCGGGATAGCGCCGGATGGGCGAGGTGAAATGCGTATAGTCGGCCTGGGCCAGCCCGTAGTGCCCGATATTCTCGTCCGCGTAGACGGCCAGCCGCAGCGATCGCAGAACCCGGGTGTTGATGAAGGCTTCGGCCGGCTTGCCCGCGGCCGCCCGCAGAACCGCCTGCAGGTCCCGTGATTCGACCTGGGCCGGCCGGGGAAGGACAAGCCCGAAAAGAGCCAGGATCTCGCGGAGTTTGTCCAGGTCGGATTCGTCCGGCTCGGCATGAACCCGGTAAAGCGAGGGGATGCCGCGGCGGTGGAGATACGCGGCCACGGCCACGTTGGCCGCGACCATGAACTCTTCGATCAGCTTATGGGCTTCGTTGGGGACGAAGCCCTCGACGCTCGTAAGCTTCCCCTCGGTGTATACGAGCTCGGGCTCGACCAGGTCGAAATCCAGGCTTCCCGCCTCGAGCCGGCGGCGTCGCAGAAGCTCCGCCAGCGCCCGCATCTCCAGCAGGTCGGGAACAATCGCCCGCAAGCGTTCCCTCTCCCCGGGATCGCCCTGGAAGACGGAGAAAACGGCGGTATACGTCAACCGCTCGGACGTCCGGATGAGAGAGGGCGTGAACTCCGAGCGGACGACCCGCCCCTCGGCATCGATCTCCAGGAGCACGGAAAAGGCCCGCCGGTCGAGCCGCGGCCGCAAGCTGCAGACATCGTTCGACAGCCGCTCGGGCAGCATCGGCAGGGTCAGGCCGGGGAAATAGACGCTGGTGGCCCGCTCGCGGGCGTCGTCGTCCAGCACCGTGCCGGGGCGGACATAGTGCGACACGTCAGCGATATGGACGCCGAGCAGGCGCCGCCCGCCGGGCAAGGCGCGCACGCTCACGGCGTCGTCGAAGTCCTGGGCCGTCTCGCCGTCGATCGTGAACGTCGTCCAGTCCCGGAAATCGGCCCGCGCGATCTCCTCGTCGTCCGGACGGGCGGCCGCCGCCTCGGCCTCCGCTTCGACCTCGGGCGGAAACGCCTCGGCCAGGTCGTAGCGGCGGGCGACGACGTGGGCGTCGACGCCCGCGTCGTCGGGAAATCCGAGGACGCCGGTAAGCGCCAGCCCGGTCCGGTCGACGGATACGATCATGCCCGGCTTGGGGAAGAGCCCGTTCAACGACTGCAGCGGGATCTCCTCGGCTCCGGCCGAGTCGAAGGCGGCGAAGTGCGGCCGGCCGCTCCGCTCGACGTAGAGGCCGAGGAGGCTTTTCCGCTCCTTGCGCAGGATGCGCACGATCCGGCCTTCGGGCCGGCCGGTCCTCCCCTTCTCCTTGAACAAGACCTCGACCTCGTCGCCGTTGCCCGCCCCCTTGGCCAGCCGGGCCTGAACGTAGATGTCTTCGGCCGCCCGGCCTTCGGCGATCACGAAGCCGTAGCCGCGGCCGGTCGTCTCGAACCGTCCGCGGGCCACGTCGGACTCGAGGGGCAAAAGGTAACGGGTCTTGACCCGCCGGACGAGCCCCAGGCCTTCCAGCTCGCGGAGCCGCCCTTCGATCCGGGCCCGTTCCTTGCGCGGCGCCTTCATTTCACGGAACAGGTCGGCCGGGGTCAGTCCCTGCCGGTTGCGCCGGAGCGCCTCCAGGATGCGATGCGAATCGATGTTCGGCATCAGTAATTGAAAGGAGCGAAAAAGGGCAGGCCATACCGTTCCCGCATATGCCGCAGGAGCCGCGCCCGTCCGGGGCCGGCGGCCCTCGCATCCGCCTCGGAAGCGAGAACGAGAAGGGCTTCGTCGGCCTCGGCGTCTATCCGCTCCAAGGCCTCCTCGTCCGCGGGAGAACGGCCCAGGATGTCCCGGGCCCGGCCGGCCGCGGCGAGAAGGATCTCCGGAACGCCGGCCCCGGGCGCCTCGGCCAGGAAGCGGGCGGTCTCGGCCGCGGCGCGGGCGATCTTGTCTTCCCGCGGCTTCGACCGGCCGGCCTCCCCCACCCGGCGGTCGCGCCGGCGCGCCATGGCCCGTTCGACTTCCCCCCGGCAATAGGCCAGAGTCGGACCCCGGCCGCGCGGCCGGGACCGGGCCGAAGCCCGCTCAAACGTGCGCTCGATTCCCTCCAGGACGACGAGCAGCGGAATCCCGGCCGCCCGCCAAGCCGCGATGAGATCGACTTCCGCCGCGGACAAGATCAGGGGAGCCCCGCGGAGGGCCAGGAAAGCACGCGCGACGCTTTGAAAATAAGCTTGGCTCTCGTCCGTCATGGGGGTCAGGTTTTGAGACGGCATCCGTCCCCGCAGCAGAAGTGTTTCCGCGGAGAGGGTTCAAGATTTCCGCCGACAATAGGAGTCATTTCGTCAACGATGGGTATCGAATCTTCAATCTCTAGACCTGACCCCCGTCCCCCCCGTCCGGGAGGCGGGTTCGGAAGATTGGTTCCTGTCATAAATGAGCCGCAGGCCTTCCAGGACGAGGTCCGGCTCGTAGCGCCCGATTTCGGGCACTTCGGCCGCCATCATTTCGCCGAAGCCTCCGGTGGCGATGACCGCCGCCGCAGGGTCCAGCTCGCGGCGGATTTCGCGGATGATGTTGACGGTCAGGCCGATATAGCCGTGATAGAGCCCCGACTGCATGCTGCCCACGGTCGTCTTGCCGACGGCCTTGGCGGGCTTTCGGATTTCGATGCGCGGCAGCTTGGCGGTTTTGAGATAGAGCGCCTCGGCCGAGATCAGGACGCCCGGAGCGATGGCCCCGCCCAGGTATTCTCCCCGGGCCGAGACGGCGTCGAAGGTCGTGGCCGTGCCGAAGTCGACGACGATGCAGGCGCCGCCGACGATCTCGTAGGCGGCGGTCGCGGCCACGATGCGGTCGGCGCCGACATCGGAGGGAGGCTCATAGAGAATCGGCATCCCGGTCTTGAGGCCGGGGCCGACCACGAGCGGCCGGGTGCCGGCCACGTCGGCGCCGAGGGCTTGGAAGACGGGCGTCAGCGGCGGCACGACGCTGGAGATGATGGAGGCCCGAACGCCCTCTTGACCGAACCCGGAATCCCGGAGCAGACTTCGCAGAAGGACGGCGTATTCGTCCGCGGTCTTGTCCCGCTCGGAGCGGATCCGCCAGGTGCGGACCAGTTTCCGTCCGTCGAAAAGGCCGATGCCGATCGTGGTGTTGCCGATGTCGAACGCAATGAGCATGCGCGTATCCTCGCAGGAAAGTCCCCGGGCTATTATACCGCACTTTCCCCGTTCCCCGCGCCGGATGAAACACGGTCGGCCGCCGGCAGGAACGCCGGCCTCCGGCCGAACATATTAAACGGAATAATTTGATATAATCGGATCATTCGCCCAGGAGGGATGTTCATGCGTACATGCAGCGCCCGCCTTTTCCGTGTCCTGGTCCTCATTCTGATCATTTTTATCCTAACGATCCCGGCCGTACGAGCCGCAGACGCCGGGCAGACGGCGGAATGGACCTTCCGGGTCATCGCCGACCCGGCGGTCGTCCGCATCCGTCCCGACGCGGCCGCTCCCGCGGTCGATTCGTTCGCCAAGGGCGAGCAGGTCAAGTCCTACGCCGCCGAGGGAGCCTGGATCCGGTTCCTCATCGCCCGCCGCGACGGCTCGGTCGTCATCGGCTACGTAGCCGCGACCGACTTGGAGATCATCACGACCAAGGAAGAGGAGGCCGCGAACTTCTGGAAAGTCGAGACGGACGCCTACCAAGGGCGGGGCTTCGCCGTCCGGCTTTCCGGCGGATACGGCATGCTCGGCGGCGGGGACATCCCGGCCGGAGCGGCGGATCGCTACCAGGATGCGTACGATCGGGCGCTGGCCCAAGGCTACGCGCTGGTTGCCAACAATGTCATGGCTTTCGAGAGCCGGATTTCCGGCGATCTCGATATTCTCTATCATCTGTCCCCGCGGCTTGCCGTGGGCCTCGGGGGGGGATTCTCCCGGACCCGTTCGCTCGCCGACAGCACCCTCACTTATCGCGGCGTCCTCAATGAAGCATACGGGGTTAAGGCCGAGCCTCAATTGCGTACGTTCAACTATCGGGCCGTCGTTTCCTACCTCCTGCCGATCGACAAGCTGCTGTCTCTCCGGCTGAGCGGCGGACCGATGCTGGCCCACACGAAATTCCTGTACAGTTGCGTGACTCTTCTCCCCACGGGCGAGGAGAGCTTGAACCAGACGGCGAGCGCGACCGGATTCGGAGCGTTCGCTTCGCTGGCCCTGGAAGTGAACCTCAACGAGCAAGCCTCGATCTTCGTCGAGGTCTTCGGCCGGGCGATCAGGATCTCGGGATTCAAAGGGAAGCAGGTCCTCGATGCGACCGGGCTCTCCGGGTGGGTCGACACCTTTGAGCAGTCGGGCACGCTTTACGCAACGGAGACCGACGGGCGCACCTTTCTGACGATTCTCTCCGATCCGGCCCTGGTTTCCGGATCGTATCACGAGGCCGTCTATGATCTCACGGGAGTGGACGGCCGACTCGGTTTCAAGATCCGATTTTAAGAGAGGGATGTCATGAAGACGAAATGGATCGGCGCCTGGATAGCGGCCTGCCTGTTGGCGGCATCGGCCTTCGCGGCCGTCGAACCGCAAATCGGTCCCGCCTCGCTTTCGAAGAAGCACAAAGCCTGGATCGAGATCGACGTGGCCGACATCGTGACTTCGGGTGAGCGCGAGGTTTTCCTCAAGCTCGCCTCGGACCGGGACCGCGACCTGTTCATCGAGGAGTTCTGGCTGCAGCGGGATCCCACCCCGGGCACGCCGGCCAACGAATACCGGACGGAGCACTTCCGCCGGCTGGCCTTCGCCGACGGGGCCTTCGGAAAAAAGCGCGGAACGAACGGCCGGACGACGCCCCGGGGCCGGATGTACATCCGCCTCGGCTCGCCGATCGAAGTCCGGACGGTCGACACATCCGGCGTCCGGCCGCTGGAAGTCTGGACGTACATGAAGAATCCGGCCGTGGACCGGGATGTCTTCCGCGTCCTCTTCTATCGGCCGGCGGCGGCCAAGGAGTACGTCCTCTACGATCCGGCCGTGGACAAGCCCAGCCGGCTGGCCAAGGCCGGCGGCCAGGCCCTGGAACAAGCCGCTCCGGCGCCGTTCGAGGCCGACAAGGGCTGGGATCCGGCCGAGCACGCCGCCTTTCGGCTGCTTTGCGCCGCCGCCGGCCCGGAGGCCGGGGAATGCGCCCTGACCTGCTTCCCGGGTGACCGCGGCGAGGGAGCGGCTCAGCGCTCCTCGGCGGCGCTCGGCGCGCTCGCCGAATCATCCGGCCGGCGGATCGACGACGGCTATGCCGCCCGCTGGCTGGAGGGCAAGGCCCTGGCCGAAGTCGGCTACTCCGTCCGGCAGGTGGCGGGCCGGGCCGTATTCCAGGCCTATTTCCAGCCGGACGGATCGTGCTCTCTCCACATCGCCGCGGCGCCCGAGCGTGTCGCCTTCGAGGCGTTCGGGGACGATTATACGGCCGGCCTGCGGACGACGATCCGGCTCGAGGACGAGGGCGGCCGGATGATTTTCGAGCGCCGCCGGGACGTCCCGATCTCGCTCAACCGGGGCGAGATGCGACTCGCCGGAGACAAGGCCATCCGCTTCTATGACGCCGTGCCGGTCCGGCCCGGGACGATGGTCGTCCGCTATCGGATCGAAAACCTGATTGACAAGGAGTTCACGGTCTTCGAGAAGACGCTGACCATCCCGGAGCCGGGGACGCCCGCTTTGACCCCGCCGCTTATAGGCCGGCGGGGCGTGCGGGTGGCCGCGGAGGCCGGGCTGGATCAACGGGCCTTTCGCGTCGGAGACATCCAGATCGATCCCGCGCCCGACGGCGTCTTCGGGACGGGAGAAGAAATCTGGCTGTTCGTCCAGCTTCGCGGTGTAAGCGCGGAAATGCGGTCGGCCGGCAGGCTGGAAACGGCCGTCAGAGGAAGCGGCGGGGAGATGAAGACCGCCGGCGTGCCGCTCGCGGGCCGCCCGGACGGGAACGTTCTGGAAAAGCTGCCGACGGATGGACTCGCGGCCGGCGATTACGCGGTCGAAGTCCGGCTCGTCGATGCGGCCGGAAAAGCCGCGCGGACGCAGGCGGGATCCTTGTCGCTGCGCGGCGGAGGCGTTCGGGGGGCGTGGGTCGTCGCGGGGACCAATCCCCCGGCGGGCGATCCTTACTATGCCTTCGCCTTGGGGAACCAGGCGGCGAACCGGGGCGACGCGGCGGGCGCCCTCGCCTCTTTAGCCGGCGCCTGGCGGGCCAACGAGGAGTCGGTCGAGTTCGCCGTCGGATACGCCGAAGCCCTTCTCGCGGTCAACAATGTCGGCCCGGCCCGCGACGTCCTCCGCCGCTACGACGGCAAACCGGGAGTGGATTTCGGCTACTACATCGACCTGGCCCGCGCGGCCAAGGGCGCGGGACAGGTCCGGGAAGCCGCTGAAGCGTATGAAAAAGCCCTGCTGTACCGCCGCAACGATCCCGGCGCCCTCAATCCGCTCGGCGATTGCCGGCTGACCCTCGGCGACGCGGCGGCGGCCCGGAAGGCCTGGACCCGGTCGTTGGACGTCAATCCCGACCAGCCGGAGATCAGGCAGAAGCTGGAGACGCTTCGATAGAGGCCAGGATCCGGTCCCGCAGAGGGACGATCAGCGAGCCGGGAGAGACGGCGCGGCCGGAGGCCATGCGCAGGGAAACGGCCGCGGCCGCGAGCTCGGGGGGGAAATCGTCCGGCTGCTGGCCGACGTTCAGGCCCAGGCCGACGACCGCGAACAACAAGCGCCCGCCCTCGAACCCGCTCTCGCAAAGAAGGCCGCCCAATTTGCGTCCCTCCCAAACGAGGTCGTTGGGCGGTTCGACCGAAGCGCGCACCCCGGTTTCGGCTTCCAGGGCGTCCCGGACGGCTCGGGCGGCGAGAAGGGGCAGCCCGGCCAGGTCGGGAAGCGGCGGGCGCAGGACAATCGATAGGTAAAGGCCCAGCCCGGGGGGGGAATGCCAGGATCGGCCGCGGGTGCCTCGCCCGGCCGTCTGTTCGCCGGCCGCGACGGCCGTGCCGGCGGCGGCTCCGCCCCTGGCCAGCCGCTTGGCTTCGTCGTTGGTCGAGGGGCAGGAATCCAGGCGGACGATGATCACGGACGCCTATTTCTTGGCCGGCTCGCCGCGCCGCAGCTCGCGGACCAGCCGTTTGCGGTACTCGGCTCCGGCGATCTCGCGCATCCTCTCGTCCCAAGGCGCGCGGGCGATTTCGTCCCGGACGAGCCGGCGCAGGGCCGCTTCGAGCGGCGTGCCGTCGAGGCCGAGCGGGGGCGGTTCGGAACCGGCGGCCGGAGCCGCTTCCGGCCGGATCTCCATGCTCGGCTCCTCCGGCAGCGAGGTGATCTCGCGGCGCTTTTCGAGGGAGCGGCGGACGAGCCCGGCCAAGGCTGTGGAATCGAACGGCTTACGAACGACCCCGTCATGATCGATGCCGGACAGCCGGTTGACGTCGAGCGCTTCCACGACTCCCTGCAGGAAGACGAGGGCCACGCCGCGCGATTCCGGGTCCTCGCGGAGCAGCGCGCCGAGCTCGTAGCCGCTGCGGCCGGGCAGGCCGACGGCGGCCAGCACGGCATCGGGCTTGAATTCGGCCAAGGCCCTGGCCGCCCGGCCGCCTTCGTCGGCGACCCGGACGACGAACTCCGGCCCCGGCAAGGCGGACTGGACGGCCCGGGCCGCGGCGGGCGAATCGTCGGCGAGCAGGACGCGGATCGGCATCTCTTCCTATTTTACTCCGAAGGGGGCGGCCCTAATAGTCGACGACCACGGTGCCGTCGCCCAAAAGGGCCTCCAGGGCCTTGACGGCCGAGGGCGACGGGGTCAAGCCCTTGAAGTCGGGCGATTGAGTCGTCACCCGGCGGGACAAGGGCGTTTCGAGGTCGAAAAACAGCGGGCAATCGCCGGTGTATTTGGCCAGGATCTCCTGCAGATCTTCCAGGATCGCGGGTTCGAGCCCGGGCAGGAAAACGCGCAGGACCACCCGCCGGGCCATCTTCTGCAGGGCGTCGTCGAGCTGCATGATGGCCAAAAGCTGGACCTTCCGGGAGTCGCCCTCGCCGAGGAATTTGCCCTTGAGCCAGACCTTGAGATCTTCGCGGATGAACTCATAGTTTTTCTTAAAGGCGTCGGGGAAGGCCACCACTTCGATCCGGCCGGTCATGTCCTCCAGGCTGAAGGAAGCCATGCGCTCGTCCTTCTTGTTCTTGAGGTTCTTGAGGTCCTGGATGATTCCGGCCAGCACCACTTCGGACCCGAAATCGCGCTCCTCGTCCAAATCGGCCACGAAGTGGGTCACCAGCCGCCGCAGGGTGGACTCGAACTCGGCCAGCGGGTGGCCGGTGATGTAGAAGCCCAGGGCCTCCTTTTCGTACGACAGCATCAGCGGCTCGTCCCATTCCGGCATGGCCCGGATCTCCTCCGGGACCGCGGGCGCCTCGGCCTCGCCGCCGAACAGCGATGTTTGAAGCGAAGCCCGGCCCCGCTGGATCTCGTGGTTGAACCGGATCATGTCTTCCACGAGGTGGAAGTTCTGGGAGCGATGCAGGCCCAGGCAATCGAAAGCCCCCGCCTTGATCAGGCTCTCCAGGACCCTGCGGGTGACGATCCGCGAGTCGGCGTCGCGGACGACGTCGAAGGGGCCGGTAAACTCTCCCCGCTCCCGCCGCAGCTCGACCATGGCCCGGGCCGCCGTCTCGCCCACGTTCTTGACGGCCGACAGGCCGAAGCGGATCTCCGACCCCTTGACGGTGAAGGAAAAATCGGAGGCATTGATGTCGGGCGGCAGGACCTCGATGCCCATGGCCTTGCACTCGGCGATGTACTTGACGACCTGAGCCGTGGCCCCCCGCTCGGCTTCGGACGAGATCAGGGCGGCCATGAAATGGCGCGGGTAGTGGGCCTTGAGCCAGGCGGTCTGGAAGGCCAGGACGGCGTAGGCGGCGCTGTGGGACTTGTTGAAGCAGTACTCGGCGAATTTCTGGATCTGTTCGAAGAGCTTGGCCGCCTTGGCCGCGGCCACCGACTTGGTGGCCTTCACCCCGGCCAGGAACTGCTCCTTCTGCCTCCGCATCAGATCCTTGTCCTTCTTGCCCATGGCCTTGCGCAGGACATCGGCCTGGGCCATGGAGAACCCGGCCAGGACGACGGCGATCCTCATGACCTGCTCCTGGTACACGATCAGGCCCCGGGTCTCCTTGAGTATGGGCTCCAGGGCCGGGATGTCGTAGACGATCTGCTCGGGATGGTGCTTGCGGGTGACGAAATCCGTGGTCATGCCGCTCTTCAGCGGGCCCGGCCGGTAGAGGGCGTTGAGGGCGATGAGGTCGCGGAACTCCTCCGGCCGGTAGCTGCGCAGGAGCTCCTTCATGCCCCGGCTCTCGAACTGGAAGACGCCGTCGGTCGCTCCGGCCTGGAACAGGGCGAAGGTCTTGGCGTCGTCGAGCGGCAGCTTGTCGACGTCCGGGCGCTCGCCCGTGTCCCGCTCGATGATGTCCAGGGCGTCGCGGATGATGGTCAGGTTGCGAAGCCCCAGGAAGTCCATTTTGAGCAGGCCGACGGCCTCGACGTCGCCCATGGCGAACTGGGTGGTGACCTCGCCCTTGCTCGAGCGGTAGAGGGGGACGAACTCGGTCAGGGGCCGGGGCGTGATGACGACGCCGGCGGCGTGAATGGACGGATTGCGGACCTGGCCCTCGACCTTCTGGGCCAGGGCCAACAGGTGGGCGACCTTGCTGTTCCGGTCGCGCAGTTCGCGCAGGGCCGGGACGTCCTTCAAAGCGGTCGCGATCGTCACTTCCTGCCCCGGCGCGAAGGGGATCATCTTGGCGATCCGGTCGACCTCGGGCAGGGGGACTTCGAGAACCCGGCCGACGTCGCGGATGGCGGCCCGGGCGGCCATGGTGCCGAAGGTGATGATCTGGCTGACGTTGTCCTCGCCGTACCGCTCATGCACGTAGCGGATCATCTCCTCGCGGCGCCGGGCGCAGAAGTCCATATCGATGTCCGGCAGGCTGACCCGCTCGGGGTTGAGAAAGCGCTCGAAGAGCAGGTCGTACTCGATCGGGTCGATGTCGGTGATGCCCAGGCAGTAGGCCAGCAGGCTCCCCGCGGCCGAGCCTCGCCCCGGCCCGACCGGGATATCCTTGGCCCGGGCCGTCCGCAGCAGGTCCCAGACGATCAGGAAGTAGCCCTCGAACTTCATCTGCTCGATGAGCTTGAGCTCGCGCTCGAAGCGTTCCTTGTACTCGACTTCGGTATGGGCCGCCCCGATGGGAGCGAGCCGCGGCCGGATGGGCTCCATCCGCGTCTCGAAGCCCTGCCGCGACACCGTTTCGAAGTACTCCTGGAGAGACCGGCCGTCGGGCGGATCGAAGCGGGGCAGGAAATGGACGTCCTTGGGAAAAGAGAAGTCGCAGCGGGCCGCGATCTCGAAGGTGTTGGTCAGGGCTTCCGGGAGCTCGGCGAAAAGCCCGGCCATCTCGTCGCCGCTCTTGAAGTAGAATTCCTGCGATCCGAACTTGATCCGGTCGGGATCGGAGACTTTTTTGTTGGTTTGGATGCAGAGGAGCGCGTCGTGGCTCTCGGCGTCCTCTTTCTCCTGGTAATGGCAATCGTTGCTGGCGGCCAGGGGCAGGCCGAGCGAGCGGGCCAGGCGGACGAGCTTGGGATTGACCTTTTTTTGCGGCTCCAGGCCGTGGTCCATGAGCTCGATGTAGAAAGCGTCGCGGCCGAAGATATCGGCGTATTCGCCGGCCGCCCGGGCGGCCTCCTCGTCCATGTCGCGGGCCAGGAGGTAGGCCACCTCGCCCTTCAGGCACGCGGACAGGGCGATGAGGCCCCGGGAGTGAGCGGCCAAGAGCTCCTTGTCCACTCGGGGCCGGTAATAGAATCCCTCCAGATAGGCCTTGGACAGCAGGATGCAGAGGTTGTGGTAGCCGATCTCGTCGCGGACGAGCAGGAGCAGATGGAAGTGGGCGGTCTCGTGTTCGCGCACCTCCCGGTCGAAGCGGCTGTGGGGGGCGAGATAGACCTCGGAGCCGAAGATCGGCTTGATGCCGGCCTTCTTGGCCGCCTTGGCGAAGGCCACGGCGCCGAAGATATTGCCATGGTCGGTCAGGGCCACGGCGCCCATGCCGTGGCGCTTGGCGGCCTCGGGCAGATTTTCGACCCGGATGGCGCCGTCCAGGATGCTGTACTCGGAGTGGTTGTGGAGATGAATGAAGCGCGGGGCCATGGGTTCCTGCGGGATGCCGGTGGAGGGTGGATTGTATCATCGGCGGGAGCCCGGCTCAAGAGCGGCTCGGGGCATCGGGGGCAGGCACGCGCGTTTTCCCAGCGAGAAAACGCGCTACGTTCCTCGCTCGCTCTCCCTGCTACGCAGGGAACCATGCCCGCTCGCTCGTCAACGTACCTGCCCCCGATAACCCCTCGCCGCGGGAATGGAATCAATCCGAAAGAAGGCGGTCTTTCAGGTTCTTGCCGGGCACCGGTTCGTGGGGTATCATAATCAAGCGAAAAATCACATTTCCCTCAAAGGACACCCGCCATGGAATGGGAAGATTTGGCCCGCGAGCTGGCCCAGCCGACCGACACCAAGATCGTCCTGCTCGTCATCGACGGGCTGGGCGGCCTGCCCCGCCACGACGAAACCGAACTCGAGAAGGCGCAAACGACGAACCTGGACCGCCTGGCCCTGCGCGGCTGCTGCGGCGTCACCGATCCCGTTTTCATGGGCATAACTCCGGGCAGCGGCCCGGCCCATCTCGGCCTCTTCGGCTACGATCCGATCAAATATCAGCTCGGCCGCGGCATCCTGGAAGCCCTCGGCTCGGACGTCGAAGTCCGCCAGGGAGACTTGGTGGCCCGCGGCAACTTCGCCGCCTTCAAGGACGGGCTGATCGTCGACCGGCGGGCCGGACGCATCCCGACCGCGGAATGCGAGCGCCTCTGCGCCAAGATCAACGCCGCGATAAGCGGCCGGCCGGGCGTCGAGGTGACTCTTTTCCCGGGCAAGGAACACCGCTTCGTGGCCCGCTTCCGGACGGACGGGCTGGGCGATCGCCTGACCGACGCCGATCCGCAGAAGGACGGGAAGGCCAGGGTGCCCGCGAAGGCCGAGGCGCCGGACTCGGAGAAGGCGGCTCGCATCATCAACGCCTTCCTGGACGACGTGGTCCGGATCCTGCGGGACGAGCCGACCGCCAATGCGGCCCTCCTGCGCGGCTTCTCGCTGCAGCCCAGCATCCCCCAGATGCCCGAGCTCTACGCCCTCAAGCCGGCGGCCATAGCCAACTACCCGATGTACAAGGGCCTGGCCAAGCTGATCGGCATGACCACCTATAAGGTCGGCGCCGCGACGTCGGACCTCTTCGACGCGCTCGAAGCCCACTGGGCGGAGCACGACTTCTTTTACGTTCATTTCAAGAAGACCGACGCCGCCGGCGAGGACGGGAACTTCGAGGCCAAGGTCGCGGCCATCGAGGAGATCGACTCGTTCATTCCCCGTCTCGAGGCGCTCAAACCGGATGTCCTGGTCGTCACGGCCGACCATTCCACGCCGGCCGTGATGCACGGCCACTCCTTCCATCCCAACCCGTTCCTGCTCGTGGCCGCCAACGCCTTGACCGACCGCACCGGCGTTTTCACCGAGCGGGAATGCGCCCAGGGACTGCTGGGCCGGTTCCGGTCGGTCTTCGCCATGCCGCTGATGCTCGGCCACGCCGGCAAGCTGAAGAAGTTCGGGGCTTAGGCGGAAGCGGCCGGCCGCGATGACGTTCATCGAAAGGGGGGCCCGCCGGATAGGCGCCGTCTCGCCCAACCTGGCGCGGCGCGCGGTCGAGGCCGCCGCGGGATCGAGCGCCCTGCACGGCGGCTTCCTCTTCGCCGAAGCCGTCCGGCTGCGGCGGCGCCGGCGGCCGCGGGCGATCCTCGTCATCTGCGACGTCAATCTCGGCGACGCGATCCTGATCCAATCGTTCCTCGAGCCCGTCAAGGAGGCGTTTCCGGACGCTTCGCTGGCCTATGCCTACAGCCCCAAGGCCTTCCCGTTCATCGGCGGCAATCCTCGCGTCGATCGCCACCTTTTGTTCGGGCGCGACGAACGGGGCCTCCAGGGCGATGAGATCCGGATCCTGGCCGAGACCGTGGCCGCGTCCCGTTTCGATTGGATCGTCAATTTCCGGCACGCCCTGCCGTCGCGCGTCTGGCGCGCCTCGGGGGCCGTCGTTCTGTCGCCGCTGCGAATCATCGCGAACATCCTCCGCTCGCTCGCCGGCGGCACCCGCCGGGCCCACGTCTGCGTGCACATGAACCAATTCGCCCGGGACTGCGTTCTGGCCGTCTCCGGCCCCGAACGGCGCCGGCCGGGCGGCGGCGCCGAACGGCTCGGCCGTTCGATCTTTGTCGGCGGCACCGCCGCCGTTCAGGCGGCGGATTTCCTGGCCGGCTCCGGCTTCCGCCCCGGGGCGAAAAAGATCATGATCAACTCCGACGCCTCGCACGACCGCACCCTCATCCCCCTGCCCCTGCAAAAGCGACTGCTCGAGGGCGTCCTGTCGATCCCGGGCGCCGACGTCATCCTATGCGAAGGGTACCGCCGGCCCGAGATCGCGGCCGCCCTGGTCGAGTCTATGCCCGCGAGTCTCCGGAGCCGGCTGTTCCTGCTGCCGCGGTCCACCCCGTTGGACGTCTGGGCCGCCCTGATGGACGCCTGCGATCTGGTCGTTTCCGGCGACACCGGCCCCCTTCATATGGCCGCGGCCCGGAAGGTGAACCCGGACCCGGCCCGGCCCTTTCGCAACCGCACCGCCGTTGTCGGCCTTTTCGGCCCGACCAGTCCTTTCGTCTACGGTTACGACTCTTTCGAACCGCTGGGTTTTCCGGCCGCGCAGGACGCGCCGGCCAAGGCGTTCCAGGCTCCGGCCTCCTGCCGGAGCCTCCTGTGCATGGACGACAAATCCCTCTTCCGCTGGTGCGTCGGAAACCGCTGCTTCGACGGCCTGCCCGTCGGCGACGTGCTCGATTACATCCGGGCCCGGTTCGGCTCGTAACCCGCCCCGGCCCGGCCGCGCCGCCGCCGTCTTCCGCCGCTTAGCGGCTTGCCAGCGCGCCTCGGACGAGCTCCGGAAGGCTGCCCAGATCGGTGCCCAGGCGCAGACGGTAGTACGGACAGCCGTCCAGGAGCGCGCACAGCCCGACCAGGATCCGCTGCGGCTGCGCGGCCATGGTCGGATCGAGGACCTGGCCGAGGAGGCGCTCGAACCCCTCCCCTTCGTCCGCCGGGATGAGCTCGTGCCGCGAAGGCCTCCCGGCGGGAAGCTCCAGGAAGAGGACGGCCCGCGGCGGGACAGCCCGGCCTATCCCCCGCCTGGCGATCGCCGGCTCCAGCCGAAGGGCGTGCTTGTTGTCGGTCCGTTCGAAGCCGAGTCCGGCCTCCAGCGTTTCGAGCTCCGGCTTTGCGGGCCCGCACAGCCGGGGCGGGAACAGAATCCCTTCGATCCGCGTCTCGCCGTCGCCCCCCGCCGCGACGGCGGTGATCTCATCGCTCAAGAGCGTGAATCCTCCCCGCATGAGCGCCGCGGCCGTGGTCGTCTTGCCGCAGCCGCTGGGCCCGACCAGAAGAACGCCGCGCCCGCGGTCCGCCAGCGAGGCCGCATGGAGGCAGAACATGCCGAAAGCCCGCACGTGAAGAATGAGGATGAGGTTGACCAGGACATCGATCTCGATGCCGATCTTGGCGATGGCTCCGGGCCGGGCATGGAGCAGCCTCGTCTTCGGCGCTCCCTGGAGGGCGAGAATCTTGAGGGTTCCTCCGCCGGGCGAAAAAGCGGCCAGCATGTCGATCGGCCGCCACAAGGCCTCCGTCCCCCCGAGGCGGAAATGGACGAAACGGCTGCCCCTCTCGGCCCCGGCCCGCGCCGGGAGCCGCGTCCACTCTCCTCCGCTTCTTTTGAGCGGGAAAAGAATCCCCCGCGGGGCCTGCTCCCCCGTCACCGAAGAAAGCTCCAGCCGGACGGGCGCCGGCCGTTCGTCGCTCCGGAGGGGGCTCCGGACCAGATGATGGGTCAGTGTTTCCATCAGCCCGGCGCGAAGCTCCGCGTCGTTCGTCCGCAAGTCCAGGTCCGCGCCGGGCAGCCGGAACAGCGCCCGGCGATCGAGCCGGGGCGGAGCGATGGCGTTTGTTTGAAACCAAGTCGAAACGAGGTCCGCCGTCATGGCCCCCGCCGCGGCCTTCAAACGGTCCCGGCCAGGCTTCGGGCCCGCTGGGTCAGGGCCAGAATCGCTTTCTCGACGAAGGGGACGGCATCGGGCGGCCGGAGTCCGACGGGGAACGTCACGTCCAGGACGCCTTCGACGCCCAAGGCTCCCTGGAGCCTTGAGATTTCCGACATCCTGGCCAAGAGCTCCGCGTAGTAGATGTCCCGGTCGTCCCCATAGATGCGCTGACGGTCGCTCAGAAGCTTTCTTTTCCGCAGCTGCGCCCGGAGATCATCCGCCTTGGCCGGATCCTTTCGGGCCAGCGCCGCGTCCAGCATCTGGACCTGCAGGATCAAGGTCCCCAGGATCGCCCGCTCGGGCGCGCGCAGGGCGGAAGGCCAGCCCATCGTGGCGGCCCGCAGGAAAGCTTCCGGTTCGGCCGTCTCCGCCACGAGGACCTGGGCCCGGCGGACGAAGGCCAGGTGGATTTCATCCAGGCGCTGCAGTTCTACGGCCAGCCGGGCCCTGTCCTCCGCCGCCAGAAAGCCTCTCCGTCCGGTGATGATCGCCGACAGCCGGCCGGGTTCGGGACGCGAGATCACCTGGCCGAACGCGGGCCAGCCCGTCAGGACCAGGGCCAGCGCCAGCCCGCCCAGACACGCTCGCCTCGCGCGCATGCTACGCTTCCGCCATCCGGTTGATCTTCTCCAGAAGGGACGGGTCGTCCTTCTGCCAGCGCCTCAGATTGCGGGCGAAACAGCCCCCCGAGCACTGGCCGCGCCGGAGATATTTGCAGGTCAGGCATTCCTCGGTCTGGCCGAACGACTTGAAGGCATCGAGCTTCGAGCGGTAGTAGTCCCGAATGGCGATCGAGTTGGGGAAATCGGTCAGCTTGACGTTCAGGACCATGCTCAACGGAAAGCAGGACCACACGGTCAGATCCACGCCGACGTCGATGGGCGGCGAACAGATGGACGTGAAGCCCACGCTGGTCATGGCCAACCGGCCCAGATCCTGCTCGTCGAAGAGACAGAAGGGAAAGCCGCAGTCGAAAGAGCCGAGGACGTCCTTCTTTTCGAGTATCGAGAGCTCCGCGATCAAGCGCTTTCCGGCCGCCTTGAGATCCTCGTCGGCGATGCAGGCATTGTCGAAGCCGATGATGGGACTGGCCAGTCCCAGGCGCACCGTCCGCTGCAAATCCCAGGCCTCGATCAGGTCGCCCAGGAAGCCCATGGAGAATTCGCGTTGATAGATGTTGAACCCCAAGGCGGCCCGCTTGCCGGCGATGGCCAAGGTCTTTTCCAGGCTGCGTTTCATGGCCGGGTCTTCCATAACGGAGGCGTTGGTGTTGATGACGAACTTGACGGCGCTCATCTCGGGCCGCTCGAACAAGCTCCGGACCTTCTCCGACCACAGCCCGTTGCTGAAGATCAGGACCTCCATTTTCCGCTTAAGCGCGGCCGCCAGGAATTCCTCGAGCCGGGGATGGAGCGTCGGCTCCCCGCCGAGGATCCGTACCTCGTTCTGCCGGCTTCGTTCAAGGAAGTCGAGGCAGGTCAGGTAGTTCTCGAGCGTCATATGCTCGTCTCCGCCCGCTCCGGCGCGGGGATCGGTCGTCTTCAGGCGGGCGAAGCAGTACGGGCACGAGAGATTGCAGCGGTTGGTGATGAGGACATTCATGGGATTGAGTCCGCCTTTCTTTTTAGATCTCTTTCGTCTCCGAACCAATAGATGACGCCGTCGCCATCCAGGCGCTCAGGATAGCGAAGGTATTCCGTCGCTCGTTCGCAGAACGGCTCCGGGCCGATCGACAGCCAGGCATGCCCTGCCGCCCCCGTCGCGGCTTCCCGGATGCCTATGTTGAGCCGGGGGGCGAAGCCGAGCCGCCGCGACCAGCCGAGGATCAGGCAGCTTACGCCCAGGCAAGTCCGCTTCCTTTGGCTGGGGAAGAAGAAGAGAATCAGCTCCGCCAAACGCCGAATACGCCGCTGGCGGCCTGGAGGGAGAGGATCCGCGGCACGGCCGCGGGGAGCCGCATCAAGCTCGGCGATGATCTCCGCCGGCGATTTCCTTTTTTTCAGGGAGCCGACGATTTTCCCGGCATGAACGAACGCATAGATAAGAAACGCCGCCGCGGAACGGCTCGCCCTCCGCCGACCCCGGGAAAATAAGCTGCCCGTTTCGCCGGGAGGAGACTCAATAATAGTAATAGTAGTAATAATAGTAATAGTTATAGAGGTACGAAGCCCTGTAGTAGGTACAAGAAAACAACGATGCCGCGACGACCGAGGTGGCCTCGTGTTTCTTGATCTCGGGTTTCACGTACTCGGCCTTCCCGCTCTTCTTCGTGTCCATGTGGTTCCTCCAATCTAAGCGAATCGGGTTTGTTCCCGAACTCAGACCTCTTCTACAAGCGATTCCTTCTTCAAGAAAGCCACGGCCTCGGACAGGTCCTTGTCCAGGGCCGCATCCTCGACCTCGTAGGCCTCGCCCAGATCCTTCCGGATGGCGTCCGCCGACTTTCCCTCCACGAGGAGTTTCCAAACGCGCGAAGCGGTTTCGTTGAGAGTATAGTAGATCCCCTTCTCGATATTCAGGACGACCACGCCCGATTTGACGGCTTTCCACGTCACGTTTCGGGGAATAGCTAATCTCACGCTCTCATCCCCTCTCATAATTTGCGCTCTGTGCTTATGAATATACTGAGCGGAAATGCGAATGTCAAGGCCTACTCGGGCCTATTCTAAAAAGACCATCAGGCCGCCGGGTTCCTTCGCCGGTTGAAATACGGGTAGCCGATCCGTTATGATAGCGCCACGGGTTGCTCATGCGGATCATCAGACCGGGCGGCCAAATCGTCAACTGGGAAATAGCCTTTGCTCAAGGCTGCAACCTGCGCTGCGCCTATTGCTCCTCGGGCTTCGGCCAGTTCGGCGCCGCGTCGCCCAGCTTCATGGAACGGCCGGTTTGGGAGCGGCTGGCCGGCTTGATCGCGTCCGAATCGGCTCCCGGAGGCCGAGTCAACCTCGATGTCCAGGGCGGCGAAACGTTTCTTCGCGCCCGCGATTTCCTGGCCTTCGTCGACGCCGTCCGGGACCGGGCCGGCCGGAAGAAAACATCGGTGACGGTCCAGGTCACGACCAACGGAACGATCTTCGATCCGGCCCTCAGAGACGCGTGCTTCGAGCGTCAGATCAAGGTGATCTTCAGCTTGGACGGGCCGGCCTCTCTCCATGACCGCAACCGCCGGACGGGGACGGGAAAAGGCTCCCATCGGACGGCGATGGCCCATTGGCGATCCTACCGGGACCTGGCCCGGAGCAAGAAAAATCCCTCGCTGTGCCGCGTTCAAAGCGTCTACACGGGGGACATGGACCTGGCTCGGCTGGAGAAGTATTGGCTGCGGAGGGGGGAGCGCCTCTTTCAATGCCTCGTCCAGGAATCCAGCCGCTTTCAAGACGCCGAATCGCGCCGGGCCTTGTCCCGCCGGCGGGCCAAGTACCTGAGGGACTTCCGCAAGTCGGCCATGGACCATGCCGCGGCTCTGACGGTGCCGGATTTCCTGTCCCGATACCGGGGTACCGATCAGCTCTTCGAGTTCTGGACGACGAAGTTTCTGGGCGGATCGCCTTCCCAATGCGCGGCGGGCATCGCGGCGATCGGCGTCGACGCCTCGGGGATCCTCTATCCGTGTCTGGCCCTGATCGGGAGCGACCGCTGGGCCATCGGCGATGTCCGCACCGGCATCGATCGCGCCCGGCGGGAGCGGTTCCTGCGGGCCCGGGCCAGGGCGCTGCGCCCCTGCGGCTCGTGCCGGATCCGCGATTATTGCCGGGGAGGCTGCCCGGCCGCCGGGCCCGGCGACGATCTGGCCCTCAATTCCCAGGAAGGATGCGCCTTCATGATGAACCTGGTCGGAATCGCCCACCGGGCCTATGCCGTCATGGAGTCCCAATGAGCCGCCGGAAAGCCCCCTGGGCCTTCGCCCTGCCGGGCTTGCTGGCGATGGCGGGATGTTCCGTCTTCCCCCGCGTGGACGCCTCGATCAAGGAATTCTCCCGCGGCGTCTACGAAAAGACCCGGGCGGCGGAAGCCGCGGCAACGGCTCCCGCGGTGCCCGAGGGCGTCTCGTTCGAGGAGGCCCTGCGGATGATGGTTCGCGCCTCGCCGGATCTGCCGCCTCTCCGGGCGGCCTGGGAAAAGGACCGCTTGCTCTATCAACAGGCCAAGACCAAGGTCTACCCGCGAATCTCGGCCAACGTCAACGACCGCACGGTCTTCAGCCCCGCCACGGGTTCCACCCACAGCATCCTCGACGGCGGCATCGGGATCGACTACAACGTCATGGACCTGTTCTTCGCCTCCGACCTTACCGCCGCGGAGAAGCAGACCGTGGCCAAGGACCTGACCCGCGGCCGGGGCTTCGTCCAGAGCTCCGGAGAGCAGCTGCTGGCGGCGCTTCTCGAGATCGATCTCAACGGCCGGCTGCGGCCTCTCTACGAGGGCCTGCGCTCGTCGGCGGCCGGAGGACGGGCCGAAGCGGAACGGGCTTTGGCCGCCGGCACCATCGGCGCCCTCGACTTTCTGGCCTGGGACAAGGCCGTGCAGAACGCCGAGGAGCGGGTCGCGGAGGGGCGAGCCGACAGCCTCCGCGCCCGCCGCCGGCTGGGCGCGCTGCTGGGCGTGGGCGGCGAGCCAGCCCTGGCCGTCCGCGATTTCCGCGGCTTCGTGCCGTCCGAGCCGGCGGACTCGCCGGCCGAAACGGCCCCGGCCGACTCCCTCGACCGGGCCTGGCGGAACCGGGGCGAAGTCCAAATGGCCGAGATCGATCTCCTCGTGGCCGAGGTGGACGTGGCCCGGATTAAAAACAGCTGGACGGACTATTTCCGCATCTCCCTGGGACTGGGCAAATACTACGACTACCGGAGCAACGAATACGCCGGCCTGTCCGTCAACGCCTCCTTTTCCCTGCCGATCTTCGACCTGGGCGACCGGCGCCGCAAGATCAAGGCCGCCGAGATCGAACGGGACGCGAAGCGGGCCGGGATCGAAGCCGCCGGCCGGCGGATCGCGGACGAGATCCGGGCCGCGACGGACGACGTCGCGGAGGCGCGGCGGAAATCGGACTCGGCCCGCCGCTGGCGGGAGCGGATGGCCCAAGGCGAAAAGCTGGTCCAGACGCTCATCGGAAAAGGCGAGGCTACGGTCCTGGACTATGACCGGCAGCGGATCGACGCCCTGGAAGCGGAAATCCAATTCCAGCGGTCCGTGTTCGAGCTCGAACGGGCGCTCATCCGGCAGCGCCTGGCCGAGGGCCGGCTGGTCGAACTCCCCCTCTGCGAACGGGTCCTGACCGCCGCGCTGGAAGGCAAGGAACAACCATGAAGAAAGCGGCCCGAACATCGAGCGGATATCCGGCGCGCCGGGGGTGGATCCCGGCCCTCCTGATCCTGGGACTGGCCCTGGCCGGCTGCGGCGAGAAGCGCCCGGCCCCGGAGGCCGGGCCGGGCCCCGCGGCCGTCGCCGCGTCGTCCGGGCCGGAGACGATCGAGTGCCAGGGCCTCGTCAAGCCGGCCCATTCTTCGGCCCGGTACCTCGCCCCGAGCGAAAAGGTCGCCCGCATCCTGGTCAAGCAGGGCGCCCGCGTCCGGCGGGGCGACGTCCTGGCCGAATTCGCCAACGCGGCTCTCCTGGAGCAGTACGTCTCGCTCTCCGCCCGCAAGCAGGAGATTCAGGAGAAGAACGAAGCGGCCGCCGTCCTGGATCTGGAGATCCAGAAGGCCCGCCGCCTGATCGCCCAGATCGACCAGGAGATCGCGGCGACGCAGAAGCTCGCCCTGACCGACCCCGGCTTCCCCGCCGCGGCCGAGACGGCCCGCCTGAACCAGAAGAAGGCCGACCTGGAGGAGGATCTGGCGATCCAGACGACCAAGAGAGACTTCGGCCGCAGCCGGGCCGCCGATTCGACCGCCACCCTTCGCGATCTCGACCTCCGCATCGCCGACGTCCGCGGCCAGCTCAACGCGCTGGCCTATACCGCGCCGTTCGACGGGCTGGTGGCCTTCCTGCCGGAATCGCCCGAGAACCTGATGGCCGGGGACCTGGTGATCCAGATCTGGGACGACAGCGGCAAGTCCATCGAGGCGATCGTCTGGCAGCATCAATTGCGGCTGCTGACGCCCGGTCTGTCGGCCTCGATCTACGCCGGCCTGGACGATCGGGAAACCGGCCGCGGCGTCGTGCGCGAGATCATCCCCTATCCGATCATCCGGAGGGGGGGAACGGCCGCGGCTCCCCAGTACCGCGTCTTCATCGATATTGAGGAGGGGGGAGCGAGCCTCATGGTCGATATGGCCGTATCCATCCGGATTCGGACGACCCCGGAGAGGGCCCCGGCCCGCTAAGGATTCCATGCTCGATCCGATCATCCGGCTGGAAAAGGCCAGCAAATCCTTCCGCAAAGGGGATCAGCTCGTCCGGGCGCTGAGGTCGATCGACCTGGACGTCCTGCCGGGCCGGTCCTTGGCCGTCATGGGCCGATCCGGCTCCGGCAAATCGACCCTTCTCCACGTCATGGGACTCCTGACTCCGCTCGACGAAGGCCGTCTTTTCCTCTTCGGCCGGGCCATGACCCCCGCGGCCTCGCGGGACAAGGCCGTCCGCCGGCATTTCGGATTCATCTTCCAGGACGCCAAGCTCATCCCGGACCTGTCGATCCTCGACAACATCCGGGTTCCGC
>JAQULS010000171.1 GCA_028749235.1 Acidobacteriota bacterium | reverse complement strand
AGGTTCTGGAACAGCTTTTAGCCTGGGAGGACGGGCGCGAGGCTTTCCTTCTCAATGTCTCGCTGAACTCGGCCAAGGAAGTAACGGGCGTCTTCGCCGGAGAATGGCGAACCGCCCATCGCCAGGGCTGCGCCTTCGTCCGGGAGACGGCCATGGTCCCCGTCGACGGCCTCTTCGACGTCGTCGTTACGACCAACTCGGGCCGTCCGCTCGACCTCAACGTCTACCAGGCCGTCAAGGGCATGAGCGCGGCCGCCCGCATCGTCAAGGACGGGGGCGCCATCGTCTGCGCCTCGGAATGCCGGGAAGGCATTCCGGGCGGGAGCGCCTTCGAATCGATCTTCGGCGGCGGAGAGACCCCCGCCGAAGTCCTGCGCGGAATTCTCGAAGCGCCCACGCCGATCCAGGATCAATGGCAGGCCCAGATCCAGACTCAAATTCAACGGCGGGCCGAAATCCATCTTTACGCCGACGGGCTGGACGACGCCTCGATTCGGCGCGTCCATCTCCTCCCCTGCCGGGACCTGGCCGGGACGATCCGGCGCCTGGCCGCCGCCCGCGGCCCGTCGGCCCGGATCGCCGTCATGCCGCAGGGACCGCAAACCGTCCCCGAAATTAACCCGTTAGACTCCCCGGGCTGAAGCCCACCCTCATTCGCTCCGCGAACGAGGACTGCAACCCCATCGTCGAACCGCCGGGGCGGAAGCCGAGCCCGGGGTATATCCAGGGTCATACTGAGCGGCGCCTTTACCCCGATTTGAAAATCGGGGTTTCGCGCCGCGAACGTATGAAAAACCCGGCTTGAGCGGACGCCCTACGGGATACTCCCGACCAGCCCGCCGAACGCTTTCCAAATCCGGTTCGTCAGGCGTACGTGCCCGGGGCTGGCCGGCTTGGCGGGGAGCCGCGACCGGACCGCGTTCCCCGCGGATAGGATGCCGACGGTCATTTCCCCGTCCGTAAAATACCAGTCCTTCTCGCCGTTCACGTCGCGCAGAGTCGGCCCGATTCCGGTGACCTGGAAAACCCGTTCGAGCAGGCCCAACCGTTCGAGGTCGGCCAGCAGCTTGTCCCTCTCCGCATCGATGGCGGGCGCGATGTGGTGAGTGACCTGACCGGTCCGCCGGCTCAAGCCGACGCTGCGGTCGAAAGTGGCCGCACCCAGCCAGATCGGCCGGCCGCCTGTGTCAGCATCCGGTGACTGCCAAAACCGGACGTGATGCCGGCTGCGCATGGCCTTCCCGACGGCCTGCTCGAAAGCCAAATCCTGCCGGCGGTCGAACAGGAACAAGTCGCTGACAGGCGCGTTGGGATAGCGGCCGTCGAGGAGCTCGGTTTCGACGACCCGCAGGTCATGCAGAAGCGTCTTGGGATCGGCCTTCCGCCAACCCACCGCGGACAGGGCGCCCTCCACTTCGGCTTGCGTCCCGATCAGGGCGACGTTGAGGGGATCGCCGGGGATTTTGTCGGCTTTGTAGGTTTTCTTGGGCGCGGCTTCAAGCCGGGGCAGGTGCTCATAATGGCGCCAGAACAGCGGGAAGACGGCATATGCGATGCCGACATAGACGAGGATCATGAGGATCAGGACGCGGGCCAACCGGCGGCTCCAGCGGGACCATCTGGTCGGGGTCATGTCGATATCGCCTCAAAACGGGTGCCGGGCATAGAAGACGCGCTTGACCGCCTCGGCGCCGGCGATGTAGCAGACGACGATTCCGGCCAGGAAGGCATAGAACCGCGCCGGCAGGGGCACGAATCCGAGGGCGCCGGCGAACGGCATGAGGGGAAGAACAGCCGCCGCGGCGGCGACGGCCAACGTCCCTGCCGCCAGGGGCCGGCTCGGACGGCTCCGCCAGAACGGCCCCCGTGTCCGGATGACCAGCACGATCAGGGCGGCGGAGATCACCGATTCGACGAACCACCCCGTCCGAAACAGGCCGGCCCCGGCGCCCAACAGCCGCCGCAGGACGACAAACGTCAGGACGTCGAAGCATGAGCTCAACAAGCCGAAGGTCAGCATGAAGGCCCGAATGAACCGGATGTCCCAGCGGCGAGGCCGGGCGGTCATTTCCGGGTCCGTGGCATCGCCGGCAATGGCCGTCTCCGGGATGTCGGTAAGGACGTTCGTCAGCAGGATCTGCTTGGGCAGAAGAGGCAGGAAAGGCAGGACGAGCGAGGCGGCGGCCATGCTGACCATGTTGCCGAAATTGGCGCTGGCGGCCATGAAGACATATTTCATCGTATTGGCAAAGATCCGCCGGCCCTCCCGCACCCCGGCCAGCAGAACCGACAGGCTCTTGTCCAGGAGGATGATATCGGCCGCCTCCTTGGCCACGTCCACGGCCGTGTCCACGGACAGGCCGACGTCAGCCGCATGCAAGGCGGGAGCGTCGTTGATGCCGTCGCCGAGAAACCCGACCACCCGCCCGGCCTTGCGCAGGGCCAGGATGATCCGCTCCTTCTGATTCGGCTCGATTTCGGCGAAGACATCGATGTCGCCGGCGCGGCGGACCAGGGCGTCTTCGCTCATGGTCCGTATCTCGCCGCCGGTCAGCAGGACGGGCGCAGCGAGCCCGATCCGCCGCATGATTTCGCCCGCCGCGGCGGCCCGGTCGCCGGTGATGACCTTGAAGGCGACGCCGGAGAGGCGAAGGTCGGCCACCGTCTCGGCGACATCGGCTTTGATCGGGTCCTCCAGCGCGATGAGGCCGAGAAACGTCAGGCCTGTTTCGTCTTCCCTCTTGATGACGGCACGGCCGGGAAGGGCGCGGACGGCGACGGCGATCGTCCGCCAGCCCCGGAGGGCAAACGCGTCGGCCCGCCCGAGGATGGCGGCTTTGTCTGCCTCTTCGAGCGGCCGCTCGCCGGCCGGGTCGGCCAGCTTCGCGCAAACGTCCAGGATCGCGGGCACCGCCCCCTTGGTGACCATCCGGACGGCCCCCTCCCATTCGGCCAGGACGCTCAAGCGCTTGCGGATGAAGTCGTAGGGCACTTCGTCCAGCTTGCGGACCTTCGTCATGTCGAAGGCCGGCCGGGACCGCAGGGCTTCGTCGATCGGGTTGGGGAATCCGGTCTCCAAGAACGAGTTGATGCAGGCGTGGGCCAGAACATTCGGGTCCTCGCGGCCCCCCGCGTCCACGGCGGCGGCCACACTGACGAGCCCCTCGGACAAGGTTCCCGTCTTGTCGGCGCAAAGCACGTCCATGCCGCCGAAGCTTTCGATCGTGGCCAGGCGCTTGACCACCACCCGGACGTCCTTCATCCGCCGGGCGCCGGCAGCCAAGTTGGCGGCCAGGATGGCGGGCAGAAGCTGGGGCGTCAAGCCCACGGCCAAGGCCAGGGCGAACAGGAGCGATTCCAACCACGGCCGGGAGAAAGCGGTGTTGACCGCCAGGACGATCAGCGTTATCACCAGGGTCAGTTCGAGGAGCAGGCCTCCGAAGCGCCGGACGCCGCGCTCGAACTCGGTTTCGGGCGGATGATGCCGAAGCCGTTCGGCGATGCGCCCATACTCGGTGTCTTTTCCGACACCGACGACGACGGCCAGCCCCGTTCCGCTGACGATGTGGGTGCCCATGAAGAGCATGTTCGTCCGGAGAGCCGGCGGCGCGGCGGCGTCCCGTTCGCCGGGTTCTTTTTCCGCCGGAAACGTTTCGCCCGTCAGCGAGGCCTCGTCGGCGTGGAGGTCCTTGGCCTCGAAGATCCGCGCGTCGGCGGGCAGGATGTCTCCCGCCCGTAGGACCAGGACGTCGCCCGGCACGATCTCCGCGGACGGAACGGCGGCCGCCTTCCCGCCGCGAAGAACCTCGACGCGGACCAGGACCGCGGCCAGGAGCTTCTCGATCGTCCGGTGGGCGGCGTATTCCTGCCGGAATCCGAGCCAGCCGCCGACGAGGAGGATGCCCAGGATGATGGCGGCATCGGCCCTGTCCCGGAGAAAGAACGACAACCCGGCGGCAAAGGCGAGGATGATCTGAATGGGGCTTCGGAATTGGCCCAGGAACAGCGCCACCGCGGTCCGCCGCGGCGCGGCCCGCAGGTCGTTCGGCTTGCGGCGGCCGAGAGCCTCAGCCTCGGACAAGCCCTCGGGGCGGGAATCGAGCCGGCGATAAATCTCCCCCATGGGCAGACTCAGGCGCTGGCCGAAGGAGAGGGAGGCCGCGGCCCCCTTTTTGGGAGAACCCCGATCGATCATCCATCCATTTTCGCGGCAAAGCCTTCTTTTGTCAAAGCCGTCAGGGTTTGGATTATAATCGCTCCGAACAAGGAGAAAACGCGCCATGCCTTCCTATTCGCCCGTCTTGGCCATTGCCACGGGGATATTTGAACTGGCAGCCGCCGCCTGGACTTTGAACAGCCCGGGACGCAAATCGATATTGCGGCCGACGGCGCTCATCTTCATTCTCCTGGCCGGTTACCAGTTCGCCGAAGTCGCGGTCTGCGCCCGGCCGGCCACGCTTCTCTATTCCCGCCTCGCCTTCCTGGACATCACCTGGCTGCCGCCGGTCGGCATCTGGCTCGTCTATCGCCTCCTGCCGCGGGCGCCGCGCCGCATCCTCTTTCCGGCCGTGTTCATGGCCGCGGCCGTGGGCGTCAGCGCCTGGATCGCCCTCGATCCGGCGACCATCACCAAGTCCGTCTGCCAGACGGTCATCGTCCGATATTTCCACGGGCCGGTTTTCGAGGTGGCTTACGGGATGTTCTACCAAGCCGGCATGGGCGTCCTGATCTTCTGGCCGGCCCTGACCATGGCCGCGGTCGGGGACGCGACCGCCCGCAACCATCTGGCCTGCGTTCAATCCGGCGTCCTGGGGTTCGTCCTGCCCTCGCTTTTCGTACGCCTGATGGTCAAGGAGCCGGCCGGCCTCCTGCCCTCGGTGATGTGCCATTTCGCGGTCACCCTGGCCGTGGCCCTGACCCTGCTGGTGGCCCGGGAGAGACGCGCCGCCGTGGGCGAGAACAAACGGATCCAGGCCTCGCAGGCCTGACGGACGGACTTCCGCCGCCGGCGCCCCTTTTCTGGCGCCTATGAACCAAGGAGGTTCGACTATGATCAAGGACGCCGATATCCGGACCCGAAAGCGGCTGGCGCTCGGGCTCGTCTTTCTCGCCGGCTGGCTGTGCGCCCGGCCGGCCTTCTCCTCGCCGAGCCGGGACCCGGCCGGGTTGAAGAAGGCGCTCGACGGCTTCCATGCCTTCTACGCTGAGGGGATGGCCAAGGCGGGCATCGTGGGCGGATCCATTCTGATCCTCCATGACAACCAGCTCGTGGACAAGGTCCACTTCGGTTTGGCCGACCTGGAGAAGTCCCGACCCGCCGACGACCATACCATCTACCACTGGGCTTCGATCACCAAGACCCTGACCGGGATCGCGATCATGCAGCTTCGCGACCGGGGGCTGCTGCGGCTCGACGATCCCATCGTCAAGTACGTCCCCGAGCTGCGCCAGGTCCACGACCCGTTCGGCGACATATCCGAGGTGACGATCAGGCACCTCCTGACCCACAGCGCGGGATTCCGGAGCGCCACCTGGCCCTGGCGGGATGCGGACTGGCAGCCGTTCGAGCCCCGGCGATGGGAGCCGCTCGCCGCGATGCTCCCCTACACTCAGATCGAGTTCAAGCCGGGCAGCAGGCAAAGCTACTCCAATCCCGGCATCATCTTTTTGGGCCGGACGATCGAGCTCCTCACGGGCGACGACTTCGAGGTCGCCATCGACAAGAACATCCTACGGCCGCTGGACATGCGGGAAAGCTACTTCGACGCCACGCCCTATCACCTGCTGAAGAACCGGGCCCGGAGCTACTCCCGGGAAGGCGGCGTCCTGACCCCGGCTCCCTTCGACGCCGATACCGGGATCACGGTCTCCAACGGCGGGTTCAACGCGCCGCTGGCCGATTTCGCCAAGTACCTGGACTTCCTCATGGGAAATCCGGCCAAGCAGGACGCGTATGAGGGGATTTTAAAGCGATCCTCGCTCGAGGAGATGTTCCAGCCGGTGATCAGGATCGAGCCCGAATCGCCGGCCGCGGCCGGGGCGGAGCCCGCCGAGGCATCGCAGGGCTTGATCTTCTTCGTCGAAAGGCATTTCGGGACGACCTATATCGGGCACAGCGGCCACCAGAACGCCTTCGTCAGCCACTTCTATTTGCAGCCCGCAAGCCGGACGGCCTATGTCGTCGCCTACAACACCTATGCGACGCCGAAGGAAGGCGCGCCCGCCGAGACGGCGTTCGGAACGGACCGGCTGGATCGCGAGATCCGGAGCTATTTGTTTAAAAACGTCTTTCCGTTGTTCGACGGCAAGCGCTGAAGTCCGATCGCAAACGAAGGGGCTCGCAGGGGCGGGCTATCGGCCCGCGCGGAAAATAGCCAGGGGCATCCGGACTTGGGCTTTCGCCGAAGCCACGGCGACCGCATCGCCGTACTTTTCAGTCCATATTCCAAGAAACTCGTCAGGCGTTCGCGATCCTGATCCGCTCGGTTTCCTTCCGGATCCGGAACAGGAAGGGAATACTCACGACCTCGACGGCCACGCAGAAGACGATCACGGCCGGGATCGATCGATCGTAGAGGAAGCCGATGGCCGTTCCCGAGATCAGGGCGGCCAGACCGTTGATCGTGTTGAAGACTCCGTAGCCGG
>JAQULS010000170.1 GCA_028749235.1 Acidobacteriota bacterium | reverse complement strand
GCTCTTCCGATCTCGAACTTGTGCTGGGGCATGTCCGCCAGCGAGACCTTGCCGGTCTTCCCTCCGTTCTGGAAGTCGATGGCCTGCATCATCTTGGGGTTGATCCACTGGGTGAAGATGGGCTTATAGGTCCGGATCGAGGCCGCGAAGCGGTCATTCTCCTCCAGCCCGGTCCGGGCCAGGCTCATCGAGGAGAACATCAGGGCCGAGGCGGGTGAGATGCGGGATAGGTTGACGGCCAGCCGCTCCTGGGCCCGCCGCCGCATCTGGTAGTCGCGCTCCAGGGCGGCGTTGTTGGCATCGATCTTCCCGGTCACATCGTTCTGCAGGTCCCCGACGTACTTGCGGATCTTCTCCTGGAAGATCTTGGGGTCCTCGCCGGGGGCCTTGGGCTGATTGGCCTTGATCCAGTCCATGGCCTGCTTGTTGCTGCTGACCTGGATCTGCTGCAGGAAGGCGTCCTTCTTGGCCGTGATCTCGTGGACCGAGGGGATGGGCTTGATCTGGGAGGCGGCCAGGACCGAGACCTTGGGGATGATGGTCACGAAGATGACCCAGATGAAGAGCAAGACCAGGAAGCTGGTCGAGCTTTTGCTCGTCCGGGCCGAGATGAAGATGCCCAGGGTGAAGAAGACCGAGAGGTACAGGAAGAACATGACGAACATCAGCAGCAGCCGGATCCAGTCCTGCCCGACCATGGAGATGTTGGGGTAAACGAGCATGATGAGCAGGCTGAGGATGAGCGGAATGATCAGCGGGATGAGCAGGCTGATGTAGCCGCCGATGACCTTGCCCATGATCAGCCGGTCGCGCGGCACCCGGTTGGACAGGGTTAGCTTGAGCGTCCCCCGCTCCTTCTCCCCGACGATGGCGTCGTAGGTGAAGAGGATGGCGAACAGGCTCAAAACGATCTTGACGATGAAGGACAGGTCGAGGGCCCCGAAAATCGAGAAGACCGGGTTGCTCTCGTATTTGCTGTCCACCAGACTGGGATCGTAAGCCACGTTGACCGTGGCCACCCGGCCGACCGCCTCGCTGACGCCGCTGGCGACGGTGCTCAAGACCTGGGGCGGCCGATTGATCTTCGTCCCCAGCCCGGCCAGGTTCTGGTAGCTGGACTGGCTTTCCAGGTTCTTCTTGTTCAGGGCGATGGCCGCATCGTATTCCTTCTTCTCGGCCTGGTAGTTCGAGATCCCGGTGTAAACGGACAGCAGGATCAGGACGGTGCAGAGAAGAAAGGTGAAGACGAACTTGGGGCTGGTGATCGTCTCCAGGATTTCCTTCTTGATGATGTCTCGCAACATGGCGTCTCCTCCCATTGAGCGTAGCCACATTATGGCCGAGGCGGCCCCCCGGCGCAAGCGGATCTCCCGCAGGGCTCGCGTCTATAATACGTATTTCCGGCCTAAGAGTTCGTCGTTGCGAATCCCCGCTCAGGGCGTCTTTATGGAGAAGGGCAAGGCCCGCTGGGTCAGCTTGAGGCGGATGGCGGTCTCGTAGGCGACGCCTTCATAGTCTTTGGACTGGAAAGCCAGGGCCAAATCCTGGACCGTGTCGATCTTGGGCGGCGGCAGGTCCTTGCGGCCCCGCTTCTTCATCAGGTCCTTGAGCAGGGTGTAGAGATACCCCACGGCGCCCAGGGCGTTGAAGGAAGTGGACGGATTGGGCTTGTCCCGGGTCAAGACATAGTCGGGCTTGAATCCATAAGGATTCTGGTTCGGCCGCACGTCGATCTTCAGCGGCACGGTTCGGATCGTCTTGCGGCTCTCCAGCACCGGCTCTCCCCCGATGTAGACGGTCAGGGAGTATTCCAGCGGCCGGGCGGACTGGCCGGGAGCGGCCGGCTCGGGCTTCGGCTGCGAGGACGAGACTTCGATGTCCAGGTCGATGGCCCTGGTCAGGATGAGGCTCCCGGACATGACTTCCAGGACGTAGGATCGGCGGCCGGAAGCCAGGAACAGCTCGTTGGCGTCCAGGGCGATGATGTTGAATCCCGGGTTGAAGAAGCCGGCCTTGATCACGTTCCCGCCCTCGGAGAACTTATAGTAGCCCTTATTGGACATCTCGACGGCCAGCGGCAGAATGCCCTCGGGCATGATGACGTCATCGCCGACCCCCTTGATCAGCGAGAGGCCGATGATCCAGGGATAACGGGCCCGCCAGCCGTTGAGAAAGCCGAGGACTTCGGACTGGGCCATGAGGCCCAGGTAGACGAAACCCGAGCTGGCGGCGTGGTAAGAATCGAAATATTCGACGATCCAGCGCGTCTCGGCCGCCGGATCGGCCGTCCGGGAGGCGCAAAAGGCCAGCAGGGCGGCCGCGTCGGCTTTCTCGGCCGCCGGGAAGCCGGCCATTCCCGCCGCCAGCGCCTCGGCCGCCGCGGCGTAGTTCTTCTCCGGCCCGAGCAGCCGGGCGGCGTTCTCCTTCCATTGGGCGCACAGAGCCGGCTGCAAGGCCGCCAGGGCGGCCAGGAGAAGGAGGGCTCGTTTAATCGCCGTATCGGAAGACAAAGTAAACCTCGAGGCTGGAGGAAGAATACGCGGCCGGCAAGGGCGGGAATGGAGCCGCGGCCTGGACGGCCCGCAGGGCCGCCTGGTCGAGAATCTCGATCTTCGTCGGCGCATCCAGGTCGGCCCCCAGGACTTGTCCGTTCTTGGCGACCAAAATTCGGATGCCCACCTCGCCCTTCCAAGCGGACCCCGACCCGTTCGGCAAGGCCCAGTTCTTCTGGATCTTGTTGAGGACCTGCCCCGCCCAGGGCTTGAAATCGAGGCCCGGGAGCTGGATGGACACGCCGCTGCCGCTTGTCTGCCGCTTGGCCCGCGGCACCGCCTGCCCGACGACGGGACTTCCGCCGCCTCCGCCGCGGCCGCCGGCCTTGGACAGGTCGACCTTGGAATAATCCCGATATAATCCGGGAGGGGCGAGGGCGTCCTCGATCGAGGCGGCGGATTGGGACAGGCTGATCTTGGCGTCGGCGGCCGGATAGACGAGCTTGAATCCGCCGCCGCCTTCGCTTCCGGCCGCCTCTCCGGAGGCCGGGCCGGGAACGTCTTTGCTTCCTGCGGCGGAGGGAGCGCCCGCCGCCGCCGACGGAGACGCGCCCGGGCGCCGGGACTCGGCCGGGACGCCGGGCGAAATCCGATCGGACGGCAGGTAGCGGAATGTCCCCTTGGGAACCAGGAAAGCGTCCCTGGGCTTGACGCCCAGGTCGTAGATTTTATAGGTCCCGCGGCTGTTGAACGCGGCGAAGACCAGGACGGCATGGAAAACGGCCGAGAGAGCGAAAAGCCCCGCTTTCCGGACGCGGCCGGCTCTTTCGGCGGGCGGACTCGGCTCTAAAATGGATCTATCTCCGTGATAAAGAAAGGCTATTTTAGCACAGACGGCCCGGCCGCGGAGATGGCCGGACCGCCTCACCGATAGAACGTGGAGCGGCCCGAATCGTTGCACCGCGGGCCCCGGCCGCCGCGGGCGGGGCCGGACGCTTTGACGAACCGGAACGACTGCGCTAAACTGTTTTACCCGGCCATCCTTACCGGGTAACCGGCCTCCCGCCGTTTCCGCCGACCCCGCGGACTGGACGGAGGGTTGACGCCGGAGCGCGATTATCATACTATTTCTATAGGATAGGAGTATATAAAATGAAGCGCATCGCCATCGCCGTTCTGATCGCCCTGGTTGTCCTGGCTCCGGCCTTCGGCGGCGTCGTCAAGACCCAAAAGTCCAGCCTGGCCTTCAAGAGCCTGGGCTCTTATACGACCCAAACGACCGACCGCCTGTCATCCGACCGCAAGCTCTCCGAGACGGAAAGCGAATTCAAGGGCAAAGGCCTCCTGGGCGGCCTGGCCGGCAAGACCGTGTTCCGCTCGGGCCGCACGGGCGAGCTCATCGACCTGCCCGCCCTGACCATCGCCCAGATCGACCACAAACGGAAGACCTACACCATCGCCTCGATCGAGAAGTATGTTCAGGACCGGGAAGCCGCCCTGTCCGGCGCCGGCGAAAAGCCGGCCGAGCAGGAACGGGCCGAGTCCGACATCCGGATCGTCAAGAACGAGTTCAAGGTCACGGCCAGCGGCGAGAACAAGCTCCTCAACGGCTTCGACTGCCGCAAGTTCGAGGTCCGCTGGACCGTCGACTGGGAGAACGTCAAGACCGGCGAGAAGGGCACCGACAAGCTCGAGACGGACGTTTGGACAACCCCCGAGACCGCGGCCTTGAAGAGCGCCCAGGCCGAGGAAGCCGCCTTCGGCAAGGCCTACCTTAAAGCCATGGGCCTGGACGCGGACGCGCTCCAGCGCGACGTCCTCGGCACGGAGTGGATCACCATCATGACCAGCCTCGATCCGATGAGCGGCGGGGCCCAGATGAAGACGGATCCCGGGATCATGGCCCGCGAGATGGGCAAGATCAAGGGCTACCCCATCCTCATCGACGGCAGGTATTCCCCCGCGCCCAAGTCCAAATCCGCCGAGACCCAGGAGCAGGGCGGCGGCATCGGCGGCATCGGCGGTGCCCTGGGCAGGCTGGGTAAGAACGTCCTGAAGAAGACGCCCGACCCGGCCGAGGCGAACGCCCCGGCTCTGGCCTTCACGACCGAAGTCGTTTCGATCGAAACGACGGCCGTGTCGCCCGAGACGCTGCAGGTTCCGGCCGACTACAAGAAGAAGTAATTCCCCCGCGAGGCTTCTCATCCGAACGCCGTTCTCGGAAAGAAAGGCGTTTTGATGCCCGCGTTGAACTGAGTTAAAATGTCTTTTGGATCGGGGGGGGGCCAGGGATGCATAACTCAGCTATGACCCGAAGTGGGAAGAATCGATGGCCGGCGGCAGGATGGCTTCCCGTCCTGATTTGGATAACGGCGGTAACCGTCGTGGCGCTCTCCGGAGGAGGGAGCCAAGGGCCGGTCAGGGTGTTCGGGAGCCGGAGCCTCTGCGCCCCGGACGAAGTCCTGGTCAAGCTGCGGCCTGAAGCGGCGGACGGCGCCGAGCTTTTCAGCCGGACGATCGGCGCGGAAATCCTCGGCCGGCTGCCGGAAATCGGCGTCCTGCGCCTCCGCATCCCGGGGGCCGTCGGTCCGCTCGGTGTCCAACCGCGGATTCTGGACCATCCCGATGTCCTGTTTGCCGAGCCGAACTATATCCTGCAGGCCGCCGACATCGAGCCGAGCGACCCCTACTTCCTCTATCAGTGGGGCTTGCGCAACACCGGCCAGGCGATCGGCCCGCCCGAGCTGAACCTGCCCCGGGGAATCGCCGGGGCGGACATCAACGCCGTCGAGGCTTGGGGCTCGGACACGGGCGGATCCATCCTGGTCGGCGTCATCGATACCGGAGTCAGCTTGGCCCACCCGGACCTGGCCGGACATCTCGAGTCCGCGGGCCGGGATTTCATCAACGACGACTACATGGCCGACGACGATCACGGGCACGGGACCCTGATCGCGGGGATCATCGCGGCCGAGACCGACAACGGCGTCGGTGTCAGCGGCCTCTGCTGGAACGGCCGTATCCTGCCCGTCAAGGTCTTTGACAGCGATGCGCGCGGGACGGTTTACAGCGTCTCCTCCGGGATCGTCTGGGCGGTCGACCACGGGGCCCAAGTCCTGAACATGAGTCTGGGCGGCCCCGACATCGTCGTCAACCAAACCCTGGCCAGCGCCGTCGCCTACGCCGCCAAGAAAGACGTCGTCATGGCCGCCGCCGCCGGCAATGAAGGCACGGCCGGCGTGTGGTACCCGGCCGCCTACCCGGACGTGCTGGCCGTCTCGGGCGTCGACATGAACGACGTCTACCAAACGCTCCAGACGACGGGCGGCGAATGGGGCTCGAATTACGGTTCGGAAGTCGATCTGGCCGCGCCCGCGGTCCATATCCTGAGTTGCTGGCCGGAGGGCGTCGCCACGAAAGAACACATCAGTCTCGGGCTCTACGCCTACGGGGAAAAGACTTCGATGGCCACGGCCTTCGGATCGGGGGCGGCAGCCTTGCTCCGGTCCTTCCGGCCCGACCTTTCCGCCGCCCAAATCCGGGCCACGCTGGAACAGACCGCGGACGACATCAACAAGGACCTGTATCCGGGACGCGACAATTATATCGGCTACGGCCGGATCAACCTGGGCCGGGCGGTCCGAATCTTCGACGTTCTGGATCCTCCCTTGTCCCTGTCGGGGATCAAGCTCCCCGGGGTACCGTATAAGCCGAAAGCCACGGTGCTCCTGCAGTGGGCGGTCAATCCCAAGGACGAAGGCCGAGGCCTGAGCAAGTATCGAGTTTACCGTCAAAATAGCAAGGCCTGGACGCGCTTGGCCGAGTTGACATCCGACGTCCTCTTTTTCACGGAGCCCAGCGTGCCCAACCGGGAGACGGCGACTTACAAAGTGGCGGGAGTCAACGACGCCGGTGTGGAAGGAGCGGCCGCCATCGTCATCGTCCCCTGAACGGCGGACACGACGGACGCGCCCCGCCCGCGGCCCGGTCTCTCAGCCGCCGAACTTGTTGAACCAGGCGATATCGTCGAGCGGCTTGCGGACGCGGCCGGCCTGCGGCCGCGAGGCGGGATAGCCCAAGGCGAGCAGCGACACGATCTTGTATTTCCGCGGAATGCGGAACACCCGGCGGGCCGCCCGCGGGTTGAACCAGCCGAGCCAACATGTCGCCA
>JAQULS010000038.1 GCA_028749235.1 Acidobacteriota bacterium | reverse complement strand
CTCTTCGGCCGGGCCATGACCCCCGCGGCCTCGCGGGACAAGGCCGTCCGCCGGCATTTCGGATTCATCTTCCAGGACGCCAAGCTCATCCCGGACCTGTCGATCCTCGACAACATCCGGGTTCCGCTGGCCCACCGCGGGATCTGGCCTTCGCGGCAGAAGGAGATGGCCCGGCGGGCCCTCGACCAAGTCGAGCTGAGCGCCCGCTGGAACCACAAGCCGAACGAGCTGAGCGGCGGCGAAATCATGCGGGCGGCGATCGCCAGGGCCCTCATCCTGGACCCCGAAATCCTGCTGGCCGACGAGCCCACGGGATCGCTGGATTCGATTTCCAGCCAGATCATCATGGATCTGCTCTGGGCCGCCGTGGCGCAAGGGCGAACGCTCGTCTTCGTGACCCATCACGAGCCGCTGGCCAAGACCGCCGACCGGATCGTCCACCTCAAGGACGGCGCCCTGGAGGAAGCCGGAACCGGGCCGGAGGGACAAGGCGCATGAAGACTCTGTCCGCACGCCGGGACGGCGGCCCGCTGGCCCGGGCCGTCTGCCAGCTCGAGATCATCGGCCATTGGCTCTGGCCGCTCAGGCTGCAGTCGATCCTGACCCTCGTGACCATGGCCATCGGATCGTTTTCCCTGGCGGCCACGATCTTTCTCAGCTCGGGCGCCTTGAACAGCATCTGGAAGGACGTGGAGAAGCTGATGGGGAGCCGCGTCGACGTCATCGCCGAGCGGCCGGTCGATGACCTGGCCCTGCGCAAGGCCCTGATCGGCGATTTCACGGCCTTGGACCTGGAACGCATCCGGGCCGCCGTGCCGTGGGCCAAATACATCGCCCCGATGTTCTCGGACCGGTTCCCGGTCCAAAGCCGGTCGGTGAGCCTCCTTCTGCAGATCGACGGGATCGACGCCTCCATGACGGGGGACGAGCTGTACCTTCCGCTGAGCGGCCGGAGGATGTCGGAGGAAGCCCTGAAAGGGCTGGTTTTCGAGTGCCTGCCGACCGCGAGCGCCGCGGCCGCGCTGAACGTTCAGGGCGACGGCCGGTCCTTCCTCTTCATCGGCGGCTACCGGGCCAAGGTCGTCGGCATCGCGCCCGATCCGCCGGAAACCACGCCGCGCTTTCGCAACCGGATCGCCATCCCCTACATCTGGGCCGAAACCTGCTTCGGCAAGAGCGGCCAGTTCAACATCCTGACCTTCAGCTGGAAGACGCCCCAGGAGATGGAGAAGACGATGAACGCCGTCCTGGCCGCGCTCGACCGCGTCCGCGGCCCGGGGACGTATTTCCCTTCGTCCTCCCAATTCCGCGTCGAAAGCGGGCGCCGCATCGTCCGCATTTTCACCCTCCTCGGCACCAGCCAGGCCTTGTTTCTCATTCTGATCGCCGCGGTCGGCATCATGAGCGTCATGCTCTCCAACGTCATCCGGCGCAGCCGGGAATTGGCCATCCGGGCCGTCATGGGGGCGGACCCGAAGGATCTGGCCCGCTTGATGCTCCTGGAAAGCCTGCTCATGGCCCTTTTCGGGGCTTTTATCGGGATCCTCGCGGCCATGTTCGCCGCGCCCGCCGCGGCCTCCTTCCTGAGCTCAAAGGTCTCCGAGGCGGCCGGCCTCCGGCCTTCCCTGTCCATCCAGGGATTCCTGATCCCCCTCCTCGTCTGCGGCGTGACCGGACTTGCCGCCGGCTGGGCGCCGGCCCGGCGGACCCGGCGTTTGGATATCCTCATGGCCATCCGATCGGAATAGGAAGACCGTGAAGATCATCCTCCGCATCCTATCTTATCTGCGGCCGTACAAGCTCCTCATCCTGGCCACGTGCGGGCTCTCCCTGGTGGTCCTCCTTCTCCAGGGCATCTCCATCTGGGTCGGAGCGCGCTTCCTCCAGGGGCTCCTGGGCGGCGCGACCGCCTTCGGCGGCCCGGCCAACGTCGGCGGGCTGGCGGCGTTCATGGACCGCCTGGCCGCCGGCCTGCTCAAGCCGGCGGCGCCCTTCCGCTCGCTCATCTACGCCGTGGTCATCCTTCTTCTGGCCGGGCTTCTCACCAGCGCGTTCCGGCTCCTGAAGGTCTTCCTCTTCGCCCGCATGAACCAAAACATCGTCAACCTTATCCGCCGGGAGATGTTCGTCCATCTCACCCGGCTGGACCTGTCGTTCTCCCGCAAGTTCCGGGCCGGCGAGGTGACGTCGCTTTTCCTGCAGGACGCGGAGCTGATCAAACGGACGGTCGTCGAAGTCGCCGATACGATCTTCATGCAGCCCCTCCGGCTGATCATGGCCCTGGCCTTGATGTTCTCCCTCTCTCCCCGGCTGACCCTGATCCTCCTCGGGTTCCTCCTGCTGACCGGATTCACCATCCGCTGGGCGGGCGGGCGGATCGAAGCCCTGACCCGGAAGCTGATGGAAGGGATCGCCGGGCTGCAGGGGCATCTGACCGAATATCTTTCCCAAGTCATCGTCGCCCGCAGCCTCGGAGTGGAGGAGTACGAAACCGCCGTCTTCGAGAAGGAGTGCCGGACCCTGGCCGGACAGACGGTCCGGCAAAACGTCGTCCGGAGCCTGGCCCCGCAGCTGATCACGACTCTCTACGTCCTGGCCGGGGGCGTTCTCCTGCTGCTGGGCGGATATCAGGTTCTCGTCGAGCACTCGCTGAACGGCGGCGTCCTGCTCAAGATGATGCTGCTCGTTCCCATGGCCACGTATCCCATCGAGGCGCTGGCCACGCTCTACATCTCGCTGCGCGAATCCTCGGCCGGCGCCCGGCGGATATTCGCGCTTCTCGACGAGCCCGGGACGAGCCAGGACGCGCCCGGCGCCGCGGCGGCCCCGCCTCTCCGGAACGCCCTCGAATTCAGGCATGTCTCCTATGCCGTCGACGGCCAGACGATCCTCGACGATGTTTCGTTCACGGCCCCCCGCCTCGCCAAGGTCGTGATCTACGGGCCCTCCGGCGCCGGGAAGACGACGGTCTTGAGCCTGATCGCCGGCTTCATCCGCCCCACCCGGGGCTCGATCCTGATCGACGGCGTGGACATGGGCGCCTACACCGGGACGAGCTGGCGGCGGCGGCTGGGGATCGTCATCCAGGAGCCCATCCTGCTCAACGGGACGATCCGCGAGAATCTTCGCTACGCCGGAACCGAAGCCGGGGACGAGGAGTTCATCGAAGCCCTCCGGGCGGCGCTCCTGTGGAACGAAACGAGCGTCCTGCCCCTGGGTTTGGACACGCCGGTCGGCAACCGGGGCGAGTTCCTCTCGGGCGGCGAACGCCAACGGCTGACGATCGCCCGCGCCCTCTTGAGGAAGCCTGACGTTTTCCTGATGGACGAACCCACGACCCAGCTGGACCATGAGGCCCAGCTGGGCATCCGGGAAACCATGGCCTCCGTCTCCCGCGGCAAAACCCTCTTCATCGCGACGCACGACGCCTCCCTGCGGGCGATGGCGGACATCGAGATCCGGCTCGAAGGCGGCCGGCTCGCGGCCATGACGGCGCCGTCCTCCCGCGAGAAGCCCCCGGCTTGAGCGGATGGACGCCAAAAAAGTCCTTTCCCCGCGGCCGCGGAGCGGCCGCTTGACGCCGGACGAGACCGCGTTTCTCTACGGCCTGGGCCGCTGGTACAGCGCGGGAGCGCCCCCCGGGGGCGGGAGCCGGACGGTCCGCGAGGAGGTCCTGTTCCCCTGCATCCTGCGCAACGGATGCGCGGGGATCCTCTACAAGGGCATCGAGAGCGGGTTGGTCCCGGAATTCGCGGATCTCGATCGCTGCCGCGACCACGCCATGGGCATCGAGTGGTGCAACGCGGTCTACCGGACCGCGGCGACGCGCCTCGACGCCGCCGCCCGGCGCCTTTCGATTCCCTACGTCGCGATCAAGGGCGCCGCCCTGCTGGCGACCATCTACCCAGAGACGGGCATCCGGCCGCTTTCGGACCTCGACCTCATCGTCGGGACGCGGGAGGACGCCCTGCGGCTCATCCGGGGCCTGGGCCTGCATCCGCCGTCCAGCCACGGCCGGGAGTTCATCAAGCGGTTCGGCGAATACGACCGCCTGGCCCTGCCTTGGTTCCTGGAAGAAGAGCGGATCCAGGCCGAGATCGAGATCCATTTTCCCGTCCCCGATTCGCCTTATTCGTTCTCGGAATTCATCGGCCTGGCGCGCGGCCCGATCCTCGACGGCGGCCGGGTCCGCGGCGGCATCCGGGTCATCGACCCGACCCATCACCTGGTCCTCCTCCTCATTCACCTGATCTACCAGCATCTCGGGGCGAAGCTGATCTGGCACGTGGACATCGCCCGGCTGATCGCGCTCGAGGGGGGGGAGATCGATTGGGACCGGGTCCTCTTCCTGGCGGACCGGCTGGGCTATCGCGCGGCCTTCGGCGCCGTTCTCTCCGCCGCCGGAGACCGCTTGGGCGTCAAGATCCCCGCGGCCGCGACGAAACGGCCCGCCGGCGCCTCCACCCTCAACCGGGGCGTCCTGCGGGAACTGGTTTCGCCCGGCAACGTCCTGGAGGACGTTCTGGGCGGACAAGCCTTCGCCGAAAAGATCCGGATCGGCTTCGCCCAGGCGCGCCCGGCTTTCTTTTTCACCTTCTTTCCCAGCCTCTTCCGCGATCGGCCGAAGAGCGGTCCGGCCTACGTCCTGACCAGTCCCCACGGCCGGCTCCTGGGCGAGCTGATGTTCATCGCCCTGGCCAAATACCGCTGGATCGGCCGCTTCACGGCTCTCAAACGCTTCCTGGGCAGGATCGCCCTGGCGCTGTCGGCGCTTATCGTCCATCCCGTCCATCTCCACTACAACCGGAAGTGGAGGAGCGGCATGGCGGATGCGCCCCGAAGCCGGCCTTGATCTATAATGGGGCCGGCCCGAGGAAGGAGGCAAATGGCAAGCGGTGAAGACCCGATCCGAAAAGCCCTGCGGAGCTCCGACGAGCGGCTCATCCGGGAAGGCTTGGAACGGAGCCGGGGGGCTCAATCGCGCGAAGGGACGGGAGACATCCTGCGCGCGCTGTTCCACCGGAGCGAGGCGATCGGGGCCCTGGCTTTCAAGATCCTCCAGGCCGACCCTTTCTTCCATTTCGAGCGGCGCCGCCTGCCGGAAGCCCGCGGCGCCGGGTCCGCGGAGCAGTCGCCGGACTTGGCCGCGCTCTTTTCGCCCCGGCGCCGGGCGGCCTTGACGAACGTCGTCAGGGCCGTCCCGGACGAGACGTTCGCGGCCGCCTTGCCCCGCCTGGCCGCCCTCTCCGGAGTCGATAACCTCGACTTGCGGGCGGTGTTCTCGGACTCCAAGCGCCCCCTCCAAAGGCGCTTTGCGGCCCTCCGGAGCAAGGTCCTCCAATCCAAGTATATCGCCCAGATCGCGGTCGTCCCGACCTATCGCTGCAACCTGAGATGCTCCTATTGCTTCGCCCAAGGGCTCTCCCGGAGCTATGCGAAGCCCATGACCCTGCCGGCCTTCCGGCGGATCCTCGACGTCTGCCAGGGAGGGAAGACCATCGGCACCGTCAATTTTTTAGGCGGGGAACCGACGCTCTTCCCGGCCCTGGGGGATTTCATCCGGGAGACCGAACGGCGCGGCATGCATTTCTTTTTCGCGACCAACGGGCTGGCCGCGGCCGCCGCTTTTCGCCCCCTCATCGAACGGGACGGCTTGGTCAGCGTGACTTTCCACGTGGAGAAGGACGATTTCTATACCCCGGCCCAACGGGCCCGGCTCGCGGAGAACGTCCGGGCCTGCGGCGAGCGGGGACTTTTCACCGTCCTGCGGATCAACATCCTCAAGTCCTGGCGCCGGGACTGGAGCTTTCTCCTGCCCTACCTCGACCTTCTGCCGCGCCCCGCCGTGAGCTTCGCCGTCCCGTTCCCGGCCCAATCCGGCCGCAACGATCATGTGGCGATCCGCGACCTGCGCCGCTATTCGGGCGACGCCCTCTCGCTCATCCGCTTTCTGCGGGAGAAGGGGGACCAGCGGTCCCTGCCGATCTCCTGGGCTAAGCCGTTCCCGCCGTGCTTCTTTTCCCCGGACGACCTCCGTGAGATCCTGGAAAAGTCGGTCTATAAAAACGTCTGCGAGGTCGACCAGCATGACGGGATGCAGAACCTCTGCTTCAATCCCGATTCCTCCTCCTTCCCCTGCATGGCCTTGACCTCGGACCCGTACCGGTCGCTCCCGCCGGGCTCCCTGGAGGAGCTTCGCCGGGCCCACCGGGCGCGGGCGGAGCGGCTGATCACGACGCCGGTCATGCCGGCTTGCGCCTCCTGCGTCCTCCACCAATCGGGCGTTTGCCAGGCCGCCTGCTATGCTTATGTCTGATCGAAGCCGCCGCACGCTCCTTCTCTCCGCCGCCGCCGTCCTTTCCCTCCTCTTGGCGCCGTGGGCGGCGAGGCCGAACCCTGCGCCGGGCGCCGCCCCGGCCCGGCAGGCCGCCGACGCGCCGGCCGAGGTCTACAATCTTCGATCCTATACCCACCCGAACTTCACCCGGCTGGTGGTGGACATCGGCGTTCTGCGCGAATACGTGGCCAAGGAGTCGCGCGAGTCGGGGCTCATCACCCTGGACATCCTGCAGGCCCGGCTCAATCCCATCGTTCCGACGGCCCTCGTCCCGGCCGGGGGCGACTACATCGGAGCCGTGCGCATCGCCCAAAAAACGCCGTCCACGGTCCGCCTCTCCGTCGCCGTCAACTTCGCGCGCATCAAGCGAACCCAGGTCTTTCACGTCCTCGATCCGTTCCGGATCGTCATCGACATCTACCCGCTGGAAGCGGGCCGGGCGGCTTCCGCGACGACCGGGCCGCCGGCGGGCCCGCCGCCGAAAGCGCCCCAGCCGGCCGAGTCGGGCTATACCCTGGCCCGCCAGCTCGGGCTGGACGTGCGGACGATCGTCATCGATCCCGGCCACGGCGGCGCCGATCCGGGCTGTCTCGACGCCCAAGGCCATCTGGAGAAGGACCTCGCCCTGGACCTGGCCCTGCGGCTCAAGGCGCAACTCACGGTCCACAAGGACATCGAAGTCATCTTGACCCGGGAGACCGACATCCACGTCCCCCTGGAAACGCGGACGGTGCTGGCCAACCAGAAAAAAGCCGACTTGTTCATCTCCATCCACGTCAACGCCTTCGCCGACTCGCGCCGGCGGGGCATCGAGACCTTCTACCTCAACTTCAGCCCCGACCCGCGGGTCAACGAGCTGGCCGCCCGTGAAAATGCCACGACCAGCAAGACGATCGGCCAGATGGAGGCGATCATCAAGAAGATCGTCGAGGCCAGCCGGGTGCTCGAGTCCCGCGAGCTGGCTCAAAAAATTCAGGCCAATCTGGTACAATATCTGAGCCGCTCTTATGCCGACGTCCGGGACCTGGGGACGCGGGGAGGGCCGTTTTGGGTCCTCATCGGAAGCGATATGCCGGCCGTCCTGGTCGAGGTGTCGCACTTCTCGAATCCCGGAGAGGCCGCCCGCCTTCTCGACCCGGCCTACCGGCAGAAGGCCGCGCAGGGCATCGCCGCGGGCATCCTGGCGTACCGCAAGTCGCTGGGCAAAGGATAACGACATGGACAGACGCGCGTTTCTCAAGGATATCGCGGCCGGCGGGCTGGCCGCGGGCGCGGCGGGGCGCCTCATCGCGAAGGCGCCGGCCGCCCCCGACCTGGCCTTCGTCCAGGGCGAATCGCCGGCCGCCATCACCAAGGGCGCCATCGCGGCGCTGGGCGGGATGGCCAAGTTCGTGGCCAAGGGCGACGTGGTCATGATCAAGCCGAACATCGGCTGGGACCGGACGCCCGAGATGGCCGCCTGCACCAACCCCGAAGTCATCCGGGCCCTGATCGAACTGAGCCTGGCCGCGGGAGCCAAGAAGGTCGTGGTCATGGACAACACGACCAACCAAGCCCAGCGCTGCTACGTCCGCTCGGGCATCCAGGCGGCGGCCAAGGAAGCCGGGGCCGAGGTGCCGTTCGTCAACGTCCGCCGGATCAAGAAGATGGCCGTCAAGGGCGAATGGCTCAAGGAATGGGACATCATCCAGGACTTCATCGAAGCCGACAAGCTGATCAACGTGCCCATCGCCAAGCACCACAGCCTGTGCCGGGTGACGATGGGCATGAAGAACTGGCTGGGCGCGATCGGTGACCCGCGCAACCAGCTCCACCAGAAGCTCGACGAAGCGGTGGTCGACCTGCATGGCTTTTTCAAGCCGACCCTGACCGTTCTCGACGCCTGGCGCATCCTGGTCCGCAACGGGCCGCAGGGCGGCCGGCCCTCCGACACCAAGCTGATGAAGACCGTGGTGGCGGGGCGTGACGGCATCGCCGTCGACGCCTTGGGCGCGACCTTCTTCGACATCGCCCCGGCCGACCTGCCGGCCCTCAAGATGGCCGCCCAGCGCGGCCTGGGCCGGATCGACCTGGAGAAGATGACCATTGAAAAAAGAACGGTCTAAAAAGCACCGCCTTCTGCGCGCCCTGCGGATTCTCAGCCAGGTCGTCTTTCTGGGCCTTTTCCTGCACCTCTTCTTCTCGGCCCACTACGCCGGCCAGGACTATATCGGCGCCGTGGACGTCTTCTTCCACTTCGACCCGCTGATCTCGGTGGTGGTGGGGATCGCGGCCCGAGCCTTCCTGGCCGTGTTCGCCGCGGCCGCGCTGACCCTGATCCTGACCCTTCTCTTCGGCCGGGTTGTGTGCGGCTGGATCTGCCCGCTGGGGACCATCCACCAAGGCGCCAGTTGGCTCTTCAAGGCGACCAAGCTGCGCCGGGCGCGCAAACCGGCCGCGGGCTGGCTGGGCTCGAAATATCTGGTCCTCGCCGTCGTCCTGGCGGCCTCCGTCTTCGGCCTCAACCTGCTGGGGTATCTCGACCCCCTGGCCTTCCTGACCCGGACTCTGGCCGCCAGCGTCGTTCCCGCCTTCGCCCAGGGCGCCCAGGCGGCCATCGGCGGCGCCTACGGCGCCGGGCTCGGCTCGATCGGCGACAAGATGACCCAGGCCATCGATACGATGACCCTCAACACCATCTTCGGCGGCGGCTTCCTCATCGGCCTCCTCTTCCTGCTCTTCCTTCTCCTGAACATGTGGCGGGAGCGGTTCTGGTGCCGCTATCTCTGCCCCACGGGCGCCTTCTTGGGACTGGCCTCGAAGCTCAACCTGTTCAAGCTCAAGGTGGACGAGCCAAAATGCATCAAGTGCAACTTATGCTCCATCCACTGCCCCACCCAGGCCAAGCCCTTTCCGATCGGAGAATGGAAAAGCTCGGAGTGTATCTACTGCGAGACATGCGCCTCCATCTGCCCCACCAAGGCCATCACCTTCCCCGTCCGGGTCAAGCCGGAAAAGGCCCCGGCCGTGGACCTGAACAAGCGCAAGCTCATCCTGACCTCGGTCCTGGCCGTCATCGGCGTGCCGTTCTTCCGGATCGGAGAGGCCCGCAAGCGGGCCTCGGCCAAGCTTATTCGGCCGCCGGGAGCCCTGCCCGAGGAGAAGTTCCTGGCCGCCTGCATCAAGTGCGGCGAGTGCATGAAGGCCTGCCCGACGAACGGCCTGCAGCCGGCCATGGCCGAGGCCGGGCCGGAGGGCTTATGGACGCCGGTCCTGGTGCCCAAGGTCGGATATTGCGAGTACTACTGCTCGCTCTGCTCCCAGGTCTGCCCCACGGGCGCCATCAAGGAGCTGACCATCCCTGAAAAGACCCAAGTCAAGATCGGCACGGCCTGGATCAACAAGAACCGCTGTCTGCCCTACTTTTTAGGCCGGCCGTGCATCGTCTGCGAGGAGCACTGCCCGGTTTCGCCCAAGGCCATCCAGTTCATCGAGTACGAGTGCCTGCGGCCGGACGGGACCAAGGCCGTCAACAAGGCCCCGGTCATCGACATCGAGCAGTGCATCGGCTGCGGGATATGCGAGAACAAGTGCCCGGTCATGGACGAACCGGCCATCCACGTGACCAGCGTCGGCGAGCATCGCTCCAAGGAGAACCAGCTCCTGCTGAACTTTTAAAAAGAATAGGGGGACACCATACATAATCCCCTATTTCCTTTTCGCCGGACGGTCATTGGCCGGCCTCCTAGGGTGACGATCCCAGTCGGCGCGCGCCTTCTTTAATAAACCCGTTCGATATCCCGGGTTTCAGCCCGGGATATTTGTAGGGTTAATACTGAGCGGCGCTTATAACCCCGATTTGAAAATCGGGATTTGGCGCCGCGAATGTATCAAGAGATCGACAAGCCGGGGTGGCACTTTTAACTCCCTGATTGGACCGATCGTTTTTTGGAATGAAAAAAGGCCCCCTGTTCCAACGTCTTTCTATATGCCCGGATTCATTTAGGAAGGCTGTCATCCTCATGGCGCGATTGCCCCGCCAAATCATTCCCGACATCGCCCATCATCTTACCCAGAGAGGCAACCGGAGACAGACCGTTTTCTTTTCGGAAAACGATAAGAGCCTCTACTTAAAATTGCTGCTGGATCAAATCACGGAGACAAGGATCCGGATTCTAGGGTATTGCTTGATGACCAATCATCTCCACCTCGTCGCCGTTCCCGGCCCAAAAGAGGAATTCTCTTCGGCTCTCGGAGAAACTCATCGCAAATATACGACTATAATTAATATCCGGGAGAAGTGGAAAGGACATCTGTGGCAGGGCCGTTTCTGGTCATTTCCATTGGATGATTCCTATCTCTATCGGGCCATACGATATATCGAAATGAACCCTGTCCGGGCTAGAATCGTTAAAAAAGCGGGAAGCTACGCATGGTCCAGCGCGAGAGGGCATCTAGGCCGATGGGACGATCCGCTGCTTCCCAAAACCGGTGGTTCGCCGTTGATCGAGAATTGGGAAGCCTACTTAGAAGAGGATGAAGAAGATGGATTTTGTGAATCGGTCCATCTTCATCAAAGAACCGGCAGGCCGTTTGGAGATGATGCTTTTATCGCCAGGCTCGAAAGCTCGACTGGCATGGTTCTTCGGAAAAGAAAGCCGGGCCGTAAAAAGCTCTTCGATTCACGCGAGGAGACGGGCTGTCTCTTCGACTGAACAGAAAAAGAATTGGGGATTATGTATGGTGTCCCCCTATTCTTTTAAGGCCTTCTGAAGCTCATCCTTGAGGGCCGGGAGGACCTGGAAGACATCTCCCACGATACCGTAGTCGGCGGCCTTGAAGATGGGCGCTTCGGCGTCCTTATTGACGGCCGCGATGACCTTGGCCGACGACATCCCGGCCAGGTGCTGGATGGCGCCGCTGATGCCGAACGCCAGGTAGAGATTGGGCGAGACCGTCTTGCCGGTCTGTCCGACCTGATGGGCGTGGCCGATCCAGCCGGCGTCCACCGCCGCCCGCGACGCGCCGACGGCCGCCTTGGGCAGGATCGCGGCCAGCTCGCGGAGCAGGGCGAAGTTTTCCGGGGCGCGCATCCCCCGCCCGCCGGAAACCACGATCTCGGCCTCGGCCACGTCGAGCTCGGCCCCGGCCTCATGCTCGATCTCGGCCGCCCGGCCGTTCTCCGCTCCGGCGGGAAGCCCGACCGCGGTCTTCACGATCTCCCCGGCCGAAGCGGCCGGGATCGTTAGGGCGGCGGAGGCTTCCGGAGCAGTCCTAACCGATCCAGCCGCCTCGGCCGGGATCGTTAGGGCGGCGGGAGTAAAGACATTGGGCCGCAAAGAAGCCACGGCGGGTGTCGAAGACAAGGCCAGCGTCAGGAAAGCCTTGCCGGAGTAGATGGGCCGGGTGAAGACGAGCCGTCCGGCCCGAACCTCGACCTTGACGCAGTCGGACGCCATGGCTACGCCCAGCCGGGCGGCCAGCCTCGGTGCCAGGTCCTTGCCCATGGCCGTGGCCGGGAAAAAGACCGCGGCCGGAGAGGCGGCCTTGACCAGGTCGGCCAAGACGGCGGCATAAGCCGGCGCGGCATAAGCCGCCAGTCCGGCATTCTCCAAAAGGAAGACCTTGGCTGCGCCCGCCGCCAGAAGCTCGGCCGCGACGCCGTCCAGGCCGTCCCCCACCACGACCGCGCCCGCCGGAACGCCCAGCTCGGCCGCCCGGCGCGCCGCCTCGCCCAGCGTCTCGAGCGAGCTTTTTTTGATCTTGCCTTCGCGGATTTCGATGTATGTCAGGATCATCGGACATCTCCTCAAACGACCTTGGCTTCGTCCCGCAAAAGGCGGACGAGTTCGCGGGCCGCCTCTTCGGGCGTCCCGCCCAGGAGCCGCCCCCCGGTCTTGGCCGGCGGCGTTTCCAGACTCAGGACTTCGACCCGGGGGGCGATGTCTTCGGCCGTCAAGCCCAGCTCGGCCGGAGCGACGGCCGGAATCGTCTTTTTCTTGGCCGCCATGATCCCCTTGAGCGTCTCATAGCGGGGCTCATTGAGGCCCTTTTGGGCCGCGACGACGGCCGGCAGGGTGAAGACGACTTTTTCGACCGCGCCCTCGATCTCGCGGTGGGCCGTCCCGGCGCGGCCCTCGATGGCGAGCCTGGTGACGACCGTGGCCTGCGGCCAGCCCAGGAGCTCGGCCGTCATGGCCGGGACTTGAGCGTTGTCCGCTCCGACCGACAGGCGGCCGAAGAGAAGCAGGTCAGCGTCGGCGAAGCGCGTCCGGACGGCGGCGGCCAGGATGCGGGCGACGCGCAGCCCGTCGTATGTTTCCTTGCGGTCGTCCTTGATCAGGAGGGCCTCATCGGCCCCCATGGCTAAGCATTTGCGCAGGATGGTCAGGGCTTCGTCCCCGCCCAGGCTGACGGCCGTGACCTTGCCGCCCTGGGCCTCGCGAAGCCGCAGGCCTTCCTCGACGGCGTATTCATCGTTGGGGCTGATGACGAAGTTCAGGCCTTCTTCAATGACGGTCGATGTCTCGCGTTGGATTCGGATCCTCGACTCGGTGTCCGGGACCCTTTTCACGAAAACGATCATATTCATCTTGGACTCCTTCGTATCAGTATTCCCCCCGCCGCTATCGAGACACGGCTTTATAAATACGCGTCTTGTCCATCTCCGAGCGTAAATGCGGGACGGTGTCACCGTTCGGGGGAACGGAGCCATATGCCGTATCCAGATTGAGACATACACCTTGTCCAAAGGGATCAAAACGGCATATGGTCGGCCGACGGCGAAACCGCGCGGGTTCAGCCTTTGAGGTTATTCCGAAGGCGCCTAACACTTCTAATCTTATTGGTATCACCACCCCAGCCCCTCCTTCAAAGGAGGGCGCCGGTGAGCGCCTTCGGCTGCGGGTTATTCCGAAGGCGCCTAACACTTCTAATCTTATTGGTATCACCGCCCCAGCCCCTCCTTCAAAGGAGGGTGCCGGTGAGCGCCTTCGGCTGCGGGTTATTCCGAAGGCGCCTAACACTTCTAATTTTATTGGTATCACCACCCCAGCCCCTCCTTCAAAGGAGGGTGCCGGTGAGCGCCTTCGGCTGCATGTGGCGAGGGAACTTGGCCTGGCCAGGCGCCGGGGGATGTTTGAGCAGGCGACTTTATGACGGCAGGGAGATGGAATACGGGCCAAAACTACTCCTCGAAGCGACGGAAGGCCAGGCAGGCGTTCGTGCCGCCGAAGCCGAAGGAGTTCGACAGGGCGTTGACGATCTCGGCCGGGCGGGCCGCGTTGGGCACGCAGTCCAGATCGCAGTCCGGATCGGGCGTCTCGTAATTGATCGTCGGAGTCATGATCTGATGCTTGAGGCAAAGGGCGGCGACGCCCGCTTCGACGCCTCCGGCGGCGCCCAGCATGTGACCGGTCATCGATTTGGTCGAGTTCAGGCCCAGCCGGTAGGCATGCCCGCCGAACAGCCGCTTGACGGCCGCCGTCTCGACGCGGTCGTTGAGTTGAGTCGACGTGCCGTGGGCGTTGATGTATTGAATGTCCTCCGGCTCCAGGCCGGCGTCTTCCAGGGTCCGCCGCATGACCCGGTAGGCGCCGTCGCCGTCTTCGGCCGGCGCGGCCGGATGGTAGGCGTCGCCGCTCATGCCGTAACCGACGACTTCGGCGTAGATCTTGGCTCCCCGCCGCAAGGCCTCCCCCAGCTCCTCGAGCAGGACGATTCCCGCACCCTCGCCGATGACGAACCCGTCGCGGCCGGCATCGAAGGGCCGGGACGCCTTGGCGGGGGCCTCATTGCGTCCGGACAGGGCTTTCATGGCGCAGAACCCGGCCACGCCGAGCGGGGTGATGGGGGCCTCCGCCCCGCCGGCGATCATCCGGTCGGCATCGCCCCGGGCGATCATACGGAAGGCTTCGCCGACGGCATGCGTGCCGGCGGCGCAGGCGGTCACGGTGGCCGAATTGGGGCCGCGGGCTCCATAGCGGATGGAGATCTGGCCGGCCGCCTCGTTGATGATCGAAGCGATAAGGAAAAAGGGCGAAACCCGGTCGGGGCCCCGCTCCGCCAGGACCCTGTGCCACTCCTCGATGGTGCCGATGCCGCCGATGCCCGATCCCACCACGACGCCCGACCGGTCGCCGGCCAGGAGGGCCTCCGGGATGCCGGCGTCTTCGACCGCGAACCGGGCCGCGGCCATGGCGAACTGGATAAAGAGGTCCATTTTGCGGACTTCCTTGCGGTCGATGAAATCGAGCGGCTCGAAGTCGCGGACCTCGGCGGCGATGCGGACGGCGTGGCGCGAGGCGTCGAAGCGGGTGATCGGACCGACCCCGCTCCGCCCCGCCAGCAGGGCGTCCCAGGATTTTCGCGTCCCCGTTCCCAGGGGGGTCACCAGACCGACCCCCGTTATGACGACCCGTCGTTCGTTGATTTTATTTTTTAGGATGTTCCTCGGATCACTTGACATGGCCGACTATGTAGTCCATCGCCTTGCCGACCGTCGTCAGCTTCTCGGCTTCCTCGTCCGGGATGTCGAGGCTGAACTCGTCTTCCAGGGCCATGACGAGCTCGACGGTGTCAAGGGAGTCGGCGCCCAGGTCCTCGATGAACGAGGCTTCCTCGGTGATCTGCTCCTCGCTGATGCTCAGCTTGTCCGCAACGATCGCCTTGACCTTCTTCAGCAGTTCATCTCGTTCCATGGTAAAACCTCCTCGAAGATTTTTTTTTGATGGCTACATGTACATCCCGCCATTGATGTTGATGACCTGGCCGGTGATGTACGCGGCGTCCTCGGAACAAAGGAAGCGGACGGCTTGGGCCACGTCCTCGGGCTGTCCGAAGCGCCCCATGGGTATGACGTCGAGAAACGAATTTTGGACGTTTTCGGGAAGCGCCGCCGTCATCGCCGTGGCGATGAACCCGGGCGCGACGCAGTTGACGGTCACGTTGCGGGAGGCGAGCTCGCGGGCCAGCGACTTGCTGAAGCCGACCAGCCCGGCCTTGGAGGCGGCGTAGTTGGCCTGGCCGGCGTTGCCCATCATCCCGGCGATCGAGGACAGGCTGACGATGCGGCCGTAATGGGCCTGGACCATCGGCCGGGCGACGGCCTTGGTCATGTTGAACGCGCCCTTCAGGTTGACCGCCAAGACCGCGTCCCAGTCCTCTTCCTTCATCCGCAGAAAAAGGCCGTCGCGGGCGATGCCGGCGTTGTTGACCAGATGGTCGACGCGTCCGAACTCCTTGAGCACGGCCGCGACGGCGGCCGCGGTCTGGTCCGACTTGGTCACGTCGGCCGTGAGAACCATGGCCCGGCCGCCCTCGGCGGCGATGGACGCGGACACGGCTTCGAGCTTGTCCCGCTGGACATCGAGGAGGGCGATGGCGGCGCCTTCGCGGGCGAAGGTTCGCGCGATCGTCTCACCGATGCCCTGGGACGCGCCCGTGACAATCGTGACGCGGTCTTGAAAGATCATGCTCATTTGCCTCGCGGAACCGAAGGAACGGCCGTCCTTTGCCGGGACCGGTAGCGGAGCCGGATCAATCCGCCGCGGCCTTGACGACCTGGCGGCCGCGATGGAAGCCGCACTCCGGGCAGGCCTTGTGCGGAAGTTTCGGCGTGCCGCAGTTGGAGCACGACGAGAAGGACGGGACGGTCAAGCCGTCGTGGGCGCGGCGGCGCCCCTTGCGGGAATGGGAATGCCGGCGTTTGGGGTTGGGCATGGGCCTATCTCTTGTCTTTCATTAAAGTTTTGAGCTTGTCCAAGCGGCCGTCGAACTCCTTGACCAAGCAGCCGCATTCGCCGTCCTTGCGGACCTTGCCGCAGACGGCGCAGATGCCCTCGCAGGACTCCGCGCACAGCGGCTTGGCCGGGAACGTCAGGTTCAGCTGCTCTAAAGCCACTTCCCGAAGGTCGATCTGGCGTCCCTGGTAAAACAGCGTGTCGACGTCCTCTTCGTCAAGCTCGTCCTTGAGGGCATGGACATCCTCGGGCAAGTAAACCAAATCGAACCGCGAGTCGACCGGGAACTCGAAGGGCGACAGGCACCGGCTGCAGACGAAACTCAAGCGGGTCGTGACGCGGCCTATGATCCAGACCTCGTCGCCGACTCGTCTGACCGTCATCTCGGCATGGACGGGGGCCAGGAAAACGGCGTCCTCGTCAACCAGCTCGAGGCTCGGGAACTCGAAGTTCCGGCTGACGGTCAGGCCGTCTTTCGGCAGTCTATCTATATCAATTACCATCGTTTGGGTCCTTTGAGGTCAGGTAATTATACCAATTCAGCCCCGAATGTCAAACCTCGGCTTCATCAGGGGCAAAGCGCTTGAATCATGGGCCTCTCGCCTCTATAATCCCATCCATGAAAGGGATCAGCGCCAAGATCGAGCGGCGGGGCATATCCCTGATCGTTCAGACGCAGGATGTTCCCGGATCATCAAGTTATATCGAAACATTGGTCTATAGCTCCGGCCGTCTTGTCTATTCCCGTAAGACCCCCCTCCCCTCGCTTCGTCAATCGGCCAACTGGCCGGCCCGTTTAAACAAGCTTCTGACCGACGCCCATAAATCCGTCTCGGACGATATCGCGGCCGGCCGCCTTGATCGGCTCCTCTTTTAAGCCCCGACCATGGCTGACAAGACCCTTTACCTCGTCGACGGCAACTCGATCCTCTATCGCTCCTTCTATGCCATTCACCGGTTATCCAACGCCGAGGGATTTCCCACCAACGCGATTTACGGCTTCGTCGTAACCTTGCGCAAGATCCTGGACGGCGCCAAGCCCGACCTGCTGGGGATCGTCTTCGACACGGCCGGACCCACTTTTCGGCACGAGCTCTACGAGGAGTACAAGGCCCAACGCAAGCCCATGCCGGACGACCTCGTCCGCCAGGTGCCCCGCCTCAAGGAGGTTCTCTCGGCCTTTCGGATCCCCCTGTTCGAAAACTCCCGCTACGAGGCCGACGACGTCCTGGCCAGCCTGGCGGCGAAGGCCGCCTCCCGCGGCCTGCATACGGTCATCGTCACGACCGATAAGGACCTCTTCCAGGTCGTCGACGCCACGACATCGGTCTACAACCCGGCCAAGGACGTCCTCATCGACGAGGCCAAGGTCAAGGAGCTTTTCGGAGTTTCGCCGTCCCAGGTCGTGGACGTCCTGACCCTGTGGGGCGATCCGACGGACAACATCCCCGGCGTGCCGGGCATAGGCGAGAAGATCGCCAAGCAGCTCATCGCCGAATTCGGTTCGCTCGAGGCCCTTCTGGCCGGCCTGGACAAAGTCAAGAACGTCCGGGTCCGGACGGCCATCCGCGAGAACGGCGACAAGCTGGCCATGAGCCGGAAGCTGGCCTTGATCGAAAGCGGCCTGGACGTCGATCTCGACCCGGAAGCGCTCAAGATCGAGGAGCCCGACCGGGACGCGCTGGCCCGGCTGTTCAAGGAATTCGGATTCGGGTCGCTGCTCGCGGAATACGCCAAGCCCGCGCCGCCGTCCGCCAAGGACTATACGACGATCCTCGAGGAACAAGAGCTGCGGGATTGGGCCGACCGCATCCGCCGGGCCGGAGCGGTGTCGGTCGACACCGAGACCGACCATGTCTCCCCCACCCGGGCCCGGCTGGTGGGCTTCTCGCTGGCCGTCGAGCCGGGCCAGGCCTGCTACGTCCCGCTACGCCACGACGCCATCGGCGCCCCGGCCCAGATCCCGATCGGCCGGGCGCTGGACATCGTCCGCGGCGTCCTGGAGGATCCCGCCGTCCGCAAGATCGGCCAGAACATCAAATACGACCTGCTCGTGTTCGAGCATGAAGGCGTGCGGCTGCGGGGTCTCGACCTGGACACCATGGTCCTCTCTTATCTCCTGGAGCCGAACTGGGGCAAGCACAACCTGGACCGGCTCTCGCTGGCTTATCTCGGGGAGGCCTCCATCCCCTTTCAGGACGTCGTCGGCAAGGGCAAAGCCGCGATCACGATGAACGGCGTCCCGGTCGAGCGGGCGACGCCCTATGCCTGCCAGGACGCCGATTTCGCCCTGGCCCTGAGCCGGACGCTTTGGCCCAAGGTCGAGGCCGCCGGCCTCGATCGCGTCTACCGGGAGCTGGAGCAGCCGCTGGTCGGAATCCTGGCCGAAATGGAAGCGGCCGGCGTCCGGATCGACACGGCGGCGCTGCGCGACCTCGCGGCCGGGATGCAGGCCGACCTGCAGCGGTTGGAGGCCGAGATCCACGCCCAGGCCGGCCTGGTCTTCAACATCAACTCGCCCCGCCAGCTCGCCGACGTCCTTTTTCACAAGCTCCAGCTTCCCGTCTCGCGCAAGACCAAGGGCACGGGGAGCCTGTCGACCGCGATCGACGTCCTGGAAGAGATGGCCGACAAGCATCCCATCGTCCGCCGCATTGTCGAGTTCCGCCAGACGTCCAAGCTCAAGTCGACGTATGCCGACGCCCTGCCGGCGCTCGTCGACCCGGCCACGGGGCGCGTCCACACGTCCTACAATCAGACGGTCGCGGCGACCGGCCGCCTATCCAGCTCGGATCCCAACCTGCAAAACATTCCGGCCCGCGGCGAAATGGGGGCCCGCTTCCGGCGGGCCTTCATCCCCGCCGACGGCTGCCTGTTCCTGGCGGCCGACTATTCCCAGATCGAGCTTCGCGTCCTGGCCCACATGTCGGGTGATCCCGGCTTGATCGAGACGTTCCGGCGCGGCGCGGACGTCCACCAGGAGACCGCCGACCGGGTCTTCGGAGCCCAGGCGGGGCTTTTTCGGAACGAGGCCCGGAGGCGGGCCAAGATCATCAACTTCAGCGTCATCTACGGCACCTCGGCCTTCTCGCTGGCCAAGCAGATCGAGACTTCGGCCGCCGAAGCGCAAAAGTTCATCGACGCCTACGAGGCGACCTATCCGAAAGTCAAGGCCTTCCTGGACGGCGAAGTCGAGAACGCCCGGACGACGGGTTCGGCCGTGACCCTGTTCGGCCGCAAACGCCAGGTGCCGGAGCTGCGGGCCGCGGATCGCCCCTCGCGGGAGGCCGGCCGACGCATCGCCCTCAACACGCCCATCCAGGGCACGGCGGCCGACCTGATGAAGAAAGCCATGATCGACATTCGGCGCGAGATCGGACACCGCGGGCTCCGCTCGCGCATGATCCTGCAAGTGCACGACGAGCTCGTCTTCGAGGTCCCGCCCGCGGAGCGCGCGGCCATGGACGGGCTGGTCCGCGAGGCCATGGAAGGCGTCATGCGCGGCGTCTGCGCCTTTCTCGTTCCGCTCCAGGTGACGCTCGGCTGGGGCGACAACTGGGCCGACTGTAAATAATTCTTCCGAATTATTCGCCTCATCTCCCGTCTCCGGAGCCTGCGGCACGGGATACCGTCCAAGGGAACGGCGTCAAACATACTCCGGCGCGTGGCAAGAGCCGCGTTCCCTCGGCACCTGCAGCCGAAGGCGCTACTCCATACCCGCCTTCGAAGGCGGGGTCGGGGTGGTGATGCCAATTCGATTACAAGTATTGTGCGCTTTCGGAATTGAACAAGGCTAAACTCGCGCGTTTTCGCCGTTGGCCGACCATGTGCCGTTTGGCCCCTCTGGACTAGGTGCTTGTCTCCATCTGGCCACGGCATATGGCTCCGTTCCCCCGAACGGTGACACCGTGCCGCCTGACCATCCCCCGGAGACGGGAGGGAATAAACCCGTTCGATACCCCTGGCTTTGCAGTCCTCATTCGCTCCGCGAACGAGGACTGCAACCCCATCGTCGAACCGCCGGGGTGGAAGCCGAGCCCGGGGTATTTATAGGGTTAATACTGAGCGGCGCTTATAACCCCGATTTGAAAATCGGGGTTTGGCGCCGCGAATGTATCAGAAACGTAAGTATTCTAAATACCGATAAATGATTGCGTCGGTCCACGACCTGTGCCAGAATGACCCGCGGCGGCGTTTGACCGCGCCGCCCATTCCCCCGGGGAGGAAACGGGAATGGTCAGACAATACAAACTTTATGACTGCCGGATCGAAGACTGCCCCCAGGATGGCGCCCAGATCTTTATCTACGCCAATCCCAGCGAGGAAGAAAAGCGTTATCTTATCGACGAGCTCAAGCTCGACGAGCATACGCTGGCTTCAGCCCTCGACCCCGACGAGCTGTCCCGCCTCGAGTTCGAGCCCGAGCACGCCGCCCTGATCTTCAAGCGCCCCAGGACCTATACGGCCGACGACTATCTCCACTTTCGGGTCTCCTCGATCGGCCTGTTCCTCTTCAAGGACCGGCTGATCATGCTGCTGAACGATGACCTGGCGCCGTTCGAGGGCAAGATCTTCACCCACACGACAAGCCTGCCCGAGGTGCTGCTCAAAGTCCTTTACCGGTCGATCTCCCATTTTCTGGAGCACCTCAAGATCATCAATCGGATCTCCGAGGAGCTGGAGCACAAGATCAACCGGGCCATGGAGAACCGCTACCTCATCAACCTCTTCACCCTGGAGAAGAGCCTGGTCTACTACCTCAACGCCATCACCTCGAACGGCATGGCCATCGAAAAGATCAAGCACAACGCGGCCAAGATCGGGCTCGGCCCGGAGGCCCTGGAGCTTCTCGACGATCTCATCATCGAAAACGCGCAGTGCCTGAAACAGGCCGAGATCTATTCCAACATTCTGACCGGCTTGATGGACGCCCGCGGCACGATCGTCGGCAACAACCTGAACGTCCTGATGAAGACGCTCAACATCATCACCCTGGCCATCATGGTGCCGACCTTCGTCGTCTCGGCCTTTTCCATGAACGTCCGCATCCCCTTGTCCGGCCTTCCGTTCGCCTTCTGGATCATCCTGGGGCTGGCCGCGGTTTCCAGCCTCGGCTTCGTCTTTCTCGGCAAACTCAAGAAGTGGTGAATTTCCCGGAAGCCTGACATGTCCGCCCCGCCCGCCGTCCCCGAAACCGCCGCGGCCCGGAAGGCGCCCTTCGTTTTTCTGTCGGAACTGCTGGGCCGGGAGGCGGCCTCGCCCGACGGCCCGATCGGCCGCATCGCCGATCTCAAGATCGTGCTGGGCGAGCCCTTCCCCCGCGTTTCGGCCCTGGTCCTGCGGCGGCGGCGGATGAAGCATCTCCAGGAATTGGACTGGAGCGAGGTGGCGGCGTTCGACGAGCGGCCGACGGCCGTCAAGGCCGAGGCGGCCTCGCGGCTTCGCCCCCTGTCGGTCGGCCGGGACGAGATGCTGCTTCGCGACGACCTTCTGGACAAGCAGGTCGTCGACACCCAGGGCGCCCGCATCGAGCGGGTCAACGATGTCCACCTGCTGGCGGTCAAGAACGAGCTGCGCGTCGTCCACGTCGACTTTGGAGCCCGCGGCCTGCTGCGGCGTCTCGGTTGGCTCCGGGGCATGGACAAGGCCATGGGCTGGCTCTTTGCCTACCGGCTCCAGGAGCGGATGATCTCCTGGAAATACATCCAGCCCCTGTCGGCCGACCCGGTCAAGGGCCGCCTCAAGCTCAACGTCACCGCCCGCAAGATCCACGAGCTCCATCCTTCCGATCTGGCCGACATCCTCGAGGATCTCGGCGCGGTCAACCGGTCCTCCTTGTTCGGATCGCTCGACCTGCAAACGGCGGCCCTGACCCTGGAAGAGGTCGACGATCCGAAGCTGCAGGCCTCGCTGATCGAGGCGGCCCCGGTCGAAAGAGCCTCGGACATCCTGGAAGAGATGGCCCCCGACGAGGCCACCGATCTGTTGGCCGATCTGCCCAAGGAGAGACGGCGCCGCCTGATCGGGAAGATGGACGACGCGCCGCGGCGGGCGGTCCTGGACCTGCTCCGCTTCAAGGAAGGGACGGCCGGCTCGATCATGACCAAGGACTTCTTCGCCGTCGGCCTCGGAACCACGGTCGGGCAGGCGATCGAGGCGTTCCGTAAAACGACGTGCCCGCTCGAATCCGCGGCCTACATCTATATCGCCGGTCCGGACGGGCGGCTGGTCGGGGTCTGCACCCTGCGGCACCTTCTCATCGCCGACACGTCCACCGTCCTCGGCTCGCTGATGAACCCCCACTTGATCACGGTCGAGCCCGACGAAAAAGTGGACGCGGTGACGTCGCTGTTCCGGAAATACAAGTTTCTGGCCCTGCCGGTCGTGGACCGCGACCGCGTCCTGCAGGGCCTCATCACCCTGAAGGACATCCTCCAGGAGGAGATCGAGGAATAAGGAGCCGGCCATGGCCCAGCGACCGCTCAAGACCAGACTCCGCGGGCTCCTGCTCTTTCTGGCCGTGGCCGGTCCGGGCATCATCACTTCCAACGTGGACAACGACGCCGGCGGCATCGCCACCTACTCGATGGCCGGGGCCCATTTCGGCAACGGCCTGCTGTGGTCCCTGCTGCCGATCATGGTCGCGCTGATCATCGTCCAGGAAATGAGCGCCCGCATGGGCGTCGTCACCGGCAAGGGCCTGTCCGACCTGATTCGCGAGCGGTTCGGCGTCCGCATCACGGTCTATTTGCTGGCGGCGCTCGTCCTGACCAATTTCGGGAACGTCATCGCCGAGTTCGCCGGCGTGGCCTCCAGCCTGGAGCTTTTTTCCGTCTCCAAGTACATCTCCGTCCCCCTGGCGGCGATCGTCGTCTGGCTGTTGGTGGTCAAGGGCAGCTACCGCTCGGTCGAAAAGGTCTTTCTTTATGCCTGCGTCTTCTACGTCACGTACATCGTGGCGGGCTTCCTGGCCAAGCCGGACTGGGGGATCGTCGGCCACAGCCTGATCACGCCGCATTTCGACTGGTCGACGGGCGGGCTGGGCATGATCATCGGCCTGGTGGGAACGACCATCGCGCCCTGGATGCAGTTCTACCTGCAGGCCTCGATCGTGGAGAAGAACGTCGCCGTCAAGGATTACAAGCTGTCGCGGCTGGACGTCGTCATCGGCAGCGTCGTCGTCACCGTGGTGGCGGGCTTCATCGTCCTGACCTGCGCCGCGACGCTGTTCAAGGCCGGCGTCCGGATCGAGACCGCGGCCGACGCCGCCCAAGCCCTGCGCCCGCTGGCCGGGCGGTACTGCGCGGCGCTGTTCGCCTTCGGCCTGCTCAACGCTTCGCTTTTCGCCGCCTCGATCCTGCCGCTCTCGACCGCTTTCGTCGTCTGCGAGGCCATGGGCTGGGAGAACGGCGTGGACCGGAAATTCTCCGAGGCCCCCCAATTTTACGGGCTGTACACGATGCTCATCCTGCTCGGCGCGGGCATCGTTCTCCTGCCCCGCATCCCCCTCTTCCCGGTCATGTACATCTCGCAGGTCATCAACGGCATCGTCCTGCCGGTCATCCTGGTCTTCATGCTCCTGCTGGTCAACAACAAGCGCCTGATGGGGCCCCACGTCAACGGCAAAGCTTACAACATCGTCTCCTGGGGCACGGTCGGCGCCCTGGGCGTTTTGAGCCTGGTGTATATCGGATCGCTTCTGGGGCTCTGATCGACATGGAGCAAACGCCCCTTTTCCGGCCGCGCGTCCTGATCGTCGAGGATGAGGCGATCGTGGCCATGGAGATCCAGGACCAGATGGAATCCTTGGGCTGGGACGTCTGCGGCATCGCCGCCACCGGGCCCGACGCCATCCGGCGGGCCGCGGCCGACCGCCCCGATTTGATCCTCATGGACAACACCCTGCGCGGCGGCATGACCGGGCTCGAGGCGGCCGAAATCATCCGGGCCGGGAGGACCGTCCCGATCGTCTTTCTCACCGCCACCGTGGATGAGCGGATTATCGCCCGCATCCGGAAGCTCGATCCCGAAGCCGGCTCCCTGTCCAAGCCGTTCAACGAAGCCGACCTCCGGCGCGAGACCGAGCGGGCGCTCCGCCGGCCGAAAGCCTGACGCCCGGCCGCCGCCCCCTTGTTCGCCGGGCCTCCGTTCTGATAAGATCGCGGCAGGGAAGCGCAGTGAATCGTCTTCGCATCGTCCTTCCGGCCGTTCTCTTTTTCCTTCTCGGCCTTTTCCGCGCGCCCCTCGCCGGCCAGAGCTATCTCATCCGGACCTATACGGAAAATGACGGGCTGGCCAGTTCCACCATCCACGACTTGGCCCAGACTCCGGACGGCCGGATCTGGTTCGCAACCCGGGCCGGGGTTTCGGTCTACGATGGAACCCGCTGGACGACCTACTCCGCCCCCAACGGTTTCCCGACGCTGACCATCAACGAGCTGGCCGTCGATGCCAATGGTTCGTTATGGGCTTGGGGGGACAATCCGCATCCGACCCTGGCTCGTTTCCGGGACGGGAAATGGGAGCCCCAGACCGCGCCGATGGAGAGCGAGGCCGCTCTCTACCCGGCCGGATTTGTCGTCACCGGGCCGCCGGGCCGAGAGACGGCGGTCCTGGGAACGCAATTCACGGGGGTTTTTCTCTACCGGAACGGCGCTTGGAGCCGCCTCCGGAAGGCCGACGGCCTGGCTTCCGACGGGGTCCATGGCCTGGCCGCGGATGGAGAGACGATCTATGCCGCAACCAACGGCGGGCTTTCCATCATCCGGGACGGCGCCGTCGACAACTCTTTGAATGCGGCCCATCCGATCCTGCGGCAGGGCATCGTCGGCATCGTGGCGGAGAAGACGACGGCCGGCCGGCGGCTCTGGCTGGCCGGCCGGTCTTGGCTGGCCCGCTGGGAGGGCGGCAAGCTCCAAGTCCTGTCCGAGAACCTCATCACCTACACCGATATCACGCATCCTCATTTGGCGATGTCTCCCGATGGAACGGGCGGCGTCTATTTCGGCAATCCCAACGCCGTTTTTCATTGGCGGGCGGCGAACCGGGAAGTCGAGTCGCTCGATCGAAGCTCGGGGCTGATCGCCGAGGGCATGACGGCCGTCCTGCTGGACCGGGAAATGAACATCTGGATCGCAAGCCTGCGCGGGCTGAGCAAGATCTCAGGGCAGCGCTTCGCCAACTTCCGCAAGGTCCAAGGCCTGTTGGAAGACGAGGTGACGGCCATCCTTCAGCTGAAGGACGGCCGGCTTGTTTTCGGCCATAATATCGGGTTGACCTTTTTCGACGGCCGGAGCTTCCGGACTCTGTCCTTTGCCAATCGCTCCAAGGCCCAGCTGACCGAGAACCGGATCTTGGACATGATCGAGGACGCCGACGGGGTGATTTGGGCGGCCGCGTCCAACAGCGGCCTGGCCCGGATATCCCCCGACGGAGCCATCCGTTGGTTCGGCCGGGAAGCGGGGCTGATCGGTCAAGTCAGTTCGGTCGCCGATGCGGGGAATGGCCGGCTGTGGGTCTCCTCCAACCAAGGCCTGCTCCTCTATGCGGGGGGCAAGTTCGAGCCCGCGCCGGATGCGTCCCTCGCCAACCGGTACATCCGAAAGATCGGACGCACTCGGGACGGGCGGATTTTTATCACCAGCGCTTCCGGCGGCGTTTCCGTCAAGGAGAGAGGCGTCTGGACCCGGTTTTCCAGTTCCGACAATCCTTCCGCCAATAACGGCTACGCCGCTGCGGACGACGGCCGTGGGCATTTGCTGGTGGGGACCCTGGCCGGGCTCTATGAAGCCAAAGAGGGCCGGCTTCTGCCGTTCGCCCTTCCAGGCCTTCATATCGAACGCCCCGTTTACCTTATCCTGCGAGAGCCCGGCGGAGCGCTCTGGTTCGGAACGGACAACGGCGCCGTCCGCTGGGACGGTCAGGCCGCCCGCGCCTACACCATCAAACAGGGATTCGCCGGGCTCGAAGTCAACCGGGCCGCCGGGCTGGTGGACGGCTCCGGACGGGTTTGGATCGGCACCAGCGCGGGAGTGTCCAGGTATCAGCCGGAGTTCGACTTCGCTCCCGACCGGATCCCGCCCCCGATCGTCAGCATCGAACGAATCGAAGCCGGCGGCGCCTGGAACGCCGCCGACAAGCCCCTGCACCTGGCCGCCCGCCAGAACAACCTGGAATTCGAATTTCGGGCCGTCACCTTCGTGGACGAGGCCGCGGTCCGCTACCGCTACCGGATGGAGGGGTACGATTCGCGTTGGAGCGATCCCCGGACGGCCGGCGAGGGGAT
>JAQULS010000169.1 GCA_028749235.1 Acidobacteriota bacterium | reverse complement strand
GGCGGCGAGACGTGGGACGGGGTCAAGGGCGAGCTGTGGGAGGTCAAGCCCGGCCGCCAGAAGATCGCGTCCTACACCGACCTGACGGCCATGCTGGCCCAGGGCAGCGCCCCGGCCGACGTGACCGCGGAGCTCGTCTGGGTGGGCGACGGCGAGGCCAAGGATCTGGCCGCCGTCGACGTCAAGGACAAGATCGTCGTCACGTCCGGTTCGCCGGGCCTGGTCCACAACACGGCATGCATGAGCAAGGGCGCGGCCGGGGTCATCTCGTTCGCCTCGCCGCGGCCGCTCTTCGATCCTCTTCTTATTCCCTGGGGCGGCATCGGCGGCCGGGGGATGAGCGCGGCCGGAGGCACGGTCAAGTTCGCCTTCTGCCTGCCGCCGCGCGAGGGCGTCATCCTGCGCGACCGGCTGAAGAGAGGGGAGAAGATCACCGTCCGGGCGGTGGTCGAGAGCAAGACGGAGAAGGCGGAGCTCCAGGATATCACGGCGGCCATTCCGGGAACGGACCCCAACGCCCAGGAGATCATCGTCACCGCCCACATCTTCGAGGGCTACACGATGTTCGGGGCCAACGACAACTCGTCCGGCTCGGCGGCGATTCTCGAGGCGGCGCGTACCCTGCAGGCGCTCATCGGCGACGGCCGCCTGCCCGCGCCCAAGCGGACGATCCGGTTCCTGTGGGCGCCGGAATTCTCGGGCACGATACCCTACGTCAAGGCCCATCCGGAGCAGATGGCCCGGACCTTGTGCGATATCAACCTGGACATGGTCGGCGACCGGCTGACCCAGAACCTGGCCTTCTTCACGGTCATGCGCACGACCTACGGCAACCCGCACTATCTCAACGACGTCATGGAGAACTGCTATCGCTACGTCGGTGAAGCGACCCGCTCCTATGTGACCAACGGCATGAGCGGGACGATGAACCGGCGGATCGTCGCTCCGACGGGGAGCGAGGAGCCGATGTACTACTACATCGGAACGCATTTCGGCGGCTCGGACCACGAAGTCTTCAACGATTGGGGCCTGGGCATCCCGGGCGTCGTGATGAACACCTGGCCCGACCAGTGGTACCACACGTCGCAGGACAGGCCGGACAAGCTCGATCCCACCCAGTTGAAGCGGGCCGCGATCATCACCGCCGCGGCGGCCTATACCATCGCCGCGGCCGACGACGCCATGGCGGCGCGCATCGCCTCCGAGATCGTCTCCAACGCGGCGGGCCGAATCGGCCACCAGCTGGCCCGGGGGCTGGAAGAGATGGTCCGGGCGGACAAGGCGGCTTTCCCGGCCGTCGCCAAGCGGGCCCGGGCGTATATCGAGGCTTCGGCGCGCAACGAACGGGCCACGCTGGATTCGACGGCCCAGCTCGCCGCCGGCAAGGCCGCCTACGGGCCGTTCCTGAACGAGCTCAAGGCCTCGGTGACCGGGATGGAGACCGCCCAGCTCAAGACGGTCGACCAGGCCATGAAGCGGCGGGCGGCGGAGCTGGGGCTCAAGCCGATCGACTGGAAGCCGTCCGCGGAGGAGAAGAAAGCCGCGGCCATCGTGCCCAAGCCCCTGCCCAAGATCAAGGCCGGCGGCTACTCGGGCTATCAGGCGGCCATCCAGGCGGCCATGAAGGCCGCGGGGACGGCCGCTCCCGGCCGCGGCGCCGGGCGGGCGAACTCGGAGATCCAGCTCCTCTGCGACGGCAGGAACAGCGCCCTGGATATTAAAAAGATGGTGGACGCGCAGAATCAGACCGATACTCCGCTGGCGGGCATCGTGAGTTATTTGGAGGTTCTCAAGAAAGCGGGCCTGATCACGTTCTGAATCGAGCCGGGGCGGCGGGGCGTCTTTTCAGCGGCGGATGAAGTCGCCGATGGACGCCTGCAATCGGCCGCCTTCGAAGGTGAACGTGTCGGCGCGGCGTTCCGAACGGCCGTCTTTCCAGTGCCGGTCGATTTGGGCTTCGTAGCGGCCGGTTTGCACGTATTTGAGCGTGATCGTCGTCTCGCCTACGGAAACGCCCGGGCCGCCCAGTCCGGCGGGATTGTCGAAACGCCCTTCGTATGTGTCCTCCGCCGTTTTCTTGAAGTCGATGGTGAGGCTATCGCCCGTCCGCGTCCATCTCCCGATGACGTCATCAGCACTGGCGGCTTCCCCGATCCTCGATGAGCCGCCGATCGACGCCATCATCCCGTCGCCTGCCGATGCCAGGAATAAGAGCATTCCCGCCAGGACCCCGCCGATAACCAGCTTCTTATTCATGTCCCCTCCCCGGATAAAGGAATGAACCTGTAAGAATTGTACATCCATTTGTCTTCTTCTCTCAAGAAGCCGAAGCCCGGCCCCCTATTTGCGAGGGGCGGCCTGGGCCAGTCGGAGCGTCTTGAGGAAATTGACGCGGCCCCAGCCCGTCAACGCGTCGAATCCCGCCTCGCCGATGTCGTCGCAGCCCTTCTTGATGAGGTCGGCGACGGCCGGTCCGTCCAGGTCGGGCCTCAAGCTGAAGACAAGCGCCGCCAGGGCCGTGGCGATCGGGGCGGCGCATGAGGTGGCCCCCACGGGCATGACTTCGGTGGGGCCTTTGAAAGTCTCGTTCTCGGCTCCCATCGGGCCGTCGTCGCCCGCGTAGAACCGCTTCTCGTGCGGAACACAGGTCAGGATGTCGTCGGACGGGGCCATGACCCCCAGGCGCTTGCCGAAGTTGGATCCCTGCTTGAACACCCGGCCCATCATCTTGGTCTCCTGCTCCCAACGCGTGTCGTCTAGCTTGGATGCGCCGACGACGAGCACGGAAGCATCGTCGCCCGGGTAGTCCGCGCTCTCGACGGCGTTATTGCCCGCCGCGAGGACCATGAGCACGCCCTTGTCGGCGGCGTGCTTGAAGGCCGCTTCCAACCGGTCCCAGTCCGCGGCAATCGGGAACAGGCCCTTCCTCAGCAGGCCGCTGATGTTGATGACTCGAACGCCCCGGTCGACGAGATAGAGGATCGCGTCCGCGTTTGCGGCGGCCTGGTAGGACGTCCAATTACGGCCGAACGTCTTCAGCTCCTCCGAAGCCGCGGCTTTCTTCATGAACTCGTCGATGGAAGCTCCGGGGTTGGCCTTGGCCCACTCCTGTTGCATCCGGAGCAGAACGTGCTCGATCATCCCCTGGGAAGCCGTGACGATGCGGCAGCCCGGCGCCAGGCCCGTCATTTCGCTCCCCGCGCCACCTTGGGCGGCGATGAGGCCGGCGACCGCGGTGCCGTGGGCGATGTTGCCTTCGAGCTCCGTATGATAGCCGCCGGAGGCGTAGAAGCCGGGAAGCAAGCGGCCTTTCAGCAGGGGATGGAAGAAATCGAAGCCGTTGTCGATGACTCCGACGAGAACATCCGGGCTGCCCTTGGTCAGTTGCCAGGCCTCGGCGACCTTGAGCTTCTCAAAGAGGGCCTTCTGAAGAGGCGGCGGCGTGAAGATGTTTTGGCCTTGTCCCGGGAGGCCGGACCCCGCCGATCCGTAGAGAGAACCGAGAAGAAGGGCCAGGGCGAGAATCCCCGCGAACTTTAATCCGGGCTGATGGTTCGACATGGGCATGAACCTCCTGCGCTTCACTTGGCGCCGCCGACGGATCCGAATTTATAGAGGAGAAGATTGCATAAGCCGTGGAAAAAGAGGAAGGAACAGAACAAGGCGATCAGCCAGTTGAAGGCGGGGAAGAAGAAATAGACCGGGAACATGGAGAGGTAGACGAGCCCGAGGGTTAGAGTATTGGCGCGGTGGAATAGTTGGGTTTCCCGCTCGTCCAGCTTCCTCCGTTTTAAAAAGGCCGTGATGGCGAAAAGGGAGCTGACGGCGAATCCGGCTTCGCCGATGATAAGCACGGCCAAGAGCGTGGCCAGGCCGGTGCCGATCTCGAGCCAGAAGCGAAGGACGAAGCTATCGATTTTCTTCATGGATTTCCCCCTGTGCGATGGCGAAGATCTCCTCGACCGGCGTCCCGAAGAAGCGGGCCAGCTTGAGCGCGGTCATGACGGACGGATTGAACTTGCCGAGCTCGATGGCGTTGATCGTCTGCCGGCTGACTTCGACGGCCTGGGCGAGCTCGTCCTGAGTGACCGATTTAACGGCCCTTAGTACTTTCAATCTGTTTTGCAGCTTCATATTGATCTCTGTCCCTAGATATAATGTATACAATAATGGCAATATGTCAAGTATTATTTACACAAAAAATATATCTTTAACATCAGAAAATAGAATTATTCGCGTCGAAATAGGGATTTACGTATACTGTACCTCTATTATTAATTGGGGATTACGGATACTGTACCCCTATTCTTTTCCCCCTATTAGTTGCCAAGGAAATCGCGGATCGGCGGTCCAATAAGGTGTATGAGGAAATGGAAGAAACGGCCGACGACGCACTTGTCGAGCGAGCCCAGGCGGGCGACGCGAACGCATTTGCCGAACTGGCCGGGCGTCTGCACGAACGCGTCTACCACACCATCCTGGGGATGACCCGCTCGCCCGAGGACGCCGACGACCTGACCCAGGACGCATTCATGGCGGCTTATCGATCGCTCAAGAGCTTCCGGCGCAAGTCGAGCTTCTACACCTGGGTCCACCGGATCGCCGTCAACCTGACTCTGAACCATCTTAAAAAGAAGGACCGGGAGAGGGGGAGAACCCCTTACGATGACGGCAAGGCGGTCCTCGACGGGCCGGGCGCCGCGGCTTCGGCCCCCGGAAACGGTGAAACCGGCCGCGAGCTTGCGGCCCGGCTCGAAGCGGCCATCGGCCAGCTCAAGCCGGTCTATAAGGCGGCTTTCAACCTCGTCGTATATGAAGGCATGTCCCATGCCCGGGCGGCCGAGGTGTTGGGATGCTCGGAAAAGACCGTGTCCTGGCGGATGCACAAGGCCCGCAAAATGTTGCAGGCCAGGCTCCAGCCCTATCTGACGGAGGCGCGCGATGCGATGTGACAAGGCGGAACGGCTGATCTCGGACGGCCTTGACGGTGCTCTCGGGGATTCCCGCCGGGAGCGTCTGGACGCCCACCTTGCGGCCTGCCCCCGGTGCCGCGCATACGCGGATTCCCTGGCCCAAATGCAAACCGCCGCCAAGAGCGTCGCCCCGCTTTCCCCCGAACCGGAGCGCATGGCCCGCTCCCTGGCCCGTTTGCAAGCCGGCTTGCGGGGGGCGGCCGCCGAAAAGACCGTTTCCGTTCCCTTCGCCAGGCTCCGTTGGGCTCCGGCGGGCGCTCTCGCCGCCCTCCTCGTCGCGGCTGCCGGGCTCTACTTTGCCTTCCTGCGCCCCTCTCCGACGGCCGACTTCGTCCCTTATTTTTATTCATACTCCGACAGCCGATCCGGCCTGGCCATTGCCCTGGCGGAAGATGAAGCCCTGGCCTCGGCCTTCGATTCCGCGATCGGCGAAGCGCTCATCGAAAACGGAGCCTCCGCGGTCCTCGCCGGCGAACCTTTAAGAGCCGATGCCGGCCGTTTTCTGGACAGCCTGACCGATGACGAAATTCTGCTGCTCGAGAGCGCGATCCAGGACGGGGTCTCACTCTAAAAAAGGAGATGTCGAAATGAGAAAATGCATCGTCCGCCCGCTTCTCGCCCTCTTGGCCGCGGCGGCTCTTACGGTACCCGCGGCGGCCCAAAACCGGTCGGTTCCGCCCCGCCAGAGGGTTCAGCGCAACATCTCCGCCCTGCGGCTGGTCCGCTTGACCCAGGCCCTGGATCTGACCGAAGATCAGACGGCGAAGGTCTACCCGGCCCTGAATCGCATCGAAAAAAGCAAACAAGAAATACAGAAAGACCTTAGCGAGGACGTCCTGGCGCTGCGCGCGATGAGCCAGGATCCCGCGGCCAAGGACGCCGATCTGATGGCGGTCCTCGTGCGGATGAGGGACAACCGGGCCCGGATCATGGATCTGGACAAGGAAGCCGACGCCTTCCTGGCGGGAATCCTGACCGTCCGGCAGAAGGCCCTTTACGAGATTTTCCAGATCGACTTCCTGCGCGGGCTGAACGAGACCATGAACCAGGCCCGCCAGCGCATGGGCCGGCCCGGGATGGCGCCGGCGGCCCCGCCCGTGAAAGAGTAAAAAAAACTCCTTGACAGGGTCTAGGGGACGGGCTTAGAATGTCGCTCGTCTTCGTATTCCTACCGCTGTTACAACTGAAACGCTTCTCGAGGAAACTCGCCTAGGCGCGTAATTTTCTCATTTTTTCAATGGAGTGGTGTATTTCATTTTTTGGAATCGAAAGCGAAATGCTCAGAAGCGCCAGCGTAGCTCAGTCGGTAGAGCGGCTGATTTGTAATCAGCGGGTCAGGGGTTCGATTCCCTTCGCTGGCTGACAAGAAACGGATGCGAATGAAAAACGGGCAGGTACCAAAGTGGTTAAATGGGACGGGCTGTAAACCCGTTGCGGAAACGCTTCGAAGGTTCGAATCCTTCCCTGCCCACTTCCAGCGACGCGGGAATAGCTCAGTTGGTAGAGCGGTGGCCCTCCAAGCCACTTGTCGCGGGTTCGAATCCCGTTTCCCGCTCCAACCGAATGGCCCGCATGCCCACGTAGCTCAGTTGGTAGAGCACGTCCTTGGTAAGGACGGGGTCATCAGTTCAACTCTGATCGTGGGCTGACTCTCATATCGAAGGCCTTTAAGACATAGGAGGAACAATGGCCAAGGCGAAGTTCGAACGGACGAAACCGCACGTGAACGTGGGGACGATCGGACACATCGATCACGGCAAGACGACCTTGACGGCCGCCATCACCAAGGTGCTGGCGACGAAG
>JAQULS010000168.1 GCA_028749235.1 Acidobacteriota bacterium | reverse complement strand
CACCTCGGCGGCCAGCGAGACCTGCGTGTCATGGAGACTTTCGGCCGTGGAGGCCAGGTCGGCCTCCGCCGCCCGCACCGCTAGCCGCTGGGCGCCGAAGATGTCCGGCTCCCAACTGGCGTCGAACCCGGCTTGATAGCTCGACGAGGCTTCATTGCCGCCGCTCTTGGATCCGTTCGCGCTCCCCGAGGCGCTGACCGTGGGGAAAAGGCCTGCCGCGGTCAGCTTGCGCTGGGCCCGCGCCTGACGCAGCTTGGCCCGGGCCGAGTCCATGGTCGGGCTGGATCGCAGGGCTTCTGCCACGAATTCCGAGAGGAGGGAGTCGCCCAGCTGTCTCCACCAGGCCGACAGGTCCCCGGCCTTGGCCTGGTCAGGCAGGGCGGCATGCCAGGCCGCGGGAACGCGCATCTGCTCAGCCGTGCGCGGCGCGTATTTCGGTCCGACGATGCAGGCCGTGAGCCAAAGAGGCATCACGAGCGCAGCGATCTTTTTCATGGCGGCCTTCTCCAAATGGAATCGGAAATCCGGCGGGCGGCCCTCTCGTCCGAAGCCGATGGGAGGGCGGAGTCGCGTCCGGCTCGATGCACTAGTTGGACGATGAACAAAGGCGAATCTGACGGCCATCCCTTCCGCGTCGGCTCCGCGGCGGGCCAAGCCGCCGAAAAGGAAGTGTATTATAAGCTGGAGATGGTCCTAAATCCAGTCGAATAAACCCGTTCGATACCCCGGGCTTTGTAGGGCTAATACTGAGCGGCGCTTATAACCCCGATTTAAAAATCGGGGTTTGGCGCCGCGAATGTATCAACCCGCAAGGCTTTTACCGGACGTCGACATCGAGAGTCTCGACCGTGAAGAACCGGAAATCCTTGTAAACGACCGTCATCTCCGACCGGACGAAGACCCGGCCGCCGGCGTTGACGTAGGTCTCCTCGACCGAGAACCTGCTCGGAAACCGCAAGCCGTTCTTTTCCTCGCTGAACTCGGCCCGCAACAGGATACGCGGCGTCCGGCCGTATTTTTTGCCGCGGGCTTCCAAGACTTCGTAATGATCGATCCGTTTCTCCGTGTATTCGATCTTGACGATGTTGCCCGAAACGGGATCGATCCAGGCTTGACCGTAGAAGGCATCGGTGTGGGCGGCGTCGGGTTTGGGCTTGGCGTCGACGATGACGACCGGCTTTTTGTCGAACATGGCCGAGCCTATGATCCGGAAGTCATAATCGGATTGATAGGATTTCCTGAATATGCCGGCCGGCCCGAGCATGACGTGCTCGTAGAGGATGACCGACGTCTTGAGCGCCGCGTTCGGCTCGTTTTTCTTCTTGCCGTTCTCCAGGAGAAGCGTCCGGACTTCCTGAAACCGGCCGTCCTTCCGGACGCATTGGTAGTCGTAGACAAAGGACCGCTTGACCTTCGAGGGGGCGGAGCTGATGGTCCGAATCTGGGAACTGCCGCTCCAACTGTCGGCTCCGGCGCCGGTTCGGACCGCGATCATCGGGGGGGCGTCCAGGATGGGATTGATCTTCTCCGAGATCTCCTCCCGGCAGACGAAATCCAGGACGGAGGATTCGAGCTTGCGGCAATATTCAGCCGCCTTCTCGAGAAGCGGGGCCAGCTCGGCCGGAGCCGCTTCCTGGCGCGGCTTCCCGGCCGCCGATATCCCGACCACGAGCGCGAGCCCGGCGATTCCCGCGGCGAAGAGTCTCGCTCTCATTTCAAGCCCCCTTTCCGGCGTCTTTTTCGATGGTGAACTCGCGGGCCATTTCGGAATGGGCCCCCGAAGCTTCGTCGTCGGCGTTGAAAACGAGCAGGTAATCGTCCGGCTCGACGTCGGGAACGGCCATCCGGATAAAGAAGGCCCGCATGGCGCCGGCGGTGCTTTCTTCGACGATCGCCAGCGGAACGGGAATCTTATCTCCCGTCATCTTGTCGTAGAGAATCGCGGTTATCTTGAGCTTGGGGAATCCCGCCTCCGGCCCCAGGCAGCGCAGGACGGCCCAAGGCTCGCTTCCCGCCCGCAGAGCTGAACCTGAGGCAAGGACGTACTGGGCCGGATCAAAGCCGACCAGGCTTTTTAAAGCCGGCGGACCGGCTTTCTTGTCCGGGCCGGCGTCCGGCTGATGGGCCTTGAGATAGAAAGCGCCCCGCTCGGGCCGGACAAGAATCGGCGGCAGAAGCTTGAATCCGGATGCGAGGGGGGTGGGCACGGTCGTCGTGACTCCGGCGACCGCCGCCCGGCCGGTTTCGAGATCGCGAATGACGAACCGGCATCTGTAAAGGCCGGGCGGGACCGACAAAACCGCCAGAAGACTCGCTCGACCGTCGGCGTCGCGGGGCAGAGCCTCCTCCGTCCGCTTCATCTGGGCTATCTCATCGGCCGCGTTGAAGGCCAGGCTCACGACTTCGACTTTCCTGCCGGCCAATTCCCGGATCGTATCCCAGGGAAGGCTCGCGGCCAGGACGAGATTGTTCGCGGCCTCCGTCGAGCGCGCCTGGGCGGACATGTCGAAGCGGATGGGGGCTTGCGAGATGGGGCTTGCGGCCAGGGCCACGTCGACCAGGTTGATCAGCTTCTCCAGGTCGTCGTAGTCCCTGAAGAGCTTGGGGTTGGCATAGCCGCCGGGAGCGCGGACGATGCAGCCGGGGCGCTTGACCTCGATCTTGAGGGCATGGTACTTGCCGTCCCATTTCTCGCTGACGGGAAAGCCCAGGACGTAATAGGAGCCGGTCAGGGTGTCGACCTTGGCGGCGAATGGCTGGTAATTGTACATGTTGCCCCAGTACTGGCCGCCCGTGTCGTATGACGTCTTGGCCAAGGTACCGGCGCCCGTCTGGAGATCATTGAGGGTGATCCCGCCCGTGTAGAGCGCGGAGATCGCAACGTTCGATGTCTGCATCTCCTTCAGCATATTCTGGTATTCCCAAAACGGCTGACTCATAAGGGGGTATACCGTGGGATAAGGGATGCCTTTGGAGAAGAAAATAAGGTTCTTCTGGCCTTGGACGGACCGCAGGGCCCAGGCCAGCGAGGTGAGGCAATTGGCGTAGGTCTTGGCCGTAAGCGACATCATCGCTTCGGCATCGACTTCGGGGACATCCTGGGTCGGCAGGGTCGTCTTGGCTTCCGGGCGGGCATCGGCCGGCTGGCCCGCCGCAAGCATCCTCTTGTATTCGTCCTCCGTGTCTTCGAATCGCTGATTGGAGTTGGCCGGCCCGATCTTGGCCACGAATTCCCGGATCTTGCGGTGATCGGACCCGAGAGGGAAGTGCATCTCGAGCAGCTTGAGCGCCGAAAACGAGATGACGCCGACTTCGTCCGAAGGCTGCACATGCGTATCGAGGAAATGAAGGGCCGCCTGGGACATTTTACGGATGCCGAAGTAGTCATTGAAGGCGAAGTCGAAGAAGAGCAGGAACTTGCGGCCAAGCAGAGGTGCCGGAGGCGCGGCCGTCGGGGCGGCCGGTTTTATGACCGGCTCTCCCGCCGGGACGGTCAGGGAGTGTTTCTCGAATTCGGTGAGGTTCTGCGGTTTGCCGTCTTCCAGGAGGACGAAGTCGTCCTTGGTCAGGTCGGAGACCGGGCTCCCGTTCTTGTCCATGACGTAGACCTGGATGAGCTTCAGAACGACGGAGACCTGATGCTGCAGGGGCTTTGTCGGGCGGACGGCGTCCTGCGGCCGCGCGGCCGCGGCAAAGGCCGCGGCGACGGAGGCGAGGAGAACGAGCCAAGCGGTCCGCTTCACGTCAACCTCCGCCCCATTCCATTTTAGGCCCATCCGGGAAGTATGCAAGATCCGATTCGATCGCGAATCGAAGGACGGAAGGATTCCTCATGGCATCACCCCTGAATACAATGTGAACCTCAGCAAGACGCGTGCCAGGATGATTGGCCTTCCGGCCTGGAAATTAATTCATTATATGGCTGCCTAATTTTCATTCGGGGCTAGGCCGGCCGCCGTCAAAAACTTTTACGACACGATATTTTTCTTACACGGCCGGGCCCACCGTCAACGGATCAAGAGCCTGCGCCGCCGGGCCTGCGAGAGCCGGGATGACGTTGAAGGGAAAGCGGCCTTCTTGGCCGAGCACCAGCCGGGGTTCGAGGGCCGCTGATACGGGGAACCGCTCATTCAGCTTCGGGGCAGCCAGGAGCGAATGCGGAGGGCGACATCTCCGGCGGCCGGAGGGTCGAGATTCGCCAGGACGACGATCGTATAGCCGTTCCGCGCGTCCCATTCGAGCGCAGCATTGAGCCCCGGTGCGCCGCCGGCGATCCCCATGCCGCCCCCCGGATTGTTCCCGAGGCGGCCTTCCTTCAATGCCGTCGCGTAGGCGAGCAAATCGCGCAGAGTCGAGTACCCGCCTCCGGCCGAACTGCCGCGCCCGGGCAGTGTGTCGTAATTGGGTTTCAGAAGCCCGTCTTCCTTGGTATAGCCGAGAACCCGATCGGAGACGGCTTCGTCCTTGGCGAAGGAGCCGGAATCGGTCATGCCCGCGGGCTTATAGATGCGCTCCCGGACGAAATCGTAGTAATCCATCCCGGAAGCCTTGGCGATGATCAAACCCAGGACTATGAAGCCTCCGTTGGAGTATCGATTGCGCTCTCCGGGCTTGAACGCGAGCGGTTCGTCGGCAAAGAGGGGCAGGTAGTCGGCCAAGGTTCGGATCTTTTCTTTGGACGACTTCTGATAGCGTTCTCCGAAGAAGTCGCCGATACCGGAAGTCATATCGAGCAGATGACGGACCGTCACCTGGGCCGCCGCGTCCTTGTTCGGGTAGTCGGGAAGGAATTTGCCGATCGTGTCGTCGAGGGACAGCTTCCCCTCCGCGACGAGCCATCTCACCGCGGTCTCGGTGAAGGACTTGTTGATGGAGCCGATGTTGAATTTCGTGCTTGTCCGGTTGGGGATCTTCTTGTCCCGATCGGCCAGGCCATAGGCGGCTTCAAACAGCGTTTTCCCGTTATGAGCGATCAAGACGGCGCCCGAAAACTCGTCACGGGCCGCCAGTCCTTCGAGGTGTGCCTGGACCGCCGCGACCAAGGCGGCGTCGTCCGGCTTGGGGTCGGCGGCGGCGGCTCCCTCGCCCGTGTCCATGACCCGGATCCCGAGCAATCCGAATGGCTCCCGGGGGGCGAATTCGAAATCCATCTGGACGAGAAATCCGTTCGCGCCGCGAACCAAGGCGCTGATCAGGTCGGGCTTGGCATCGAGAACCTTTTGGAGCTCGAGCTTGCCGAGCCTTCCGGCCATCTGGCGGTAACGGCCGAGGCGGGCGTCGATCGGCGTCTGCTTGAGGGATCCCGCGTCGGCATGGGCGGCGAAGAATTCCCCCATGGCGGCTTCTCCGGCGTTGAAGGCCTTGATGTAAGCCTCGACGTGCCTGCCCGCGGGCGTCGCGGGCACCTGGATGAGCCAGGGCCGGGCCGCCCAAGCGGCCGCCGCGGCGATCACTCCGGCCATGATCAAGAATACGGCTTTTCTCATGCTCTGCTCCTTTTCCGGCTGCCGGTTATTAAACCGGAGATCGCCGGAATTTGTTGCCTCGCTGTTTCTTGAACGGGAGAGCTCAAGGGCCGGGCCGCTTACCGCCGGTCGAAGACGAGAAGGCGCACCGGGCCGATCAGGCCCGAAGGGGCCGGGCCGCCGACGACCTTTTTTTCCTGCGGATCGGGGAACCGGTTCCCGAAGCGGGCCCGCAAAGGCTCTAAGTCCCTGTCCGGAAGCCCCAGGAAGCGGTTGAGCGGCAGATTGGCGGCGATGACCTCCAGGCGGTTGACCCCCGGTTTCAAGGCCGCGGCCGCGTCGATTTCGAGCGGGGGTGCGTAGAGAGTACCCAGGGAAATTCCATTCAGCCGTATCTTGGCTGCTTCGCGGATTTGATCAAAGGCCAGGACCGCCTTGGCCGGAAGCTCGCCTCTCCACTCGAAAGTGCCGGAGTAGATCCCCAGCCCGGAGAAAAATCGGCCCTCCGGTATTTCCGTCCAAGAGACGAGCTCGCGCAGGCGGATATCCGGCGGCGCGCCGACGCCCTGGAACCGGAGAGACCATTCGGGCTGAACGGGGATCACCCGATCAGGGGCTGCCGGGCGGGCCGCCTCCGGCGGCTTGGCGTCCGGCGTCTTGCCGCCCGCGACGATGAACACCGAGCCGCGGGCGGAGAGCCGGATCTCGGCCCGGCCGCCGGCGCTTGCCAGCTCTCGAATTTCTCCGCTCTTGGCGTCCCAGGCTTCGAGCCGCCGCGCTTTTCCCGGGATTTCGATTCCGAAGCGGGCTTCTTCCGTTCCCACGTTGGCCAGGAAGAAGATGTCCCGCCCGTCCGCTCGCCGATGGACGAATCCGACCTCGAGGGGTTTGCCGTCGAACCGGATTTGGGGTGAGACGACAGACGCGAGCAGCGCGCCCGCCCGGTCTTCCGCCGCGAGCACGGCCCCGCCGCGGCCGCAGGCATGCCAGACGCCCGGCTGGGGCGATTCACCGAACATCTCGAGGAGAGCCCGCCGCAGGCGGGACGTCTCCGCCTCGCTCTTTTCTCCGGGAGCGAGGTCGGGGAGCCGGCGGGTCGCGACGACCCGTCCGCCGGTCCGGCAGAAGGCCGCGACGCGTTCCAGGGCTCCGACGTCCATGTGTTCGAGATTCGGCAAAACGACCGTCTCGAACTCGGCTTTCCCGACGGTCAGCCGGTTCCCGTCGACGGCCCCCAATCGCTCGACGGCCCAAAAGTCGACTCCGTCGAATTCGAAGCCCGCGGCGGCAAGTCCGTCCAGGAGATCGGCATGATGCCACAGGGCGTTTTTAAGCCCGAACTCGCTGGTCGGAGCGCCCGTCACG
>JAQULS010000037.1 GCA_028749235.1 Acidobacteriota bacterium | reverse complement strand
CGCCGCGGCCACCAGAAGAACGAAAATAAACAGGGGCGCCGTTTTGCGTTTCATGTCCTTGCCTCCTTCGTTTCAGTCGAGCCGGTTCCGGGGGGCTCCGGTCCGAATCGGGAACGATTCCTTTTTGATTTATCGGGAAAAAACCAACAGAGCGTCCGATACGGCGCGTTCGCCGCCCGAATCGCTGGGACTGTTGACGACTTCGCCCTTGACGACCATGGTGGTCGATCCGCCGCCGTCAAGGTTGAGGGCGTCGACGCAGCCGAGGTCCGCCATCAGTCCGGCCAGCTCGGGGATGGTCATCCCGACGCTCAGCCCGGGTTGGCGGCCGTCGATCGCCGCGAGGACGATCGTCCCGTCGGCCCGGACGCCGATCGCGGTACGCGGGTGACGGGTCGCGTAGAAGCCGTCCGCAAAGGCGGCGGCTTCCGAGGCGATGCTTTTCCCCTCCGCGAGAAGCCGCGGCCCGCCTCCGATTAAAAATTCGGGCGGGAAAGGGAGAGGCGGCTCCGCTTCCACCTTGGTCCGGATTTCGACGGCCGTTCCGGCGGCCAGGTGCTTGCGGATCCATTCGGCCGCCGCTCCCCGCCCGGAGATGACGGCGCCGTCCGAGGGGATGGGCGAGCTCCCGGCCCGGTCCCGCATCTCGATCGACTTGCCGCCGCGGACGACCGCTTCGGCGCCGCCGGGATCGGTCAGGGTGGTGCGATGAAACTCGGGCGTGAATACGACCAGGTCGTTGGGTCCCCGGTCGCGGTTGAAGCCGTCGATCCGGCGGGCGTTTCGCCCGTCCTCGCCGGCGGCGACCTCGGCTTGGATCCGGATGTGGGCGATCGCGATCCGGGTCCGGCCGCCGATCTCGGCGACCGCCAGGGAGGCGCGCCCCTTGGCCGGCTCGCTCAAGATCCTTCCGGCCAGGGCCATCAGCCCCGCCGGCTCGCCCTTGAGCAGGCCTTTCGTCCGAAAGTACCCTCCGTTGACGGCGGCGACGGCGCCGTGCCGGGCCGCGATCGAACGGACGGCCTCGGTGCCCACGATTTCGTCCAGGGCCAGTCCGAGCCCGATGCGGGCCCGGGCCGGGTCGACGGTCAGGGCGTGGATCGTCCAGCGGCCGCCGCCGAGAATCGCGGCGAAGTCGCCGCGCCGGATCACGATCCGTTCGATCCCCGGCCCCACCGGTTCCCTCGTCATCGTCCCGCCTCCCGGAGCTTGGTCCTGGCGGGAGAGGGGCGGCCCGTTCGGAGCACCGGAGGTCCAGACCGCCGAGGTCAACGTCAGGATGAGAACGGCGCGGGCGATTTTCGGCATGATGCTCTCCGGCGGCGCGATGCGGGAACCTCGGCCATCTTATCCCGGGCCGCCGCTTCCCGACAAGCGGTTCGCGGGAGCGCCGCGGCCGCGATCCGGCGGCCGAGAGGGGGGAATAAAAGGATGAAATGAGGCGATTTTTTGGTATAATAAAACTTCCGCTGTCTTCGAGAGGTGATTCAACATGCCTACGCTCATCGTTTATTCCAACAGCCACGGCGGTACGACCGCGGCCGTCGACCTTCTGGCCGCCCGTCTCGTCGGCCGGGTCATGTCCGTCGACCTTAAAAAGAACGAGAATCCCGATCCGTCCAATTACGAAGGCGTCATCGTCGGCGGCTCGGTCTTTGCCGGCCAGATGCCCAAGCGGGTGCGCCGCTATCTGGAAGCGCGATCCTCCCTTCTCAAGACCAAGAAGCTGGGGCTCTTCACCGCCAGCCTGGAGGAAGGGGAGAAGGCCGAGCAGGAGTTCAAGGCCGCCTTCCCGGCCGACCTCGTCGCCCACGCCGCGGCCAAGGGCTATTTCGGCGCGGACATCGACATCGACAAGATGAATTTCCTCGAGAAGATGGCCGCCAAGAAAGCCGGCCTCACCGACAGCGTGTCGAAGCTCAAGGCGGAGGCGATCATCGCCTTCGCCGCCGTGATGTCAGAGGGTATTGAATCCAACGACGGCCTTTAATCCGCCGTCGACGTAAATTTCCAGCCGGTAGTCGCCCGAGACGAGGGTTTCGCCCGCCTCGGGCATCGGATTGGCCACGAAGCCCAGCAGCTTGGCCGCATCCGGTCCGTCCCAGTGCTGGGCCTTTCCCAGCCGGAGTTGTTCGATCCAGAAACTGCGGCCGGCCCCCTTCCAGAAGACCTTGCTGACGATGGACTGGCCGCGGGTCATGCCCTTCAGTTCGAGCAGGAAATGGGCCCGGGCGGTGAAGCGGGGAAAGACTCCGCAGGCCGGATAAGCGACGATCTCGCCCTGCTTGTCGTAGACGGGATTGACGAACCGCGGCGGGGCGATCTTCGATTTCGACTCCAAGGGCCGCGGCTTTTGAAGCGCGGCGACGCAGACCGACGCTTCCTTCAACCGCCGGACCATCTTCTCCAGCCCCGCCACAGGCGCCACCTCGTTCCAGCGCTCCAGGTTCTTGATGATCGTCCGGAAGGCGATGGCATCGGAGGCCAGGGGATGTTCAAGGGTCCGCGCGACGGCCGTTTCGAGGGCCGCCTCCGACTCGCCGCTTCGGCCGGCCATGAGCAGGGCGGCGGCCCGGACGGCACCGAGCGCGAATCCCTGGTCCGGCAGCGCGGCCATCGCCTTGGCCACGGAACGGAGCGCTTCTTCCGGCCGGCCGAGCAGCATCTCCCCGAAGCCGCGCGACCACCAGATGTAGCCGTCGTCGCGGCCCGCTTTTATGACTTGGGCCAGACGAGTCACCGCCCCCAGGACGGCGCTCCGGCCGGCCTCGACCCGGCCGCTGAAGAAGAGGGCTTCGCCCTCTATCTCCTCGGCCCGGGCCAGAAGAAGCTCGGCCGCCGGATAGTCCGGATCGCGGGCCAGGACCTCCCGCAGCCCGGCCGTGGCTTCGGCCAGAGGCTTCCGCGCCGCGGCTGCGTCCCCGGCGATGTCCAGGGTCAGCTGGGCCCGCATGATCGATGCCGCCGCCTTGGCCTGTCCCTGGATGGACGCCTCGGCGGGGCCGCTCCACGTCCGGAAGGCCGTCGCGATCGACAATCCCGTGACCGCCAGGGCCATGACGGCTCCGGCGCCCGCCATGAGGAAGCGCCCGCGTCCGCTCAAGACGAGAGACAGCGTCAAGAGAAATACGGCCACGGCCATGACGGCCAGCGCGGCACCATAGGCATCGCTCATCCGGCCCCAGAAGCCGCCTTCGCGCTTGCGCTGCTCCTGCCGCTCGAGGAGTTCCACGGCGGGTTTGTAGACGTGGTCGAGATAGTACTGGAGAAAGTCGAAGGCGCCGGCCTGGGCGTTGAAATAGGGAGCCTTGGTCACCTCGCCCTGTTCGGCGAGAAGATCGCGGACCTTGGTCAGCCTTTCGCGGCTTATCCGGTAAAGCGCGGCGTCCTTGCCGCGGGACATCTTCTCGTACGCTTCGGCCTGCATCATCAGCCCGCCCAGCTCCTGCCAGGAGACCGTGAGCTTCTTCTCGGCCGCCGTCTCCCACAGCGAGCGTCCGAGATGGGTCAGGTAGCGGATGCCGAGGACGCGCGAGTCGCGTCCGGCCTCGCCCCCCCGCGCCAGGGCCCGGTTGTTGAGGATGATGATCAGGCTGGTGACGACGGTCAGCGCCGCCAGGAAGACCGTCACCGCCGTCTTGAACCGTTTGTCTTCGCCCAGCTCGCGGATCTTCATGGCGGTCCCCGTCAAAGTACGATACGGACGAAAGCGATCACCGTTGCGGCTAGATAGAAGGCGATTCCGGCAGCCGTCCAGACGGCCTTGCGCCGGACGTTGGTTTTGATAGCCACAGTGAAGAAGAAGATGCCCAGGGTGAACAGGGCGTTGAGCTCGACCAGGCGGAAGGCGGACCGCCGATGCCCGGCCGCGGCGGCCGCGAAGGGGGCGGGATCGATGGCTTTTTCGCTCGCCGCCTGAGCCCGCATCGTCTCGCGGAAGCGCTTGTCCTCGAAGACGGGGTGATCGTCTTTGGTGTTCAGAAAATCCAGGCTGAGTTGGGTGTGGCGGGCCCGGGCCCGGATCATCTCGGACTGCCACTCGTCCAGCCAATGGGCCGGGGCGGCCGGGTTGTGGAGATACTCCTCTTTGATCGCCTTGGCGTCCTCCCGGAGGACCAGGAAATCGCGGGCGTCGGTCAGGTTGGCGAAGATGTCGGCCGACAGGCCGATTTCGGTCGAGGCTTCGTCCAGCGCCGCCGTGATGGCCTTGCCGTCGGCCGATGACGCCCGGGCGCCGACGCGGACGGCCTGCCAGGCGACGAGGGCCGCCGTGACCGCCGTCAGGGCGATGAGGATGGAGAGGAGGGTTTTAAGATTTTCGGACGGCTGATTCTGCGTCATGAGGGTCTCGCAATCGGGTTTCTTTTTTAAGGAAATAGGTCGAGGCGATCGACAGAAGACAATAGGTCAGGAAGAAATAAAAGCCGATCATGAGAAGGCCGCGAGTGGAGAAGATGTGGATACAGATCTGGTTGAAGGAGATGAAAAAGACGACGATGGTCATGGAGAACACGTCGACCATGGACCAGCGGCTGATATGGTGGACTAAGGCGTTCAGCTTGGGGTGATGGGCAAGGTCTTCGCGCCACAGCATGACCAGCGTCAAGCCCAGCTTGGTCACGGGGATGACCAGGCTTAACAGGCTGATCAGGGCGGCCAGGAGGATATTGGTCTGCCAGAGGGATCCGATCAGTCCGAGGATGGATCGCTGCCGCCCGCCGAGCGGGATGCCCAGCAGGCGGCCGCGGACTTCCAGGGTCGGAAAAGTGACGCCGAGGGCCAGGAAGGCGACCGTCAGGAGGACGAAGCCGAGCCCCAGCCATTGGGCCTGCCGCGCGGCCGCCTCTGATCGTTCCATGATCCGGTCCAAGGCCTTATTTTTACTTCACCCGGGCACGGTGATCAAGTCCGGGCCGCCTCCGCTTAGTTTAAATTCAGGAATCCTTCTTTTTTCGTCATCTCTTGGCTGCAGTACAGCCAACCGAGAATGGGATCGGCTTAGTGAGATCATCCAAGACGATCAGTCTCCCCGAATCTTTTCAGAGGAAGATCTCCTTGTATTCCCGTCCGCGGGCGCTCCAGTTCTATCTCAATTCGGAATTCAAACAAGCGGCTTTGAAACCGTAGGATGGCACCGACCGACTGATCTCTATTATCAAGGATGAGAGCATGCCTTGTGAGGATAACAATATTGTCGTCAATAAGGAATTCTTCGCTATTCGAATTTTTATAAAAATGATTAAACTATCATCATCTTTAAGATTATAGAGCAGATTTCGAAGCCCTCCATGCGCCAATCCGCTTGCTCTTTGCTTCCAACTCGATCCGTTTCAATTTCTTTAAATAATCTATCGCTTTTTCTCCTGTCGGCAATTGAACGGTTCGGCCTTTAATGCAGGCGAGACCGTTTTCAACCAGATGCTCGACAAGGCTTTCCCCACGAGCTACGGGAATCCCATATATTCTCGGTTGGCTCGATCGACCCGGTGCGGTCGACCATTTTGTATGAATCTCGAACGGATACTTCAACATACGCCGTACTTCTTCGCGAGCCAATTTGCCAACGTTTAGGGTCTCATCTAGAGTCAATCCGAAATATTCACTTTGTTCTCGAACTCGATCGGGAAACGACATATCCGTTTCAGCGGTATCGACGTAATAAAGGCGAAGGATAAACGTTTTGGATTGGTATTTTACGTGGAAACTATCCCCGTCATTAAATTTATTTTGGATATATACGCAATTCGATATTTTTTCCCATTTTTTTGTTACGACTCCTCCCCTCGTCTCAAGAGAAAGAATCGAGAACCCAACGATGATAAAAATAGCTGGCCGAAAAAAAGTTGACCGACGAGGCTTTATCAATTCTCATCCCTTCCACTTCGCTCGCTGAAGAATCACTCTCCAATCCCATGGAAAAGTCGAAGTCCATTTCTATAATAATTCTCGCCGAACTCTATGTCGCGAATGAGTCTTACATCCCCCCTTTTCTATAATAGATATATTTGAGAAAACTGATACAATTCTAAATCTTATTCAGATTCGTTCGCAACTCCGGGAGCCAGTAAAGCGCCTTTCCGTTGACGATATGATCCTTCAAAGCCGAATACAGTTGCAAGCCCAAGAAGTATGTATAACAATCCCCCTGGGGATGTCTTTCGCGATATCTCGGAAGGCGATTAAAAACGGACAACTAGGAATAGCTTTCCGGAGATATAGGCGAGTTTGCCAATATTCGCGCTCTTCGCAAACAGGGAGAGCTCATGTTGACTGATAAGCAGTCCTAGGGAGATCGGGTGATTAAAATCGTGACGGTTTATTAATAGTCCTCCCCCGTAGTGATAGCCGCCTCCGTAGATCTGCCTTCGGTCGATGTAGGATGAACCTCGATTCAAAATGGTCGCCGTCCCGGAGATGCCGCCGCCGAAGAAAGCATACCAAGCTTTTATATAAAGCGCTAGGTCGATGGTCCCAAAGGCGACGGGAAAATTCATGCCGATGTCATCAATAATCGAATTGTATCGGAGATCCTTATAGCCCGCGTCGGCTGAGAACATGAAAAGAACGTACTCGTTTAAATAGCGTCCATATCCGAGCCCGGCAATCGGGACATTGATGTTCGATTTCCTACCCGTAAGCAGATCCTCTTCCGCGAAATCGCACTCGGGATCGTGCCCGTATCGACTCGCTCCGGCCATGAACGTGATGACATTCTTCCTCTGAGGGAGGAAATCTTCTGTATCATCTGGGAAGTAGCGCTTAGCCAAGTCCATCGCTTCGGCATGAGCCGAAGTGTTCTTTGATCGTCGCAGTTTCCCGATTCGAGATGCCAAGTCGTTCTTGGCCGCTCTACGATAGCCGGATTCTTCCGCGACCAGCTTCATGTAAGGGCTCAGTTGCTCCTCGTAATCGCGAAAATCGTTCTGGGCCAAGGCTTCGGCCATGATTTTTCGACGGCAGTCGAGAATCCGCGCCTTTGCGGCCCTGATTTCCAGAAGATCATAAGCCTTCTTGAAGGCCGTTAGCGCCTCGGTATAGCGTTTCTGCTTGAGAAGGCTCTCGCCTTCGAGATTGAGCTGTTCATACATGCATTCTTTTAGTAGAGCGAGGCATCTCTCGTCTTGGGCGTCGATTCGAAGCGCTTCCCGGCAGCGCGTCAGAGCCTCCTCATACAGACGCCTCTGATAGTGATCCATGGCGCCCTTGTACAGGCGGTCGACTTGGACGCGGGCCTCCGCCTGCTGGACGGAATTCCCCAGGAGATCGATGTTGTTGCGAAAGCCCGGGTACTTGGTCCTCTCGGTGCTGAGAATCTGCCGGATCGCGTCGAACGCCTCCCGCTTGATGTGATCCTGGGTTGTCTGCCGCAGCGAAACTAGATACTTCTCCTTCTCTTGGGAGTCGAGCATTTCCTGGATAATGGAGGCAAGGGGTTTCTTGTAAGCTGGATTCTTGGCAATTTGGCCCTTGAGGTAGGACAGGGCTTCGTCATAGTGCCCTTGGCCGGCGATTTCGCGTGTCCGGTTCCGAATCGCTTCGATCTCGGACGATAGCTTCGCTCGGGCCGCTTCGATTTCCCGGCGCCGCTGGACGAGAAGGCTCGCCTTGGAATAGTCCTTGGCTAAGGCTTCCAGCTCTCGATCTGCTTCATCTAAGCCCTTCCCGGCGACGGCGGTTTCGACCCGTTGGAGTCCCTCCGTGAAGGCGGCCTCCTTCGCCGCGACGCGTTTAGCCTCCGCTTCGATCAGGGGCGTTATGGCCGGATCGCTCTTGGCCAGAGCGGAAGCTCGGTCCAGGCTCTTCTGAGCTGCGGCAAAATCGGCCTTTTCCAGGTCTCCCTCGAAGATGTGTTTTAAGAAATCGAAGCCCTCCTGGATGATGCCATAGCGGGAGATGCCCAAATTGATGAACTGGCGATGGATGGCATCGTTGGGCCGTATCTCCGAATCGATGTATTCGAGCGCTTTTTCGTACTCTCTATTGTCAAGGTACAGCCGGAGCCGGCTAAGATAGGGAGCGATCGCCGTTTTGACCTTAGCAATGTCGGCGGCAAGTTCGGCGAGAGCTTGGGTGAGGACGGGACTTTCCGGATAGTCAATGCGCAAGGTCTCAAGCTGTTCGAGGGATTCATTGAGATTGCTGGCATCCCACAGCTTACGGACTTGCCTGTATGCTGTAGTGAACGATTCTTTTTTCCTGTTCACCGCCTCCCCCCGCTCCCGAAGGCGTGCGGCTTCCTTCGGGTTTGCTAAGACGAACGGAAGGCTCGCGGTGAGATGCGCGTACGCTTCGTCAAAGAGCCCTTTGCGCAAGGCCTCATCGGCGAGATTTTCCTTGTATTGAATGGCTTGCCGTCTTAAATCGTCTGGAAGGATAGCGAGCTTCCTATACGCATCCGTGTAGGACGAATTTTCTCTTAATTCGGCCGTCATCAGCTCGATGGCTTGAGTATGCTGACGAGCGGCAACAAGGGTGTGTACTTGCTCCGCAACGTTCTGGACGTGGGTTTTGAGGGAAGCGAGTCGCTGGACGTATTGCGTTCGAAATCGGACGACTTTCGGCTCTCGAGAGAATTCCCTCCAGAGGGTCTCGAAGAGGGCCCCGACTGTCTCCTGGTGTCCGCGGTCAAACTCCGAGGAGATGCTCTTCATCTGGGACTTGGCGTTCGCCAAGCTCGACTCGACCTCGCTCTTGGCAGTAAGAAAAAGCTCATAGCCTCGAGAACGGGAGTCGGCGTAGATCTGGGCTCTCGTAAACGCTTCAAGCGATTCCGATAAACTGCCGGCGGAACGAAAGGCTTCTGCTCGAACCTTGAAGAAACTGAATATGTTGTTCCTCGCTACCGGCGAAAGCAGCGACGGGGGATACATACCTTGTAGTGATTCGAGGGCGTCGATCTGGTCGAAGATAGCAAACCGCTCTAGCGCGGAGACGATCGCGCGTACATGATTCGCCAGGGCCGCCTGATCCGGCAACAGAATTGCCCTGGTTCCGGACACGATACGGAGGTTCGTCGCGCGGACCTGAAGCCGTAATATTCGGCCCGTAATCTGGCTGATCTCAGTTCGAGCGATGAGCTGGCGGCCTATATCGAGGAGTTCGACAGGGAGCCTAATAGGGAGACGATATGATCTTGGCGCCTCGACGTCGATGAATCCGGGATAACTGTTTTTAATCATGACGGGAATTGTATAAGTGGCACCGCTATTCTGGGATGTTGTGGGCATCGCCGAATTTAAAAAAATCAAGGCGACTAGGATAAATCGGATTGAAATCACGGCTCGTCCTCCCCCAATTGATGCGTTGACCTACAACATACGGAGCGATCTCAAAAATCATCGATAGTATCGGCACTTCGATGGCTTTTGTCAATTCCAGGTCTCAATCCAGGTCTCAATCCAGGACATCCCCCAATAAATAGGCCAAAATCGGTCTAAGTTCTTTTCTTATATGGAAATAGGTCTGAGACGTATCTGGAAATAAATTTTGGGGGAACTTTTGAATAAAATGGGGTGTCCGAGTTCCGAGCTACGAAGCTTGGACAAGGTTGCGAATCTTGAGGAGACCCCGGATGCATTATGCCAAAACCGCTTCGAAATTACGAGAGTTGACCCTCCGTTTTTCGGGGGGAACATTCGGTGGGCCTGCCGAAACCGGGCCGCCGCTTCGTAGCTGAGATGCTCTACGGTCTTCAGGCACGACAGTCCGTCCGACTGACGGAGATCGGCCGAGCGCTGGACGAGCCGCTGTCGTTGAAGAAGACCGAATACCGACTCTGTCGGCAGTTGCGCAGAGCGGGGCTGTGGGAACAGCTGACGGCGCGCATCCTGCGGCTGGCCGCCTCTCGGATCCACGATCTGACGCTTTTCATCCTCGATCTCTCGGACATCAGCAAGAAGTACGCCCGGAAGATGGAATACCTAGCCCATGTCCACGACGGCAGCGAAGGCGGGGTGGGCACCGGCTACTGGCTCCTCCAGATCATCGGCGCGGAAACGGGAACCCACACGGTCCTGCCGATCTACAATCGTCTCTACTCCCAGAAAAGCCCGGATCATCAAAGCGAAAACAGCGAGATCCTGACGGCGGTCGAGACGGTCAGCCAGGCGACTCAGGGCCGAAGCGTCTAGGTGATGGACCGCGGCGGGGACCGGGACAAGCTGCTTTTTCCCCTGATCCACTCGAGAAAACGGTTCCTCATCCGGCTGCGCCAAGATCGGCATCTCATCTATCAAGGCCAGCCGCTCGACGTCCTGGAGATCGCTCGAGGCTGTCCCCTGCTGTATCTTGAATCGATCATCTAAGAGGAGGGCGAGAAGCCGCGCTGCCTACGGCTCGAGTTCGGGTTCCGACCCGTCAGCCTCCCCGGCCGGTCTGAGTCTCTCTCCCTCGCGGTCGTTCGCGGCCTGGGAGACGAACCGCTCATGCTCCTGACCAACGTCCCTCTGAAGAAGACCCGAAGGAGCTTGTGGTGGACGGTCGAAAGCTATCTGACGCGCTGGACGATCGAAGAGACGTTCCGCTTCATCAAGCAATCGTATCAACTCGAGGACATCCGGCTGCTAACGTATGTTCGGCTCCAGAACATGATGGCCTTGGTGCTGGCCGCGGCGTACTTCACTATGGCCTATCTGAATCTGCGAACGAAGCTGCGCGTCTTGACCGGACACGTCCTGCGTGCCGCGCAGCGGGTGTTCGGGATCCCGGAGTTCCGCTTCTACGCCCTGGCCGATGGGATCAAGGCGTATCTGTTCGCCCAGAAGCGGGGCGTTCACGGCTGGTTTTCCTCCCGCGATCCCGATACGGGCCAACAATCACTTTTTTCGTCCTAATTTTTGAGGGAACTCCTCTCTCAATCCTGTTGACAATAGCGCAGATGTTGTTATAAGTAACGGCATCGGACTCGGAAGCCATGAGTTTCCGTCCGTGAGGAATGCAGAGTCATGCCCTTGATGATGAGGGGGTCTTTGCCGATTGAGGGGGGCGGAGTGAAATCCGAGAATATAAGCCGGAGTTCTCAAAGCGTTCTTATCAAGCTTAGGCGGCCGGCTTGGATCATCACTTGTTTGTGCGGAATAGCTGGGCTTCTCAATTATACCGGCTCCGTCCAACCTGCCCAGATGCCGGGTAACTTGGGACAACGTGAGAAAGCAAATGTCGTCTTGGCTATAGATTGGAGCCGCGATCTAGCCTGGGATGAAGAAGCACGACAAGCCCTCCGCGGGGCAATCGAGAGCCAAATCGCCGGATTCTTGGAGTCGTTGAGTTCGAGATGCGACTTGAACATTACCTATTGTTCCGTTGCGCTCCACCGGCCGACTTCGGCCCAGGAGCCGAGCCCCGACTTTGAAGCGAATTACCTCACGATTTTTCGGCCGAATCAGCCCCAGTACCGCAAAGAGGACTGGGATTTACATCTCGGTACGCTGACTCCTTTTAACGCGAGCAATTTTAAAACCCATTCGATTTCTCGGGAGATCGCCTTTATTCAATGCTTTTCCCAGGCTACGGGGCCGTTTGCAGAGAACTACCTCTTGTTTGTCACGAATCGATCCTTCGATTCCGCTGATACCGCAGCCTTGAGGCCGAGTGAGAAAGAACAGCTTATCGAATACAATCGGAATCCTAATATCAGCGAATATCAAGCCATCCAGAGGATCGATTGGGCTTTTGGGCTAGCCGAACGGTTCGACCGATTCTATCTGTTTAACGCCGTCGCAGATCCTGCGGTCGCTTCAAGTGGATCTTCGCGCGGTCGATCCGCGATCCGTTTGAACGTCTTCAGGATCTCTAGCCGTCCGTCGGGCACGCTGGCTGGGGTCTTCAAGCCTTCGGGGCTCATGGAATATGAGTTGACTTCTAGCGACGCGATTCGATTCCCCATACCGCTGCGAAACAAGGATGGAGGCTACGCGGGATACCGCCTCAAGGGGCTGTATTATGAGATCAGCGATCGGGATACTTCTTCTCCGGCTTATCGTCGATACCTCAAAACGGAGAGCTTACCAAAGAGTATCGACTGTCCCAAACCGGATATAAGAAAGTTCAACCTTCGTTTGAGGACATATTGGGAATATCAGGACGAAGGATTGCTCGGTACATACTTCGAGACCGCCGAGTCGATCCGAACCGTCCGTCCTTCGGCTGCGGGCAAGCTTGCTTTTCTCTTCCCGGTTTCCGGAAACCTCCTAAAAATCCATCGGGGCCGGCTGTTCCCAGGCCAGATCTCGATTGCTAGATTCTGGAACGTGCTGATTCTGCTCGCCCTGGCCTATTGGGGCGCTCGGTTCGCTAGGCCCCACGTCGTCCCGCCCGCTCCGGGGATCAAGTACGGATTCTTGCCCGCGAAAGGGGCCCAAGAAGCATACATCGTCCGACAGATCGGGTCGGCCGGCTCGGAAGTAGAAATCGGGATACTGACTCTGTCCCCGGATACGGGCCTCTTCAATCTGGTTCAGAGATTTTTTTTCGGGAAGATTAAGAGCCCCGAAGCTATTCTGCCCAAACTGAGAATCGGGCCCAAGGCTCTTCTCGGCGGCCTCATTGTGGCATCCCCTCGAAAAGTATTTTCTTTTTCTTACGAAGGCGAAAAGACGTACATCATTCAAGAAGGGCGTCGGCTGACAAACGATGCCTTGATCAAATTTCCCGTCATCTTGGCTGCCGATCGAATTACTGATTTTATGGCCACCGAAGGAGGAAATCCTTCGAATCTTCCCTGGGGCTTCCAAATACTCGAGGGGGATAAAGAAGTATTATCAGTTCCGGTTTATTTGACTTTGGTCCCGGCGGGACCCGGCGAAATAGCAATTGAGAAGGCTCCGTGCGGCGCAACGGCGACCGCTGCCCCCTCCGGACCCGATAAAATCCAGCTCGTGGAAGATTCGTCCGGTTCACCGGAGTACCAGTTCATTCATCGCGCTGAGCTGAATAATTGCCTCCTTATAAGCGTTGTTTTTCGGAACAAGGGAACTTTCGCATTCTCTCAACCCGGCAAGGGTTTTGTTCGGATAAAAATATTTGATCATCAGAGCCAGGCGTTCGCGGCTCCCGATTCCGTCGTCCTGAGATCCCTTTCCGCTGGCTTATCAAACCCACTCCAACCTCTGGCTGAAAATAGCGAGTTTGTATTCAGCCTAGCCTCCGGCGAAAGTCGGACTCTCGAGCTATGGGCTGATTTCGGGCGCTATCCGGATCCTTCGGCCGCGGCGAGCTATGAAATGCAACTCTTAGCCTGCGAAGGGGACGAAGAGCCGTTCCATCGAACGACTTTCGTGATCCTACCGGATTCGTCCAAGGCCGGATTACTCTTTGTCGCGAAGGCCGGGGGACGGCCATTGAAGGCCGGCGATGAGATTAAAGTCCCTTGGGTTTTTGGGGTCGGAGGCGAGGGATATGCTTTCTCCACCTTCACGATCGGCAATAAAGCCGCCGATGGGACAAGGCCGGGAGGTAGAGTCGAGATCACGATGGCGAAGATCGATGTCAGCGTAGATGGACTTCCCCTGGACCAAAAAAATCGATGGTTCGGCATAGTACGGAGCGACGATCGGATCCAACGCCTCGACGAGCCAGTGATTGCGCATCTGAGTTTCGATAATGGGGCTAAGCCGTTGACTTTCAGCGTTGTTATATCCATTGAACAAATCCCGGTCAACTATGACGACGAAAAGAGCGGGACGATCGATTTGACCTTTCAATATCGGGCCTTCCAAGATCCCGATGACACAGGACCATTGGACTTCTCACGGCGTTATCATTTCCGGCTGAAGAGAACTCTCACCCGATGGCTTGCCCTTGATTTCGGCACAAGCGCTATTGCGGCGGCCATACTGGACGAAGGCGGACCGCGAGTCTTGCGGCTGAACGAATCGCATCGCGATGTGTTGATCCGGGAAGGTGAAACAGACGGATTGCGTCTCGAGAGAAGAAACTTGGAATTCGATGAGAAAGAGTCGGATTTCTTATCGTCCCTTATGTATCTCGATGTGAGGCCGCCCGACGGCGGGGCGAGGACTCCCAACGATCGAATGATCGTCTTATCGGATAGAGCCATTAAATTTTCGCCAAAGGCCGAGGTTAAGAAGGATCTGGCTTTCATTGATCTGGCCTTGCCGAATATTAAATTGCTGCTGGGCCATGAATCCGTGCCGCTGCGGCACGCTTTTCAAGTCAAGCATGCGGGAGAAGTGCGCCGAGATTTATCGGTTCGAATGATTCTCGAAGCGGCATATAAAAATCTATTCAGTGATTACATCATCCCCGAAATCAGGAAGCGATATCATAGCCGTGACCATCATGTGGAAATGTTGGAATTGCTGAGAACTTTTGGGAACCTAGTGATTACAGTGCCGAATATTTTTAATAGAAGTCACATTAATACGATCCGGGAAATCGTCCATAACCAGCTTCGCTGGGGAATCATCGATGAATCCGGCATCGTCGATTCGAACAAGCCTTTGTTTTTCGACGATCAGATCAAATTCGTGAGCGAATCGGACGCAATCGCTTGTTATTATTTGGCGAATTATGACTTTGTGGCGGAGGGCGAAACGAAATACTTGCTTATTTATGACGTCGGAGCCGGCACGATCGACATCTCTTATCTGAAGGTGACCTTTAAAAGGGCGCGGCTCTCCATTGAGGAGATTATGAAGATCGGAGCCGTGCGGGCCGGAAATTCCGTCGATACGGTCATCACAAAAATCATCGTGTGGAAGAGTGGCGAACTAGAAATCACCCCCCCGATACGAGTATTTAATCCATTCCAGGGCAATCAGGATGAAATCGGCAGAGCCTTTCAAAGAACGATTATATTCAAAGATTTTATAAGGGATCATTTTAAAATAAAAATGTCGTCTTCGTGGAGAGGCTCGGCAGAGGACATCGATTTTCCGACAGAGAAGTTGAATCCAGCGGAGATATGGAACGAAGCAGATTTCAAGAAAATCGCGAAGGCCGAGCATTTCAAAAAAAACCAATATTTTAATGCATACATTCAATCCATGACTAAAGAGCTCTTGAAGAACCTAAAACAAATGGTCCTTCGGTGCTCTCCCGATTGTCTGGACTCGAAGAAGCTTAAAGTCGATAGGATAATCCTGTCCGGAAGAATGTCTCAATTCGAGCCGCTTCGGGAAAGCCTCTGGAAAACGTTGGGTAATCTAACGACGGTCGACATCTCGACGGGAATAACCGCCCTCGACAAGGCGTTGCTGAAAAAGGCGGTTGTCATGGGCGCTTTGCAGAGGGTCACTCGCTTTGAAGATAGCTTTTTCCAGGCCCAGGGTATAGATGCATATTTCGGTCTTTTATGGCGGAATGGTCCTAAAAATAATCAATATACTTATAAAAGCATATTTACGCCAGGGGAACGATTGCCGGAGGAAGAGGAAGGAACTCGAATTTTTGAGAGCCTCAATCTCACCTATGCCGATAAAATCATGCTCATCAGAAGTTATACCGCCGATCCCGAGAGAGAATTTAATCAGAACCGATCCGAGATGATCACCAAGCTGATAGAAATACCCAAAAACTCGATTGCCGGTGATCGGGCGAATGCGACGGCGGTAGTGAGGTTTGATCGCAAATGCAATTTCATGCTCGAAGTCAACGGTTTCAGGTCGATATCCGCTAGCTTTCAACAATTTAGCCTCGAAGAGAACTTGACCTACGAGGAGAATACCTGGCCTTATAACAAGATGACCTTTTTATGGGAAGAGACCAGGAGCCCGATGGAACAGTGAAGGAGGCTATACCTATGATAAAGCGGCGGACTCGCGGGAGCCTGATATTTCGGATCCTCCTTTGGAAAGCCGTCGTCTTGATAGGTTTAATTGCGATCTTGAGTTGCCTTTCTTCCGCCCAAATCACGGTTAACGGACCTTCTGGCTATTATGATTTGGGCGAAGGGAAGTGCATCATTCTTGAATATCTCGATACAGAGACTTATCGGTACTTATTCCTTCCTCTGAAGGGCGAAGATATTCAATCATGGGCAGAAACGGAAGCATGGAGGCTTTTAAGAACAGATTTCGAATCCTGTTCTAAGTATTTCTTTGATGAGAATTTGTGGGCTCAGATTAAAGCTCTTCCCAAGCCGCAAAATGCCGTGGCCCAGAACGGCGGCGTAAAATGGAACATGGTCTATGCGAGTGTACTGGAATCGCTCGAGACCAATAAAATCCGAAAAATGACAAACATTAACAATAATTATGATTATAAAAATAGCAACAATTTCCTTTCACAAATGAAAAAAGAATACGAAAGAAAATCTGCGCTCATCCGGGAAGACATTATAGCCCTGAAAGACTTCGAAGTTACAATCCCAAAATCCATCTCGATCGTTACAGATGAGCCCTTACCTGAAAAATCGCTTCGTTTCAGTTTTGCGCAAGAAAAGAATATCCAGTTTAGGGTTTTGTCAAGCGATTCGAATGTTCCTGCCCCTAAGGAGAGCGAAGAGCATAGAACTGTGACTGTCGAATACTGGATTGAAAGAACTCCTTTGCTTGTCCTCCAAAAGAAGATCAATATCATTCGGGGACCAGGTAACGGGGGCCCTACAGCGAGCAAGCATAAATATAACTACATTCTATTGATGATAGGCTTGATAATAGGTGCGATGTTAGGGGTGCTGGGCACTTTATTGCTGAATCGTCGATCGGAGGATAGATCCTATAGACGGGAGGGAAACAAACGGAACGATAGTCTTCTCGCTCAAATCCATGCGGTTATTGATAAGAGTATTAGCAATAACTTCGTACTGCATGAGCAATATAAATCGGCTTATGAAAAATGTGCCATGATGATATCTGAAATTGCGGGAGGAAACGATCCTAACGCTTCTCCTTCAGAAAGAGGGGATTCTACCGTTAATCGGCAAGTCGTGGAAAAAAATATCGATTCCATTAGAAATATTATTTTCCGTTATGGTGAAGAAAAGAAAAGAACGCGAGAAGAGCTGCTCTCTTTAAAGCGTCTCATTAGCCCATCAAAAATAACGCTGATGAATGATTGGAGTTATGAAGGAACACAAAGCGAATACGAATTGGTATCAGATATCAGAAGCAAAATCAGCGACTACTTTAAAGGTGCGGCGATTGAGATTAATAGCAAAAACAGAAGAATAGAGGATCTTGCGTCATATTTGACGGCAGTCTTAGATCCGTTCAAAAAAGACGCAAGGATCTCTGCGATCATTCGCGAAATCGGAGGGGGCATCCCAATCGACACCTCGAATATCGGCCTGAAATGGAAGGAAGCTGTTGATGTCCTTATAAAACTTCAGGTCGATATACCAGTAGAGAGCAAGGCCATTAAGATGATTGTAGAGTACGCCTTGAAATGTGTCATGGGTCTCCAAACCAGGGACGCTAAATTGCTACGTGACATCAATTTGGAGGACGAAGTAATCAGCTTGGCCAGGGGACTCGAGGATTTCTTACGAGCTGCTGATACAATCAATCGTTCGGATTCTTCTCCTGCCCTTATCCTGGACGATCGGGGACGATCTTTATTCCTTGAGTCCGTCTGGAAAAACGATCTGCTAGGGAAATTCGACATGCCTATTATGCAGGTGATCCACCGGATCGTCTTCAAGCTGCGCTTCTGCCTCATCGATGAAGATCTGAGGGGAAGGCCCGAACTCTGGCCTGCTTATTTTACTTGCCAAGGGGCCTATCATCTGTTGCAAAGCGTAGCAGTCTTGTGTCGCCGAGTCAGCCATGATCTGTTGCCGTTTGATCCCGTCGATCTTGAAATCGTCACCAAGGGAAGCGCCGGCGACGCCCTGACCGATGCCAGGACGAAGAAAGCGCTTGACAGGGTAGAAACGCTTTATGAAAATATCGTGGACGTTCAATATTGGGGTTGGAGTCCGGTAATAAGGGATGAGGGTTTGAATTCGGAAAAGTCTTACGTCGTTACTCGAGTCCCGCGCCGTAGGTAAAAATGATCTGCTTAAAATGCCGGCAGGAAATCCGCGGCGGAGGAACGATCTTCTGCCCTTTCTGCGGGGAGTACCAAGCGCCGAATGGTTGGTATTCATCGAGCCATGCCGCCGATTGGCATATTGATACCGGCATTGTCGAACAAAGCGATAGACGAACCCCCTATTCCAGGATGTTTGAGATCGAGGAGACGATCCTTGATGTTCTTTTGGAGGGAGATTTCATTGTTGTAAAGACATCGAGGGATATCCGGGCTTACGATTTAAAACGGTCCGTAGCTGATAATCGCTTGGCTACTAATTGGAATTTTCCATTCCCGAATCTCACTCAGAGAGCGGCCATAGCCCTTCTAAGACCTTTCATCTTCATATGGGAGGAAGGCCGGCTCGATCGCATCCGAATCGACGTTGGGGAGAATCATCGAATCAAGGTCCTTGATTGCAGGGCTGAATCCGTTATCATTAGACCGTTTGAATACGAACAGGTGGGGGAACGGCATGCCTTTCTGGTTCTTGCCTCTGAAGAGCGGGCTTGGATTGTTTACGCCAATCCCTGTGGGGATATAGAAACGAAGGGCTTTACGATCGGCCATGCCGGCTTTCTGATTGGAGCTTCGATCGACAAGACGGAAGACGGAGCCTTAACGCGCCTATTCACTTCCGAGGGGGCTACCGTTCGCATCAACTACCCTGAATGCACTGAGAGCAGGGACTATGCTCCTGAGACCGTCGACCAAAAAGCCGCTCTCCAGGAGCGGCAAGGAGATAAAGCGGAGCGGGCCAGTTCCTTTTCGCTCAGCGGCGAGCTTTGGCTTGTTAGGTCGACCGATGGATCCTCGCGTCTCTTGAGAACGGGCGTTGGCCCTACCGTCGAGATCGTCCTTGCATCTCCTCCCGTGACAAATGATCCTCCATCGATCGGGCGATCTCTGTCCTCTATTCTATTCACCAGCCAGCCGACGAAGAATCTCCTCGTCGGTTATAATTGGCGGGACAATCAGTCTATAAAAACCGATCTTATTCTTGGACAAATAAGGGATGATTTTCGTCTTCGCCCTAATCGTCTCGTAGCCTGCACCGGGTTCTTCTGGGGTGTTTTTCCATCGACCGAAAGCGGAGCGCACTATCGAGTTGCGGGCTTCCCGCCTTCTCTGAATGGTGCCGTTGTGCCGACGCTTCTTGCTCCCCTCAGTTCGCCGCGGACTATCCAAGGGACAGAGAATCTTCAATTCGCCATGAATCGGGAATATCTCGTCTCCTTCACGCGCTGCTATCTCATGGTATTAACCAAGATCTAATGGAGGTTCTTATGCGCTTTCGCCTTAAGTTATCGCTGTGGCTTGTCGGCCTGCTCGTGATCCTGCCGCTGGAGTCGGCGGCCCAGAAAGAGGGCGTAGGCGTCCTTTTTGACAATTCGGGATCCATGCGCCAGCATTTTTCCGCGGCCATGCTCGAAGATGCCAAACAAGCCGTGCTCGATCTCCTACTAAAAGGATCTTTCGATAAAAACATATGGGAGCTGACGGCGCAGAGCGATGAATATCGTTCGAGAAAGCCAGGGGCAATTTGGCAGCCAGGCGAGATGCTCTACACACATGCCTTCGGCGAGCTTAAATCCCGAGTCGAACCGTTCTTCAAGGTCTTTCCCGAGTTCGCCGAAATAAAAACGGCCAACGAAGCGAGGAATTTAGTGGAGTCCGGACTCTATTCACAACTGGACTTCAAGGACGATTTTACTAACATCGACCTCGCGAAGTACGTTTGCTGGTGGAATCTAGCCACGCAGATGGGCAGCTTTGGGAAAGATTTCTACATGAATGTTCTTGTCGTATCCGATTTCATCCCTGACGTTCAAAAGGAGTACTCGGGGGCCGGAGATCGCATCCAGAATACGTTCGTCAGAAACAACTCCTCCCAAACCACATGGTTTCGGCTCCTGCACCTAAAGCCAAGTCAGACCGACCCGAACGTCCGCCTCGAAATCAAGGTGGATCGGATCGGCCCTCATTTCATCCGTAGCGAAGCGATAGAAAGACCGGCCGTGCCCTCCGAGGCATCCCCCAAGCCCGCCGCGACTCCGGAAAAGGCTCCGCCGAACGCGGGCGCGAAGCCTGCGCCGGTGAATGGAACGAGCGAGTCCGGCCGAATAGTTCTCAAATCACCTCGCCGCGACTATATAATCACGTCGAATAAATCCGAGAGCATCGTCTTTCAATGGGATGCCAAAGGCCGATTTGAAAGGTTTATCCTGGAGATTTTTTCAATCAAGCCAAGGCGGTCGATCCTAACCCAGGATGTCGGAGATAATAAAATATCTCGTATCCCGAGCCGGGACCTTAAAGCAAAGGCCCAAGTCATCAATGCCAAAGAATTGTTCTGGAGAGTTAAAGGCGTCTACCCTGAATCCGAAGCGGCAGCGAATCCATCTGTCATATCTGAGCAATTTGTCATAAGACTTGGAAAGCCGCCGTTCCCTTTCTTTGTTATCTTGCTCATCCTTTCCGCGATAATGGGGGGGGTGTGGGGCGGGAAGGAAATTGCTCGCCGGTTAAAGCGGCCCAAAGGACCGAATGAGCCTCTGTCTGAGACTGATGATAGCAAGGGCCCTGATATCTACTAGGGCTAGCTGGGAGAAGAAACATGAGCTTCATCGTCGGCAAATTCCTTGTTTGGATCGGTATCGGAGAGCTGTTTCTTTTTAGTTACTTGGGCGTTGCCAGCCTGATTGGGATCATCGTGTTTTTAGTGATTTTATGGATTGTCTACTCCGTGGTAATCGGGATTTTTAAGATCAACAAAGAAAAAGGTGATTTCGAGTACCTCAGCCTGAGAAGGATACGGGTACGGATTCGGGTTTGCCTGGTGCTCTGTGTCCTGATGACGGCCGAAATTGCGGGAGGATGGTATTTGGGGTTCATCACATCGAACCGCGTCTATTTCTATCTCTGGATCGTCCTGGCATTCGCCTTGGGAGTTGCGATTAAAAATGCATTGGCGTTTAAAAAAAGAGCCGGAGAACTAAAAAGACTGTCACAATAGCCCTTTTAGAATTATTTTAAGAGAATAAAAAGGAGGGCAGTATGCCTAATCCGCTTGCTGGAATTACATTCAGGCCTACTTTCATCATCGGTCTTGGCTCAACGGGATTGGATATTCTACAGGCTTTTCAAGAGCTTTGGTATGAGAGATTCCACTCGATAGAGACTGATATTGTTCGCTTGATCAACATCGAAACGGCCGAAGCCAATCTCATCCCCAAAGGCACTCCTGGTGGGAATATGATTACGACCATTTTTGTAAGAGGCAGAGGCTTCAATCTTGAAGATCAAGCTAGAAAACTCCGTACGCAACCAAATCCGTTTCCTAATCACGTAACTCCGGTTCCTAATATGCCATGGGATTGGGATTGGACTAAGCAAATCAATTGGCATCAGAATATCGGCAGCCTTGAAGACGCAGGCTTGGGCGGAGTGAGGGCCGTGGGCAGGGTCATACTTCATGGGGACGATCCTAGTACAAATATAAAAACCTCCATCTCGATCATTAACGAATTGGCGAATATTAAGAATGGAATACCGTCATTTGGGAGCATGACAAGTCAACAGGCTGAATTCCAAAAGCTGGGATTCGAATTGAGAGACTGGATGGCTCCCAAAATGGTGCCCGATCCTCGTGATTATAATAAGAGAAAGGATAGCAACAATTGTTACTTTGAATCAATGGACTTCGACGGAATCGTTGTCGGTTCGCTCACAGGTGGGACGGCATCCGGCATGGCGATCGACATCGGTTACATGCTGAAAAGCGTACTCGCCATTCGATCCGGACAGAATAAACGAATTACTGGGATATTCCTAATACCTCCAAAAAATGAGAGCGCATTATCCGGGGAGAAGGATATAGCTTGGAAGCAGGTTCGAGCCAATGCTTTAGCGACGATTCATGACCTGGATTTCATGCGCGATCATTATGCAACTAAGGATCCTGCTACTGGACAGTATAGCTTGCTTGATATGCCGTACGGTTATCTCTATTTAGTGGCTCCGGAATATAACTCGGGTGATCACAACTATATTTTTCAGAGTCTGCAGGGATTAGTTGATTCCATCGCTCTGAGATTGTTCATAAATGTCCTCGGATATAAGCACAAGGCCGAAGAGGTTCTGACAGACGCCTGGACGCAAAATCCAAAAAATTTCTTTCTTACAACGGGTATCTGTTCCGTTGTCTATCCAAAATTTAGAATGGCCGAAGCAGTGGCATCTGATTTGACATCGAGCCTGTGTGAGGTCCTTTCCCGTGAAGGTTTTTATGTGGATGTAAAGGCAGTAGATTGCCCGATCAATATTGGGAACATTGAACGGGCGATTGAAAGAAATGTTAATGAAATCATGCAGGATCTTATTCCTGGAATATTAAGCACAGTCCCAGAAGGAACGACCATTTCCAAAGATGACCATATAGAGTATTTGATCGAAAAGATAAAAAAGGAAGTTGATCATGGCCGGCAAGCCTTGAACGAATCCTTTCTGGATCCGCACGGATACTTTGAATTCATGCTGGCAACTAATGCGGGGAAAGTCGCGGAAGAAGTAACTGAAAATGTTAAGAAATTTTTTATTAAAGAGTTGGGCGTACGATCGAGCCTGGATTATGTAAAGGAGACTATATCTGCGTATATATCGGAGTTTGAATCATCCAGCGCGCTCTTGACGAGACAGGGTAGGCCTGTGCCTAAGAGTGGGAGTTTTCTTCCGGTCTTCGATGGTCCGAATGAGATAAAAGCAGCGATTCTTCAATGGGAGAAGTACCGCAAGATGCGGTGTTTTAAAGCGGCCTTGGATATGGATGAGATATATCGCGATTCTATAAGAAGGCTTTTTGAAAGAAAGATGTACGCAACAGTTCAAGTGAACCTCGTGGAAATACTCAAGAAACTTCGGGAATGGAAATCCGTTTTTGAATCCGCTATGTCTTCCATGAAAATTCAAGCCGGCGAGTTTGCCGAACGCGGACGCGATGCTATGGCCAAAATGGATACCAATTTGCGTTATGCACCGAAATTGAATTTATTTGTTAATAGCGCAGCGTCGGACAAAGATGCCCTGAAAAAGCTTGTTATCAGAAACAGACCGAAACCGATATGGAACGATGTCGTAAGCGCCCCGAATGGGATTAGTCCAAACATGTTATGGGATATGATCTTAACTCAAAAAACCGGCATGGAGGCCGTGCATAATAAATTCGCATCGGTAACTCTGACGGATATTCCAGAATATCTTACGTCGAAAAGATTCGATTTAACCCGCGAGACTGTTAAGGCAGGGAATCAACAAGAAGTGTCGAACCTGTTCAGCATGGCCAAGGCCGGTTTCCTCGACGTCAATCCTCCCCAAAATAGGGAACTGGGGAGAAAAGCGTTGTTCATGGTGGCGGGAGGGAACGTTGACGAAATATTCAATACTTATGCAATACTGGGGGGGGCAAATAAATTCATCAATCCTCTCTTCGACAATATGATCATCTTTACGGAAGATAAGCACGAAATCGAACCAAACCGGTTGCGGGCGTTCAGGGGAATGAAAGAAGCATTGATGGTACCTTCGCCCCAGCAACCTCAACATACACAAATTCGATTCGCTTATGGCAGCAAGCCCAACTTCACGCTTTTAGAAGTGGACACCCAGTTTCAAATTTCCCTCATTCTCAAGTACATGAATATATTTTGGGTCGATCGACGCGGGGGGGCAAGCGCAATAGCGATAACCGGCGGCAATATGCCTGTAGGGATATCGAATATAGATCCAGGCGTCGGAAGACGGACTTCCGGCATTTATCTGGACAGGAGCATTCCGCGATTCTATTTCACAGATGGACTCGGGAGAAGCCTCGACTTCAATGTGGAATCGCCGGAGCATGAGGTAATCAATGAGCTTTGCGTACAAACGGAAATCATGCTTGAGCCGCTAAAACAATACTTCAGACAGTTCCTGCCCTTCGATGATACGGCTTTTTTCCAATTACTGAATGAACATTATAGGAATTCTATACAGGACAGCCCTCTCGGTAAAATGGCTCCCCATAATTATCTTTTTGGAAACGCGCTCGGTATAGGCACGATGGAAGGGCTAAGAAACGTCGAAGACGCGATGTCCCATCAGATCTGTTTCCTTGGACAGGTTCGAAATATTTATCCGTGAGGGGGAAGTTATGAAAAAATTAATCGTCACGCGGTTAAGCCTTGACCGAAACATTAAGAAATCCTGCCGTATATGGAAACTGACTCTCGTTACAGTTGCCATCATTGTTTTGGTCAATCTGGCGCTGGCCTATTATATAAATTTCGTCGAAAAGCCTATTAAAACGTCTGCCATGGGTGCCATCGTCCGGATCGTCGCAGATAACAAGACGGGAACGGGATTCTTCGTTACCGATTCCTATATTCTAACAGCGGCTCATGTAGCGGGAGAGGTCGGAGAATCGGTGGTCATAGAAAGCGAGAAGGCTGGCACGCTCGACGCCAAAGTCGTGGCGTCCGGATTCAGGGAATGGTCTGAATTCGTCGTCAACGAAACCGAGGTCCGAAGCGGCGCCACGGAATATGACTGGGCCGTCCTCAAGATCGAGGGGAGCAATCGGCGGATCAAGCCTCTCCACCTGGGAAGCGCGGACATCGACGCCTATCAAGGCGCGACGGTTTACCTTGCGGGCCATCCACAGGGCCAGAGTTTGACACTCACCAAGGGGATCATCAGTCGAGTTGATTCGACAGGCATTTACACGGACAGCGAGGTTGATCCTGGCTTTTCTGGTGGACCGATGATCGTCGTCGCAGAAGGCAATAAGCCGGAGAGCGGGGTGGTCGTCGGTATCCTCATATCCGTCCCCAAGAATATGAATTCGATCAAAACGGCGGTACCCATCGACGTCGTCATGGAAAACTGCAGACGCGCGGGCATCAATATTCAGTAATAATATGGTCTGTCCAAGATGCAGTCATAATAACGATGAGGGATACTTCTGCCGGGATTGCGGGGCAAAGCTTTTAACTGTAGAAGTTCCCCGAATAGTCTATTTTCTTCATGGCCAATTAAAGCTTCGTTTCGTCATCCGAAACACCAGCTTTCAATCTTTGTATCTTATGCGGGCCAGTTTTATAAGCCCCGGGGATCAAGGTAATAACTCCTATGATTGGCCGGGCGGCCGACATTTGAATAGAGGCGAATCCGAGTCGATCGATACCCCGATCGAGTGCCGGATTCAAAACGTCCTGATGAGGAAGCTCGGCCTTTTCTTTGAAGACCGCAGGACTGGAGTCGCGCCAGCGCGGGGATTCGAGTATGATTATCCGGGAATCATCTTGAGCCCCTGTCCGCAAGTGGTCGTTCGGGCAAGGAGGGTCGAGGATGAGGGTGAGCTGAAATTCAGCCCGTCTAGCGGGTACAGTAGGAGCTATCATGTCGAGCTCATCAGCCCGGATGCGGAAGTAGAGTTTAGCCAGCTAAGGCTCGTTGGAACGGAATTTGATGAAGGCCCGTCTCCCCTTGATTGCGGAAGAAAGCTTTCCGCCGTCTTAATACCCATTAAAAACCCGGTTCGCCTCAACGGTATCACGCGTACGGCAACCGTAGAGGCTGACTTTAAAGAAGTGATGGGCCGTCGATTTGTTCCGGCCCGAAGCATCTTCATCGAGAGCCATTACGGGTTCACGGAGGAAATCTGGGGTAATAGTCCGAGCGAAGGGAGTTTGGCTCTTCAGAAGGCGAGAGCAACCGTGGATTCTCTGAAAGAGCTCGAGGAAGTTCCGTTGAGAATCGGCATCCTCGCGAGCACGGATAAAGGATTTACCTATGTGGCCGACAACAGCGACGGCCAAAGAAATGATTTAGCGGGCGTCCATCAGGTGCATATCGATGAGGCCAGTTTCTCAGAGGCCGGCTTGTCCGCTGTTGAGCAACGGCGCCTGGCTGAGTTTAGGCAGAAGAAATTAATTATCAGGGTCCCAACCGGAAGGCGCCGGATTAGGCGATTGGCCATTTATGGAAGCTTGGGAGAGAAAAAGCGCGATCGTTATTACTTGGAGCGAGTGCCGACTTATTTCCGGATAGACTCATCCCCGGGGCAAGATGGAGGAACTTTAGGAATTCGATACCGAGAATGGAAAGCGGCCGAAACGGAAGGCAGTTCGGCTTCGCCCTACAGTTCGACGGGTTCCGAGATGAAGCTTCCGGATTACTCGCAACTGAACGAAATCGAAGTCGACATCAAAGTTCCCCTGCAAGTGAAAACCGGCGACTATCAATTCGAACTGAAGATTTATCGAAAGAGGCTCGGAACGGCCGAGGAGGTCGGTATCACCGGATATTCCTTCATCATCCGAGTCTACGAATCTAAAGAGCTTCCCGATGGCCGATATGTGGCTATTGATTTCGGGACTACCAACACTTGTATAGCAGGGCCGGGACTTCAAGACGGAATACCTATCGGGGATTGTTTCCTTTTCCCATTGAACTACTATGGGCCTGGTTCTGGAGAGATTAACATCATCCCATCGACGATCGCCATCCGGAGCTGTAAGGGCGAGAGCATCGACAACCAGGTGGCTTATATTCCGGAGCCGAACGATACGAGCGTCGTTCGAATTGATAAGTTAAAAATCCGGATTCCCGATCAGCTAGCTAAGACGGGCGTCTTCGCCGATGATCCCTTGACGCGCTCCATCGAGTTCCTCGAACAGGTCATCGACTCCCTGGAGCTGTACTTCGAGGATCATCTGTCTGATTACACGACGATCCGCCGTTTACTTGTAACATTTCCGACGGGATTCGCTCC
>JAQULS010000167.1 GCA_028749235.1 Acidobacteriota bacterium | reverse complement strand
AGGCTCCGGATGAAGTGGATGCCCAAGCCGCCGATCGGACGCTCCTCGATCCCCGACCGCAGGTCGGGAGCCGGAGCCGATCGGAGATCGAACGGCACGCCCTCGTCCTCGATCTCAAGGACAACCCGCCCCGGCTCCGACCCGGCCTCCCAGCGAAGCTCGATATCGCCCGCATGCCCGGGGTAGGCATGGCGGATGATATTGACGACCGCTTCCTCCACGACCAACTGGACCTCGCCCCTCCGGATGGACCGGAAGCCGGCCGCTTCGCCTTGGTCGGCGATGAAGGCGAGAAACGGATCGAGGGATTCGAATCGGGCGGGCAGGCGCAGGCGCGGCACGGGAGGTCCCCGGAGCGGCCTAAAGCCGTCCGAGCGCGGCGGCTACCGAGTCGGCCATAGGGAAGATCGAGCCGAACCCGGAGATGGCGAAGACTTCCTTGACCACATCCCGGGCCGAAGCGATGACGACCCGGCCTTTCCGAGCCGCCGTCTTCTTGCCCAGGACGAGAAGGCTCCGCAGCCCGGCGCTGCTGATGTAGTCCAGACCGGCGAAGTCGATCACAAAGGACTCCGCGCCCTCCGCGATCCAGGCCTCGCAGCGCTTGTCGAATTCGGGGGCCGAGACGGCATCCATGCGCCCCCCGACCGTGACGATCATCCTGCCGTTGTCCCGCTTGCCGTCGATGGTCATGTGGGCCTCCTCCCCCGCCGCCCGGCTTTGCGGCACCGCCGCGGCCCGGAAGCGGCCGAATTCTATCGTTGGCCGTTCGATCCTGTCAACGGGCTCACACCCGGAGCTCCCGCAGGTCGATGCGTGAAAGATCGTCCGTTCCCAAGCCCGCGGCGGCACACGAGGCGACGTGGGTGGCGATCGGCCGGATGGATTCCAGGCCTTGCGCTGCGCGCTTGGCCTCGAGGATGTCCAGCCCGAGGCGATCCATGGCCACCGGGTCGCGGCTGAAGAAGATGCGATTGTCCGTGGCCAGGTGGGTTCCCGCGACGCTGACCGTCGAGATCTTGGCCGCCTCGCCGATGTGGAGGACCATCTTGTCCCGCAGGCAGGGATGGGCCAGGACGGCGGGAATCGCCTTGGCGCAGTAGTCGATGTGGAAGCGGACCTTGTTGGTGGTGACGCCGAGGGCAATGTTCTTGGCCGCCCAAGTCACGCCGCTGTCCTCGTTGTGCTTGAGGACGGCGATGTTGACCAGCTTGGTGATGTCCCGGCTGACGATCCGGGAGAAGCAGGATTTATCCTCGTCCGGGATGGTCACCCCCTCGAATTTGCCGGCCACGGCCTCGGCGATTTTCTTGATCCCCTCGCGGTCATCATAGGCGGTGTAGAGGCGGCGCATCTCGGGCTCGAAGGCGACGGCCCGCGGGTCCCCCATCCGGCTCAACATCCACAGCCAGGTCACCGAATTGAAGATCCGGCGGTAGGAGGCGGTCTGGAGGAAATCTCCGCGGACGAGCTCCCGGAATTTTTTCAGGGTGCCGTCCTCAAGCGACAGGAAGGCGTCGCGGTCGTAGCCTTCGACCCAGGGCAGGATCGATTCGCCCTGGGTGGACGTGCCCCTGACCCTCATCCCGACCGGCCCCTTGTTGAGAGTCAGCCCGGTCCGCTGAAATTCGCGGTCCAAGCGGTCCCAGACGATGATGGCGTTTTCCTTCACCCCGGCCGACCGGAGCCCCGCCGCGACGGCTTGGATCGACTCGACCGAAGAGGAAACCCGGGGCGCGCCCAGGCAGTTGATCTTGATCCCGACCACATCGTCCGGGGAAAAGAGGGAGGCCCAAGCGGCCGCCTCGGTTTTCTCTCCGGTCAGCTCCTTCATGCCCGCGGCGAAAGCCCGGCCCACCGCGGCCGGGTTGTAGCGGGTTTCGACCAGCATATCCTCGGCAGCCACGGAAATGACCCGGCTCTTGGCGCCGGACGCAAGCGGAGCCGTTTCGGACAAACGGACTCCGCTCCGGCAACCGGCCAAGGCCGTTCCGCCCGCGATCACGGCCGCCGTCTTTATGAATTCCCGTCTTGTCGTCATGGGCGCCTCCCCGCGGACGGCATTCATTCTACCAGAATCCGGATGGTTCTTCCCGCAGCTCCGGGGGATGGTTAGGCGGCACGGTATTAGGCCAACGGCGAAACCGCGCGGGTTTAGACTTTTTCCACACCTTTTCGAGGGAACCCAATCCTCGCGGGGACTTTCGAAGCGACGTCCCTCCAAGGACTGCGAAGCGCGGCGGGGCGCCGGAGTCTGTTTGAGCACGCGATTATCTATCGAAATAGAGATGGAGTGGGAGATCATATGAGTCCGTAAGATCAAGCATGCGGAGTTACGGAGGCGCCGAGAAAAGAAGTGGGAAAAGACGTGAAGAACCCGCGCCGCCGGGCCGAATACCGTGCTGCAGGCCCCGAAGATTGGAGATGAACTACAAAAAAAGCCCTATCCTCATCGAAGGCGATGAGGATAGGGCTGTTGATCGATGCGAAGCGGAAGTTATTCCGCCATCTTCTTGTAGTTCTCGTAGCGCTTCTTGGCCTCGACAGCGGCCTGGGCAAAAAGTTCCTTGGCGATGTCGGGATACTGCTGGACAAGCGTCCGGTAGCGGACTTCATTCTTCAGGAAGGCGTCGTACTCGAGTTTCGGCTCGCGCGAGTCGAGCTGGAGCGGGTTCTTGCCTTCCTTGGCCAGGGCGGGGTTGAAGCGATAGAGAAGCCAGTAGCCCGTGTCGACGGCAAGCTTCTCTTCGGCCTGGGTCTTCTTCATGTCGATCCCATGGTTGATGCACGGCGAATAGGCGATGATGATCGACGGCCCGTTGAAGGCCTCGGCTTCCTGGAAGGCCTTGAGGCATTGGTTCATATTGGCGCCCATGGCTACCGAGGCGACATAGACGTAGCCGTAGGTCATGGCCATCCGGCCCAGGTCCTTCTTGGACGTCTTCTTGCCCGAAGCGGCGAACTTGGCCACCGACCCGGTTGGGGTGGACTTGGAAGCCTGGCCGCCGGTGTTGGAATAGACCTCGGTGTCGAGGACGAGGACGTTGACATTGCGGTTGGAAGCCAGAACATGGTCCAGGCCGCCGTAGCCGATGTCATAGGCCCAGCCGTCGCCGCCGATGCACCAGACGCTCTTCTCGACCAAGAAGTCCTTAAGCTCGTCGATCTTGGCCAGGTGCGGCTTCGCGGCTCCCTCGGCCTTGAGCGCCGCCGGGAGGGCGGCCGTGACGGCCTTGGCCGCCGCCTTGGCTTCCTCGCCGATTCCCGCCCAAACCTCCTTCATCCTGGTCAGGGCGTCCGTGAGGGCCGGGGTGACGCCCGCCGCCAGGGCCGCCTCGATCGAGGCCAGGAGCAGGCGCCGGTTGGCGTCCACCGCCAGCCGCATGCCGAACCCGTATTCCGCGTTGTCCTCGAACAGCGAATTGCCCCAAGCGGGCCCCTGGCCTTCGGCATTGACACAGTAAGGCGAGGTCGGGAAGGTGCCGCCGTAGATGGACGAGCAGCCCGTGGCATTGGCGATGATCATCCGATCGCCGAAGAGCTGGGTGGCCAGCTTGGTGTACGGCGTCTCGCCGCATCCGGCGCAGGCGCCGCTGAATTCAAACAGCGGCCGGAGCAGCTGGCTGCCCTTGATAGTGTCGCGCTTATTGCCGTCCATGACCTCGTAGGGCGCTTTATCGAAGAAGGCCAGGTTTTCGTTTTCGCCGGCCTTGCGGGCGTCCTCAATGGGGATCATCTTCAGCGCCTTGACCTTGCTCGGGCAGACTTCCGCGCAGCTTTCGCAGCCGACGCAGTCTTCGACGTAAACCTGGAGACGATAGCGAAGGTCCCTGTCGTTCTTGGAGTTGGACTTGACGGTGACGAACGTCGCCGGGGCATCTTTCAGGTCGGCCGGAGCGATCTGCTTCGGCCGGATGGCGGCGTGGGGACAGACCAGCGCGCACTGGTTGCACTGGATGCAGTTCTCCGGGATCCAGGCCGGCACTTCGACCGCAATCCCGCGCTTTTCCAGGCAGGACGTGGCCGTGGGGATGACACCGTCGAACGGCATCTTGGAAACAGGGAGCAGATCGCCCTTGAACCGGGTGACCGGATCGATGATCTCCCGGGCGTACGCGGAAGCATCGTCGGGGACGAGCTTGACCATGGGCGCGAACTTGCCGATCTTGGCCGGAACCGGGACGGCTTCCAGGCCCGCCGCGGCGCGATCCACGGCGTCCCAGTTCATCTGGACGACGTTCTGGCCCTTGCGGCCGTAGGTCTTCTCGATGGCTTTCTTGATCAGGGCGATGGCCTCGGCTTCGGGCAGGACGCCCGAGAGCTTGAAGAAGCAGGCCTGCATGATGGAGTTGATGCGCAGGCCCAGGCCCAGCTCGTCGGCGATCTTGAGGGCGTCGATGTTGTAGACCTTGACCTTCTTGTCGATGATCGTTCTCTGCATGTCCTCGGTCAGGTTCTCGAAGACCTCGGAGGCTTTCCAGTTCGAGTTGATCAGGAACGTGCCGCCCTCGCGGATCCCTTCCAGAATGTCCAGGCGGCCGATGTAGGAGGGCTTGTGCAAGGCGACGAAATCGACGGTGTTCAGGTAGTACTGGGACTGGATGGGACTCTTGCCGAAGCGGAGGTGGGAGATGGTCACATTGCCGGACTTCTTGGAGTCATACTGGAAGTAGCCCTGACCGTACATCTCGGTGTTGTCGGCGATGATCTTGATCGAGTTCTTGTTGGCGCCGACTGTGCCGTCCGAGCCGTAGCCCCAGAACTTGCAGCGGATCGTTCCGGGCAGCTCGGTGTCCAGCACCGGACCGATCGGGAGGGAAGCGTGGCTGACGTCGTCGACGATGCCCACGGTGAAGCCGTGGCTCGCCTTCCCGGCCAGGTGGTCGTAGACGGACTTGACCATGGCCGGAGTGAACTCCTTGGAGGACAGGCCGTAGCGGCCGCCGATGATCTTGAGGCCGCGGCCTTCCAGGGCCACCACGACGTCGAGGTAGAGAGGCTCGCCGATGGAGCCGGGCTCCTTGGTCCGGTCGAGGACGGCGATCCGCTTGACCGTCTTGGGCAGGGCCGCGGCCAGGGCGGTCGCGTCGAACGGCCGGTAGAGGCGGACCTTGATCAGGCCCAGCTTGGCCCCGCGGGCGTTGAGGTAATTGATCGTCTCCTCGGCCGTCTCGGCGCCGGAGCCCATCATGACGATGATGTTCTCGGCATCAGGGGCGCCGAAGTAGTCGAACAGGCGGTACTGCCGGCCGATGGCCCCGGCCACCTTGTCCATGTAGTGCTGAACCAGGGCGGGGCATCCGGCGTAGTCCAGGTTGGTCGTCTCGCGACCTTGGAAGTAGACGTCCGGATTCTGCTGGCCGACCTTCATCATCGGCCGCTCGGGGTTGAGCGAGCGGCGGCGGAAGTCGTCGAGGTACTGGGGCTCGAACAGCCCGGCCAGGGTCTCGTAGGAGACCTGGTCGATCTTCTCGATCACGTTCGAGGTCCGGAAACCATCGAAGAAATGGAGGAAGGGGATGCGGGTCCGGAGGGAGGCCAGGTGAGCCACGATGGCCAGGTCCTGGGCTTCCTGAACGGAGCCGGCGCAGGTCATGGCGAAGCCGGTGTTGCGGGCGGCCATGACGTCGCTGTGGTCGCCGAAGATGGACAGCGACTGGGCGGCCAGCGAACGGGCCGAGACCAGGAAGACCGTCGGCAGCATCTCGCCGGCGATCTTATGCATGTTGGGCAGCATCAGCATCAGGCCCTGCGAGGCGGTGAACGTCGTGGTCAGGGCGCCGGCCGAAAGCGAGCCGTGGACCGCGCCGGAGGCGCCGCCCTCGGACTGCATCTCGACGACATCGACCTTCTGGCCCCAGATGTTCTTGCGGCCCTGGGCCGACCATTCATCCGCCAGCTCGCCCATGGTCGAGGACGGGGTGATCGGATAGATGGCGGCCACTTCGGAATACGCGTAGGCGACGTGCGTCGCCGCGGTGTTTCCGTCGATCGTTTTAAAATTTTTCTTCATCGGACACTCCTCTTGGCGCCGCGCTCGGCGGCGCATGGTTTATTGGAAAAGAAGCTAGTCTTTCATCTCCGTGCGGCCCTCGAGGGCCTTGCGCATGGTGACCTGGTCGGCGTAGTCGATGTCGGATCCCACCGGCAGGCCCATGGCCAGCCGGGTCAGCCGCAGGGGCAGGCCGCGCAGCATCCGGACCAGGAAATGGGCCGTCGCCTCGCCGTCCGCCGTCGGGTTGGTGGCGATGATGACTTCCTGGAAGCCGCCATCCGAGACGCGCTTGATCAGCTTGTCGAGCTTGAGGTCCTCCGGGCCGATCCCCTTGAGCGGAGCCAGCGTTCCCAGCAGGACGTGGTACCGGCCGTGGAAGACGCCGGTCTTCTCGATCGTCCCTATGTTGAACGGCTCCTCGACGATGCACAGGACGTCGTCCGCCCGCTGGCGGTCGGAGCAGTAGGGACAAGGGTCGACGTGGGTGATGTTGTTGCAAACCGAGCAGGAGAACAGGCTTTTCTTGACGTCGCGAATCGCCTCGGCCAGGGCGTCGGCCTCGGCCGCGGGCTGGGCCAGGATGTGAAAGGCGATGCGCTGGGCCGTCTTGGCCCCGATGCTGGGAATACGCCGCAGCTCCTCGATCAGGCGGTTGAGCGGCTGGGCGGACTCGGTCATCCGAACATCCCCGGCACCTTGAGCCCGGCGCCCATGGCGCCCAGCTTGTCGGTCAGTTGCTCGTCGACCTTGGCCGACGCATCATTGAAAGCGGCCACGATCAGGTCCTGCAGCATGCCAACGTCGTCCCGGTTGACGACCTCGGGATCGAGCTTGAGGGCCAGAAGGTTCTTGTGGCCGTCCACGGTCAGAGAGACCATGCCGCCGCCGCTGCTGCCTTCGACCCGCATCTCGGCCAGCTCCTTCTGCATCC
>JAQULS010000036.1 GCA_028749235.1 Acidobacteriota bacterium | reverse complement strand
CAGCAGGTTTTCATCGATGATCTGCTTGGATTCGGGCGTGATGACCGCGCTGTCGTAGTCGTACAGGATCGGGAGGAGGGTGTAGGTCCCCACCAGGTTGCAGTCGACTTCCTCCCAAACCGCCATACCGCCTTTTTTGTCCAGGACCGATTTCGTGACTTCCTTGTACTTGGCCGGGATGACGACCTCTTCGACTCGCCCCGGCTGGTCGATGATCTGTTTCTCGATCATAGCGTATTCCGCGGCGATCTCGATTTCATCCATCCTGGCCGGCGTCACGACCACCTGCTTTTTATAAACCGATTTGGCCTCCGCCAGGGCCACGCGGCTGCTGGAGGCGTCGCTCACCAAGGTGGTGATCTCGAACTCCGCCATCCGCGCGGGCAATTCCACGAAGCAGACGACGATGCAATCCGCTTTGTTCACGGACGGGCAGTCGGCCAGGAGCGTGTACTTCCAGCCGGACGTCGCCGGAGAGATTTCCATGGATTTCGTGGTCGTCCCGAAGGCCGCTGGAATGATGGTAAAATCGGTGCCGGCCTCTTTGACGACGTAGGAAACCTCCACGGTCTCATAGACGGCCGGGATATAGATCAGTCTTTTGCTGGCCTCTTTGATCATCACCCGCTCTTCGACCGTCCGGTACGTCGCCGGAACGACTTTGAGGGTCTTGTACGCCGGAGCGATCTCGATGGTCTCTACGACCGTCTTGAACGTATCCTTGGTGATGCATCGGACATAGCACTTTCCCGGGACGGGATTGGGTGGAAGATTTTCGACCTGGGCTTGCGCCGAGATCGCGAGCAGAAAAACTCCCGCGACCAGACATAAAAGCGCCTTTTTCATGTTTTATGACTCCTCCTCAAATAGGTTTATCCATTATATTATTCGAATTTTTTGGGTTGTCAATGGAGAACTTCCAGGCGCAAGCAGCTGTTTTGAGGGAAAGAGACAAACGGCGCGACAAGGCCCGAGGGCCTTGTCTATCAGGGAAAATTGGGAAATTCGGTGGTAGCGGGGGTTGGATTTGAACCAACGACCTCCGGGTTATGAGCCCGACGAGCTACCAGGCTGCTCTACCCCGCAGTCAATACGCGCGTATTATACACGGAAACGCCGTCATGTAAAGAGGCGTCTCGTTTTTGACTCCGTTCGGGAATCTCCTATAATGATGGACAGATATGGCAGCCGTCCTTTTTTGGGTGTTTTCCTGCGTTTCTATCGGCGCGGTACTGGCCATGATTCTATCCCGCCATCCCGCCCACGCCGCTCTCTGGCTGGTTTTGGCCTTCGCCTCTTTAGGCGGCCTCTTCGGTCTCCTCGCGGCGCCGTTCGTCGCGGTCGTCCAGATCATCATCTACGCCGGGGCGATCATGGTCCTCTTCCTCTTTGTCCTTATGACCATCGACGCCAAAGCCGGGATACCCGGCGAAAAGCGAACCTTCGCCCTGGCCGCCGCGATCGTTCTGGCCCTCCTTCTCCTGGCCGAAATCGGCCTGGCCGCCCGCAGTCTTCTTCTCGCCCCCGCGGCCGCCGTATCCGACTCGATCAAAACGGCCGCCATCGGACGATTGCTTTTCGAAAAATATCTTTATCCCTTCGAGATCACTTCCCTCTTGATCATGGCCGCCCTGGTCGGCGCCGTGGCCCTGGTCAAGAAAAAGGACGGAGCATGATCCCGGCCGGCTGGTTCTTCGCGGTCGCCGCCATCCTTTTCGGCCTCGGCGTCACCGCCTTCTTCGTCCGCCGGGATCTGCCGACCCAATTCCTGGCCGTCGAAATCATGCTGAACGCCGCCAACTTGGCCTTTCTGGCCCTGGCCAAGCCCGCCTCGGCGGCGGCCGCCCAAACCATCGTCCTCTTCATCATCACCGTGGCCGCGGCCGAGGCCGCCGTCGGCTTAGCCGTCATCCTGGTCGTTTTCCGCCGCCGCAAGTCCGTCCGGAGCGAGGACTTGAGAATCCTGAAAGGATGAAAGCGTGGATGCATCCTGGCTGATCCCGCTGGCGCCGGGCTTATCGGCCTTCCTTCTGATCATCTTCGGCCGCTCCCTTTCCCGCCGGCTTGTGACCTGGCTGGCCTGCGGATCCGTCGCCGTCGCCTTTTCCTTCTCGCTTCTGTCCGCTCTGCGCCTGCGCGCCGCGGCCGGAAGCGTTCCCTACCCAGCCCGGATCCTCCTGTCCTGGATCCGGGCCGGCGACTTCCGGGCCGACATCTCTTTCCGCTTCGATCCGCTGGCGGCCGTGATGGTTCTTGTCGTCACGGGCGTCGGGCTCCTCATCCACGTCTATTCCACCGGCTACATGGCCCGGGAGAAAGGCTACGCCCGCTATTTTGCCGCCCTCAACCTGTTCACCTTCTCGATGCTCATCCTGGTCCTGGCCTCGAACTTCATCCTGATGTTCGTCGGCTGGGAGGGAGTCGGACTGTGCTCCTACCTCCTGATCGGTTTCTGGTTCGAGAAGCCGGCCGCCGCCAAAGCCGGGATGAAGGCTTTCCTCGTCAACCGGATCGGCGACGCCGGATTCCTGCTTGGTATCCTGGTTCTTCTTTTCGCCGTCGGCTCGGCCGAATTCTCGGCGGTTGATCAAGCCGTTTCCGGAGGGGCCATCGCCAAGAGTACGGCGACCCTGGCCGCCCTGCTTCTCTTCGCCGGGGCGACCGGCAAGTCGGCCCAGATCCCGCTCCATGTCTGGCTCCCCGACGCCATGGAGGGCCCGACCCCCGTCAGCGCCCTGATCCACGCCGCCACCATGGTCACGGCCGGCGTCTACATGGTGGCCCGGATGAACGCGCTCTATGCCTTTTCGGGAACGGCGGCCGGGGTGGTCGCGGCGGTCGGGGCTTTTACCGCCGTCTTCGCCGCCACGATCGCCCTCGTCCAAAACGACATCAAACGGATCCTCGCCTACTCGACGATCTCCCAGCTCGGCTATATGTTCCTGGGCTGCGGCGTCGGCGCCTACGCGGCCGGGATCTTCCACCTCGTGACCCACGCCTTTTTCAAAAGCCTCCTTTTCCTCGCCGCGGGAAGCGTCATGCATGCGCTGTCGGGCGAACTCGATATCAGGCGCATGGGAGGTCTGCGGCACCGTCTGCCGCTGACCTATACCGCGTTCCTCATCGGAACCCTGGCCATCGCCGGAATCCCGCTTTTTTCTGGATTTTTCTCCAAGGACGCGATCTTGTCCGCCGCCTACGCCGGAGGCCATCGCCTCCTCTGGGCGGCGGGGCTTCTGGGCGCCGTTCTGACCGCCTTTTACATGTTCCGCCTCGTCTTTCTGGCCTTTCACGGCGGGGAACGGACGACGCCCGAAGTCAGGGACCGCATCCACGAATCGCCGTCGTCCATGACCGTTCCTCTGCTTATCCTCTCCGGGCTGGCGGCCATGGCCGGCTGGATCGGCATCCCGGCCGTCTTGGGTGAAAAAGCGGATCTTCTGCGGCGTTTCCTGGCCCCCGTCATTCCCGTGATACGAACCCCTCATGCCGGATCTTCCTCGGAATGGTTTCTCATCCTGACGGCGACCTCGGCCGCCGGACTCGGCCTCGGATTGGCCTGGCTTTTCTATCAGCGCTGGCCGGGGCTTCCCGCCCGGTTCGCGGCTTGGTGTCCCGGACTGCACAAGATTCTCCTCAAGAGCTATGGCGTCGATGAGATCTATCAAGCCGTTCTCGTCCGGCCCCTGGTCGGAGCCTCGGAGCTCACCTATCGACGCTTCGACCTGGGCCTGATCGACGGAGCGGTCAACGGAGCCGGGGCCGCGACCCGTTTCGCCGGCCGGCTGGCGGCCTCGCTGCAGACCGGCCGGATCAAGGACTACGCCCTGGGCTTCCTTCTCGGAACAACGATTTTCCTGGCCTGGATCCTCCTTTGAGTCTCCCGCTGCTGACGATCCTTTGGGCCCTGCCGCTGGCCGGCGCCGTGCTTCTCATCTTTTTGCCCAAGGAGCGCCGGGATATCCTCTACGGCACAGCGCTGACCTTCACCGGCCTCGTCTTGGCCCTGGCCATCTGGCTGTTCATCCGCTTCGACGGCGCGACGGCCGGGCCGCAGTTCGTCGAACGGACCGCCTGGCTGGGCGGCGGCGTCCAGTATCACGTCGGCATCGACGGCATCAGCCTCGTCTTGATCCTGCTTACGGCATTCCTGATGCCCTTGGCCGTCCTGTCGTCCCGCAACGCCGTTTCGTCGCGGCTCAAGGAGTATCTTTTTTTCTTCCTCCTTCTCGAGGCCGGAATCATCGGCGTCTTCGCCGCCCTCAACCTGATCCTCTTCTACGTTTTTTGGGAGGTCGTTCTCATCCCGATGGCCTTCCTGATCGGAGTTTGGGGAGGACCGCGCCGGGTTTACGCGGCGACCAAGTTCGTCCTCGTCACGATGTTCGGGAGCCTGCTGATGCTGGCCGCGATCCTGGTCCTCGGCCGGCTGTCCGCGGAGGCGGGCGGAGCTGCCGCCTTCGACATCCTTGAGCTCCACCGACTGGCGATCCCGGCCGGGACGCAGACCTGGCTCTTCCTGGCCTTCGCCGTGGCCTTCGCCGTCAAGGTGCCGATGATCCCCCTCCACACCTGGCTCCCGGACGCCCACGTCGAGGCGCCCACGGCGGGCTCGGTCCTGCTGGCCGCCGTTCTTCTCAAGATGGGCGCGTATGGATTTCTTCGCTTGGCCCTCCCGATATTTCCCGACGCGGCGGCCCGCTTCCTGCCGGCCCTGGCGGCGCTGGCCATCGCGGGAATCCTTTACGGCGGATGCATGGCCCTTGTCCAGAAGGACATCAAGGCCATGGTCGCGTATTCAAGCGTCAGCCACATGGGCCTGATCATGCTGGCCCTTTTCTCCTCCAATATCGAGTCCGTTCAGGGCGCGGTCTTCCAGATGCTGGCGCATGGCTTGAGCACCGGCCTGCTCTTTCTCCTGGTCGGAATCCTTTACGAGCGGGCCCATACCCGCTCCCTCGCGGACTTCGGGGGGGTGGCGCGGGTTATGCCGGTCTTCGCCGCTTTCTTCCTCGTCGCTTCGCTGGCTTCGCTCGGCCTGCCCGGGCTCAGCGGCTTTGTCGGCGAGTTCCTTTGCCTTTATGGAATTTTCGGCGCCCATTCCATCTGGGCCGTCCTGGCCGTGCCGACCGTCATTCTTTCCGCGGCCTACCTATTGGGGGCGCTCCGGCGGGTCATGCACGGCCCCGTCGCTGACGATCGCGTCCGCGGCTTGCGCGACATGACGTGGCGCGAGATCGCCGTCACCGCGCCGATCGTCGTTCTGATTCTCTGGCTGGGCCTCTTCCCCCGCACCTTCCTGGCCAAGACCGAAGCTTCCGTCTCGGCCGCCATCCGGCTCATCGAGAAGCGCGACCGGATTTTTGTCCGCACGTCCGCTCCGGCGACGGAAGCGGCGCGCGGCGAATTCGAGGAGCGTCGGCGATGACTCTCCCGACCGCCGTTTTTCCGCTGGCCGTCACGGCCTTCGGTGCCATCGCCGTTCTCCTCCTCGACGCTTTCGGGAAACGCGATTCCAAAACACCCTTGGCCGTCCTTTCGCTCATGATCTTGGCGGCCTCGGCCGTACTCGCCGGAAGGCTTTGGGGCCGCTCCGCATTCGGCTTCGGCGGGCTTATGCGCTTGGACGACGCTGCGATCCTGGTTTCGATGATCGTGCTTCTCGCCGCCGCGTTCACCGTCCTTCTCGGATGGCAGTGGAACAGGCGCTTAGACGCGGCTTTCGGAGAATTCTATGGCCTTCTCCTTCTGGCCGCGGCGGGGCTTATGATCATGGCCCAAACCGCGGATCTTCTGGTCGTCTTTCTGGGCCTGGAGGTGTTCTCGGTTTCCGCCTACGGCTTGACCGGCTTGAAAAGAAACGACGACAAGGCTTCGGAAGCAGCGGTCAAGTACTTCCTGATCGGAAGCTTCGCCGGAGCCTTCATGGTCTTCGGGTTGGCGATCCTGTTCGGTCTGAACGAAAGCTTCGGGATCACCCAGACCGCCGCTTGCCTGGGAACGGGCCTGCCCGCCCAGCTGGGTTTCGGCTTCCTCCTGGCCGGGCTGGGATTCAAGCTGGCCCTGGTGCCGTTTCACATGTGGGCCCCGGACGTCTATGAGGGTGCGCCGACGCCGATCGCCGGCTTCTTCTCCATCGCCCCCAAGGCGGCGGGTTTCCTGGTCCTTTCCCGGCTCGTCGCGGCCGTTCCCAAGGATGTCTGGAAGGGCCTTCCGATCTTCCCGTTCCTCTATGCCGTAGCCGCGGCGACGCTGATCATCGGAAACCTGGCGGCCTTGCGGCAGAAAAACCTCAAGCGCCTGCTGGCCTACTCGAGCATATCGCACGCCGGAACGATGCTGATCGCGGTTCTGGCCGGTGACGGCGCCTCGCTCCTTTTTTACCTGGCCGTCTACCTGTTCATGGGCCTGGGCGCTTTCGCGGCCCTGACCGCCATGTCCGCTCCGGGCCGCGAATACGTCCATCTGGACGACTTCGCCGGCGCGGGCTTCCGATATCCTTGGATCGGGGCGATCTTCACGGTCCTGCTGCTGTCCCTGGCGGGATTCCCTCCGACCGGAGGATTTCTGGCCAAGTTCCTGGTCTTCTCCGCCGGCGTCCGGGCCGGGTTGGTGCCGCTCGTCGTTCTCGGCGTCGTCACCAGCCTGATCGCCGTGGCCTATTACCTTCGGGTGATCGTGGCCATGTACATGCGGGATCCGGCGCCCGGCGTGGATATCGAGGCGGAAAATCCGCCCGCCCTGTTGGTCCTCTTCCTCGGGCTCGTCGGCGTCCTCCAGCTCGGCCTCTTCCCCGCCAACATCCTTCACTTCATCCGTCAGGCCGCTGCTTCGATTTTCTAAAAAGCCCTATCCAAGCTACGGGGGATGGTCAGACGATGCGGGACCCGGCCAACGGCGAAACCGCCCTCGCCAGGACCATTGAAGCAACCGTCCTGTCGAGGACGGCACAAGGTGCTGCCGGGCCGGGCACCGCATCGCAGGCCCCGGAGATTCGAAAAGAATAGAAACGCGATCAAGCCCCGGCGGGACGGGGACGGCGGGTGCGGCGGCGGCGCGGGCGATCCCCGATTCCGCCGCGCGGGAAAGTCCGCCGGAAGAGCGTTTCGAATGACCGGCCCTCGCCGGGCAAGGCGCCTTCCGTGACCAAAAAGAAAAGCTTCTCGGCTTTCGGATAATGAGCCCGCTTTTGGAGCGACCAGCGCATCCGGCCCGTCCGCAGTCCCCTGACCATGGCCCCGGCGATGGCCAGGATTTGGGCCGCGTCGGCCCGGACGAGCTTGGGGATGGTGGCTCCGCAGCGAAGACCATGGATCTCCTCGCTCAGAACCCGGCCGAGATCGATGTCGTCTCTCCCGAAGAGCCGCTCCACCCAAGGGTAGAAAAGCAGAGCGTAGGCGTCCTCGTGTTCGGACTTGACGGCTTTGGCCCCGCATCGTTCGCTCCGCTCGAGAAGGACCAGAAGTCGGGCGAACAGCGCGGCGTCGGCCTCGTAGTCCCGGCCGAGGGGGCCGAGGATGTGCCGCAGAATCCCATAACGGCGGAGCCTCTCCAACACGGGTCGGGTCTCGCCGGCCAGATCCTTGTTCAACTCCTCGTAGAGGCGGGCGCCGGCGCATTCGGCGACCAGGGCGGCCTGGGCTCGGATGGCCTTCTCCGCCGATTCCTCGATGCTGAATCCGAGCCGGGCGGCGTGGCGGATGACGCGCCAAATGCGGACCGGATCCTCGATGAAGCGCGTTTCCGGATCTCCGATGATCCGGACCCGCTTCCTTTCCAGGTCCTCCAAACCGCCGGTATAATCGATGACCGCATCCAGCACCGCGTCGTAAAGAAGCGCGTTGATGGTGATGTCCCGCCGGAAGGCGTCCTCCCGGGGAGTTCCGTAGGGATCGATGGGCTCGACGGCTTCGCCGTGGGCTTCGCGGGCGGCGTGGGCTTCCTCCTCCTCCTTCGGGACGGACCGCCGGAAGGTGGCGACCTCGATGATCTTGTCGCCCGGGAAATGGACGTGGACCAGCCGGAAGCGCCGGCCGATGACGTAGGCGTTGGCGAACCGCTTCTTGATCTGGCCGGGCCGGGCGTCGGTGGCGATGTCGAAGTCCTTGGGCTTGCGTCCGAGCATCAGGTCGCGGACGGCTCCTCCAACGAGACAGGCCAGGAAGCCCTGCTTGTCCAGCCGGTCCATGATCTTGAGCGCGTCGGGATCGATCGCGGCGCGATCGATCGGATGGTGCGGGGTTTCCAGGATCACGCGGCCCTGGCCGCGGGAGCCCGAGGGTGAAGAATCGTGCATTTGGGTCCGTTGCCTTGAAATCGAGGGAGGTAGTTTGCGATATCCGGAGGCGTCTGTCAATTCCGTTGACATCCGGACCGGGGGGGCGTTATTCTCGGCTGGCCTCCGCACGCCGCCCAGGAGAAACCGCATGAACAAGCTGTCCGAGCGTCTGGCCCGCGAACACCGCCGGCATCACGGCGTCGATCCCGCGTTCATCGCCTATGCTCCCGGCCGGGTGGAGATTCTCGGAAACCACACCGACTACAACGAGGGCTTCGTCCTCTCGGCCGCCATCGACTCCGGCATCGCCTACGGGCTGACCGCCTCGGGATCCGGGGAATGCCGCCTGTACTCGGCCGACTTCGAACGAAGCGTCGCCTGCCCGGCCGCCGAGCCCGGCCGCAGCGACAGCGAGCGCTGGTCGAACTACAGCCGCGGCGTCCTGGCCTTCCTGACGCAGCGTCACGGCTTCTCCCCCGATGGCTTCCTGGGGACGCAAATCGGCGACATCCCGATCGGGGCGGGGCTGTCCAGCTCGGCCGCCCTGGAGATCGCCTGCGGTCTGGCCGTGGCGGCTTTCCACGGCGTTCAGCCGACGCCCCTCGATCTGGCGCGCATCGGCCAAAAGGCCGAGCACGAATACGCCGGCGTGAAGTGCGGCTTGCTCGACCAGATCTCAAGCCTATTCGGGCGCGCGGATTCCCTGGTCTTCACCGATTTCCGCAGCCTCGATGTCCGGACGGTCGGTCTGCCGCCCGGAACCGCGTTCCTGATCGCCAACACCGCCGTCAAGCACACCCTGGTCGACTCGGAGTACAACGAGCGGCGGCAGCGCTGCGAGCAAGCCGCGGCCTACTTCGCCCGCGTCCTGGGAGATCGGATCAAGGCCCTGCGGGACGTCTCCTGGAACGACCTGGAAGCCCATCGCGGCTCCCTGGACCCGGCGATCTGGCGGCGGGCCGCCCATCCGGTGGGAGAGAACGAGCGCGTCCTGAAAGGCGTCGCTCTTCTTGAAGCGGGCGACGCCGCCGGCTTCGGCCGCCTGATGTTCGAGTCCCACCAAAGCTCGATGATCTATTTCGAGAACTCCTGCCCGGAGCTCGACACCCTGGTCGAAACGGCGCGAACCACTCCCGGCGTTTGGGGCGCCCGCTTAAGCGGCGGCGGCTTTGGGGGCAGCATCGTGGCTTTGATCGAAACGGACAAGGCCGCCGCGATCGGGCGGACCCTGGCCGGGGCCTACGAGAAGGCCCACGGCCATGCCATCGAACCGTTCCTGGTCAGACCCTCGGATGGGGCCCGTCTCATCCGTCCGGTTTGAGCCGGTGCGGTCATTTCTTCTTGATGGCCGTGAAGGGGGAAGACCCCATCTCGCCCATCTGGACTTCGCCGGTCATCTTAGCGCCGTCGATCTTGGCTTTGAAAACAAGGACGAATTCCCCGCCGTCCGGGCCCGCCAAGGCGAATTTCCACTCGGCCTCGTTGCCCTTGACCTTGCCTTCTCCCTTCATCTCGTCGCCCATCGGGCTGGCCATGGTGACCTTGATGGCATCTTCCTTCTGGACGAATGTGACGTCGGACTTCATCTCGCCCTGGGGGCCTGCCATGGTGATTTCCCAGACGCCGGAGACATCGGCCGGCTTGGGAGCCGGCGCCGGGACCTGCTGAGCGGCGGTCAGAACGCCCGCCAAGGCGAATACGGCCAGGCCAACGAAGGTTTTTCTGCGGATGTTTTTCATCGACGACTCCTATGGGATGCGAAATGCTGAAAAGATATTATGGACCCGGGATCGACCGGGGGTCAAATCCGGTCAGGAATATTCCCGGCCCAACGCCTGGCAGGGATGGCGGCCGCTGACGAGGCCGAGGTGGAAGGATAAAAAGGCGGCCTCCTGTTCGACGGGCACCCGCACGATCAATACGGCAATGTCGCGGAACTCGCGCGAGACGACCTCGATGCCCTGCTTGGCCAGGTAATGCTCGAAGGGCTGAAGGACGGAATGGGGCAGCTCGACCCGAAAAGCGGCCAGCCATCGAAGCGGCCGCGGCCGGGAAGCGTCGACGGCCGCCTTGGCCGCATCACCATAAGCCCGGGTCAGCCCGCCCGCCCCCAGCTTGATGCCGCCGAAATACCGGGTCACGACACAGAGAACGTTGGTCAGCTCGCGTCGGGTCAGGATCCGCAGGATCGGTGGCCCGGCCGTCCCGGACGGCTCGCCGTCGTCGCTGGTGCGGGCCTGCTCTGCGCCCGGCCCGATTCGCCAGGCCCAGGCATGGTGGCTGGCGTCCCGGCGTTCGTCCCGGATTTGCCGCACGAGAGCCTGGGCGGCTTCCGTCGCCGGAGCGCGAAGAATCCGGGCGATGAAGCGGGACTTCTTGATTTCCACCTCGGCGCCGGCTTCGCGGGAAATGACGTTCATCGGGCCCGAGCATACCCCGCCCGCGGGGCGCGGTCAATGCGCCGGGTTCAGATGCGGACTTTAAGCCCGAAGCAGGCCCGCAAGCCGCCCAGATCGAGCGAACGGGTCACGCCGCTGCCTTCGATCGTCGAGGCCAGCGGCAGCTTGATGTCCTTTTTGGCCGCGACATAGACGCCTTCCAAAAATAAGAACAAGGAACGATGGATGGCCGCGTCCAGGCCCAGACGGCCCTGGAATCCCACCGCTGTGGCTTTGACGTTTTCGAGCTCGACGCTCCTGATATCGACCGTATGGCTGTAGTCCGAGTATATGGACTCGGCGAAAGAGACGTCCTTGAGGACCTTAAGGCTGGCGTTGCAGATAGCCAGGCCTAGCCCCAGATAAGGCCGGACCGGTCCGCGTCGCAGGGGATGGAAAACGACTCCCAAGGAAAAGACTTGGATTTTGAATGGAATCGATTCCGTATCGTCGGCATAAGCAAAGTCGTGGTAGTAATAAGGGCTCGGAACGCCCAGACGATACGATCCGGTCAGCGTCTTGGAGGCCATCTGGAAAGCCGTTTCCACTTCCAGGAAGGAGATCGGCATGACTCCGATCCGGAAATCGAACCCGACCAGGCTGGCGTCCGTCAGGGTATCTTCGATCGTCATCGTCTCGTCCCGATAGGAAATTCCGTCCTCGCGAGTCGCGCCGGCTTTCGTTTTGGATACGAATCCCCCGATTCCGATCTGGACGAGTTTTCGCCGCGCCGGCAGGACGGTTCGGGGCGCCGGTTTGCCCGCAACCGTCACCTCGACCGGAGCCGCCGGAGCAGAGGGGATTTCGACCGCGCTCTGATGGATGAATCCCGTCAAGGCGATCCCCAGCTTGGAGGCGATCTTCACCTCGAACCACTCGCCCGACCGGCGGACTATCTCCAGCCATGCTCCCTGGGCTGGGCGGTCGAGGGCCTGGCCCTGCACATTGGGCTTGTCGTAGATGACGGCGTCGACGGCCGTCACCTTGATTTTCGAAGTCTCGGCCTGGCCGGCCAGCCCGGGAACAAAAGCCGCCAATAAAGCGATGATCAACACCCAGCACTGAATCGTTTTGGTCATATCAACCCTCCCCCTTCGGACTACCGCCTTCGCGCCGGCTTAAGGCGTGGAGACGATCCGAGCGATGATCCAGCGGCCGCTGGCCTTTTCCACGTTCCATTTCATGGTCCCCTGGAAAAGGATTTGTTCGGCTCCCCCTTCCTTGGGGAATCCGATGAGCTTGTGCTCGAAGCCGACTTCGGCCGTATCGCTTGCCGTCCAAGTCACGCGGATCCCGCCGACCGTCGACTGGAACCGGAGAAAAAGCCTGGCCACCGTTTCCGCGTCCCGCCGGACCTCGCCGGCCAGGGCCGGAGTGCTGAAGGCTTGATAAAAGGCCGGCAGAAGGTTTTCGTCGAGAGCCTTGTTGTATTGGCCCACCAAGGCGATGATTTCCCGTTCGGCGAGCTGCGTCTCGGCGCTTCGGACGATCTCCTGCGCCTGGACGTTTCCGGAGTCGCGGGCCAGCGCTTCGCGGCCGTACTTCGACGCTTCCGCGGGGTTCCCGGCCGTCAAGGCGGCTTGGGCCTTCAAGAGGGCGGTTTCAAGAGCGCTCGATCTAGGCGGCGCGGGCGTGACGGGGGCCGCTTTAACCGAAACGGGCTCGGTCTCGGGAACGTCGGCTTTGGCCAAGGCGGCCAGCTTTTTCTGGACGGCGGATGCGTCCTCTCCGTCCGGAGCCAGCCGGATATAATCACGATAACGGCGCGCCGCTTCGGCGCGGTTTCCCGCCTTTTCATAGAGGGCGCCCAAGGCCAGAGCGGGCCGGGGATCGTCCGGTTTGAGCTCGCCGGCCTTGGCAAAATCCGATAGGGCTTCGGTGGTTCGGCCGAGCTTCTCCGCTGTCCGGGCCGCGCCGAGCCAAGCTTCGACATCCTCGGGGGAATCCTTCAGCCGGCTCTTGTAGAGATCCCAGGCCCGGGCCGGTTGTCCGTTTGTCTCCAACTGAATGGCTTCGGCCAGAGGATCGACCGGCGCGGCGGGATTAGAGACATCGGCCGGTCCCGGCCGCTCGGCCGGCCGGGCCGTCGGAGAGCCCGGCCGGGTCAGGAGAAACCAGACGCCGACGGCGACGGCGGCCAAGCCGAGGATGACCCCGATCGGGACGACGACGCGGCGCGGATTGAACTGGATGGTCACATCGCGCGTGGGACGAGGCGGCGGAATGGGAACCGCCCGTTCGGCCGTCGACAGGCTCTTCTCGACTTCCGCCAGCTCCGCGGCCAGAGCGGAGGCCTTCTGGAAGCGGTTATCGGGCTTCTTCTCCAGGCATTTAAGAATGATCGCGTTCAAGGCCAATGGCGTCGCCTCGTTCACGCTCCGCGGCGGGATGGGTACGGCGGTCTTCTGCTTGACGGCCACGCTCAAGGGGGTTTCGCCCTGGAACGGTAGCCGCCCGGTCACCATCTCGTACAGCATGACGCCCAGGGCATAGATGTCGGACCGGGCATCCGAATCCAGGCCCTCGATCTGTTCGGGCGACATGTACTCGGGAGTGCCGATAAGGACGCCCACTTCCGTGACCCGCTTGGTCTTGATGAAACGGGCGATCCCGAAGTCCATGATCCGGGCGTTGCCCTCGCGGTCGATCATGATGTTGTGGGGCTTGAGGTCGCGATGGATGATGCCCAGGGCGTGGGCTTCGTTCAAGCCCGAGGCGATTTGCCGGCCTATGGCCAATGCCTTGCCGATCGGGAGGAGGCCGATCCGCTGGATGAGGCTCCTCAAGTCCTCGCCCGAGACGTACTCCATGGTGATGTAGGGAGTGCCGTCGTCCTCGCCGACGTCGAACATCCGGGCCACGTTCTTGTGGGCAATCTTGCGGGCCAGTCGGATCTCGTTGTCGAATCTTTCCAGGGCTTGGGCGTCGGAAGCGATTTCCGGCCGGATGGTCTTGACCGCCACGACTTCGTGCATGCGGCGGTCGAAGACCTTGAAGACCCGGCCCATGCCGCCGGACCCGATCTCCTCGATGACTTCGTAACGGCCGGCGATGATGCTGCCGCGGCCGATTTCGTGCGGCGCGGCCGTCATGGTCGCGGCCAGAACATCCGGGGGCCGGAGTTCCACGCCGCAATGGCCGCAAAACCGCGTATCCCCCGGATTGACGAACTGGCACTTAGGACATTGCATCGGTTTATAGACGGGAGGAAATCCCCGGGCGCAAGTCGTTGTTTCGAATACTCGCGATGGAAACCCGCGCCCGGTCGTTCACAACGACCTCCCTCCCGAAGATGGGGGAACTATATAGCCCACGGATCGGGGATGTCAAGCGAAGGAAGACAAGGCTTCCCTATTTCTTCAGGTACCGGTCGAACCAGGCCGCATAGCGCGCCAGACGGTCCCTTTGGTAGCTGGGCAGCGTCAGGCCGTGGAACTGCCCGGGATAGACGACAAGCTTGGTATCCACGCCCAGGCTCTTCAAAGCCTGGTACATCTGCTCGCCCCCGATGATGGGCACGTTGAAGTCCTTCTCGCCGCCCAGGAAGAGCGTCGGCGTGCGGATCCGGTCGGCCTGGAAGAAGGGGAACGAGATCCGCAGCCACTGGTCGCGGGCCTTCCAAGGCGGTCCGATCTCCCGCTCGTACTGCATGATGTACTCGTCGCTGCCGTACATCGACAGCTGGAGGCCGCTGCCGGCGCCGCTGATGGCCGCCTTGAAGCGCGGGTCGGTCGCGATCGTGTAATCGGTCAGGATCCCCCCGTAGCTCCAGCCCCCGATGCCCAGGCGTTCGGGATCGGCGATGCCGGCCGCGACGGCCTGGTCGATCGCTCCCAGAAGATCCATGACTTCCTTACGTCCCCAATCCCCGAAGATGGCCTTCTGGAAAGCGGAGCCGCGCCCCGAGCTGCCCCGGTAATTCATCATCAGCACGACGTAGCCGTTGGCGGCCAGAAATTCGGCGTCGAACTTGAAGGAGTAGCCGTCCTGGCCGTTGGGGCCGCCATGGATATAAAGGAGGGCGGGATAGCGCCGGCCGGGATCGAAAGAGGCCGGTTTCACGATCAGCCCGTTGACGACCGTGCCGTCCTGGCTGCGGGACGTGAAGTCCCCGGTTATTCCGAGCCGGAGTTCGGCCAACAGCGCGTCGTTGTGATGGGTCAGCTTGCGCAAGGCGCCGTCTTCGAGGACATGGATCTCGGCCGGCTCGGACGACGATCCGGCCAGGAGGGCCAATTGCCCCTCCGCATCCGCCGTAGGACTCGACAGCGTCCGCTTGCCGGACGTGAGCTTGTCGACGGCTCCCCCTTCGATCGGCACCCGCCCCGCATAGACCGCCCGATCATCGGCATAAAGGAAGATCAAAGATCGTCCGTCTTTCGACCAGATCAAGGGGGCCGAGACGCTCCGGTCGAGCCCGGCCGTCAGGATGCGGGGCGCGCCCCCTTCCGCCGGCACGACCGCCAGCCGGAACTGATTGTAAGCCGAATATTTCGGCTCATCGCCCCGGAGATACGCGATCCAGCGGCCGTCGGGGCTCCAGGAGGGGCGCCCTTCATCCGGGCCGATAAAATCCGTCAAAGCTTTGGCCTCGGCGCCGGGCCGGGCCTCGACGACATAGATGTTGGAGTCGTTCGTCCGGTCGGGATCGGCGCCGCGGGCGCTGACGAAGACGATCCGCTTGCCGTCGGGCGACCAAGCCGGATTCTCTTCGTCCCAGGCTCCGGACGTCAGAGGCTCGGCCCGGCTCGTCGTCGCGTCGAACAGCCAGAGATGGGTATGAAGGCGGTTCAGATAGCCTTCGCGATCCTGTTTGAAATGATAGCGATCGATGACGATCGGCGGAGCCGCCTTGCGCTTCCACCCGTCCATCGTTTCGGGAGTGTCGGCCGGGTTGACCTCCGCGACGGCCAGGACGAGCGTTTTGCCGTCGGGCGACCAAGCGTAGTCCGAAACGCCGCCCTTGATGTCGGTCAGCTTCCGGGCATCGCCGCCCTGCCGGTCGAGCAGCCAGACCTGGGCTCCCTTCTTCTTCTCTTCTTCCGTGCCGCGCGAGGCCAGGAAAGAGAGGAATCGCCCGTCCGGGCTCCAGCGGGGCAAGCTCTCCCCCTCGGGGCCGCGAGTGAGTTGAACCTGACGGAGGCCGTCCCGCGAGACCATCCACAGATCGGAATCGCGCTTGTCCTTCGCGGCGTCCGTCGAGCCGAGCGTATAAGCGATCCATTGGCCGTCCGGCGAGATTTCGGGACCGCCCACCGAAAGAATGCGGGCCATGTCATCCAGGCCGATCGGACGCTTGGCGGGCGTCTGGGCGGCCAAGGGGGCGGCGACGACGAACACGACCGCCGCGGCGAGCCATTGAAGACGGCTGGAATTCAATCTCATGGGGGCGTCTCTCCTCGGAACATGGGTACTCCGGAACGGAAGCCCAGATATAGGCCCGAGGCAGGCCCCCTGTCAAGCCGGATCTCCGGGCTTTCGAAGCCGCAACGAAACCCATGCTCCCTATGTTCTATAATTAGATCGCTTCGGAGGTTATCATGAACAAATCGCTTGGTATGATGGCCCTGGCGGGGCTTCTTCTCCTGGCCGTTCCGATCCTCGCCCATCAAGACGCCCCGTTGGAAAGAGCCGTGAGCGATGCCCTGCTGTCTCTTCCCCACTATGGAGTCTTCGACAACCTGGCCTTCGCCGTCAATGGGCCGGACGTCGTTCTCTCCGGCCAAGTGGTGCTCCCGATCACCAAGGACGAGGCGGCCAAACGCGTCCAGCGGATCAAGGGGATCGGCAAAGTCGTCAACTCCATCGAAGTCCTCCCCCTTTCGCCTTCCGACGACGCCGTCCGGAAAAACGCCTACCGGGCTTTATTCGGGACGTCCGACCTCCACAAGTATTCGATGGGCGCCAACCCTTCGATCCATATCATCGTCAAGGGGGGGCATATCACCCTCGTCGGAGTCGTCTCGTCGCAGTCTGACGCCGACCTGGCGCTTCTGTCGATCCGCGGCGTCCCGGGCGCGCAGTCTCAGAAGAGCCTGTTGAAGATTGCCAAGTAAAACGGCGGGCGGTTTATTTTTAAGCTTTCCGGACGACGATCACCTGCAGCTTGCGGGTTTCTTTGCGAAGGTCGAGTCCGAGCTGTTCCCGGATTGCAGGTTATCGCCCGAGACCTTGCGGTTCGAACTCGTCCGCCAGCGCATTTAGATATAGTTTGAATGGAATGGCGGGAAAAGGGCTGGAGCCGGACATAAGCCGAATTCTGTTCCCGCCGAAGCGGGGGCGGTTATTTGACTAGCTCCGCGGTTGCCCGCGGAGTCCTGCGGCCGACCCGCCCCCGGAACGGGCCGTTCCATGGGGGGCCGTTTGGCCTTGCTCCGGATGGGGTTTGCCCTGCCCCCGGTGTCGCCATCGGGGCGGTGAGCTCTTACCTCGCCTTTTCACCCTTGCCCTTGCGGGCGGTGTGTTTTCTGTGGCACTTTCCCCCGGTCGCCCGGAGTCGCCGTTAGCGACCATCCTGCCCTGCGGAGTTCGGACTTTCCTCTCCCGCGCGCCCCTTATGGGGCCGCGAAAGCAACCGCCTCGCCGGCTCCAGCCGCCTCCTTTATACCATAAGGCCGCTCGGAGCGGAAAGGCCGCGGGAATACACCCTTTCGATACCCCGGGCTTTATAGGGTTAATACTGAGCAGCTCATATACCCCCGATTTGCCAATCGTGGTTTGGCGCCGTGAATGTATCAACGGGCATCAGTCGGATTTCGGCTCCGCCGGATCGTCCGGTTCGGCCGCCTCGCCCGCGCTCGAGACGATCTTGATGCCGAACTGTTCGAGCTTTTTGTAAAGGTTCGACCGCGGCGTATCGATCTCCCGGGCCGTCAGCGAAATGTTCCAGTCGTTTCTCTCGAGCTTGGCCAAGATGAACTCCTTCTCGGCCTGGTCGCGGAAATCCTTGAGCGACTTGATCTTGTCGGGCTCGGGCAGCAGCAGGTCCCGGCCGCCGCGGATGCTCTCGGGCAGATCCTTGCGCTCGATGACGTCCTTGTCGACCATGATCAGGAGCCGTTCGACCACGTTGCGAAGCTCCCGGATGTTTCCCTTCCAGGAGGCTTTGGTCATGGCATCCATGGCCTCGGGACTGAAGGCCTTGGCCCGAAAGTTGTTTTCCTCGGCGAAAAGGCGGCCGAAGTAATCGACGAGAAGCGGGATATCCTCCGGTTTTTCCCTCAGGGCCGGAGACTCGATCGGAACGACATTCAGCCGGAAGAAAAGATCGTCGCGGAAATTTCCCTTCTCGATCTCCTTCTTGAGATCCTTGTTCGTGGCGGCGATGACCCGGACGTCCACCTTGGCGATCTTGCTCGAGCCGACCTTTTGGACCTCGCCTTCCTCCAAGACCCGCAGGACCTTGGACTGGGTTTTCAGGCTCATGTCGCCGATCTCGTCCAGGAAGATCGTGCCGCCGTCGGCCTGCTCGAACTTGCCCGTCTTGCGCTCGGTGGCGCCGGTGAAGGAGCCCTTCTCGTGCCCGAACAGCTCCGATTCGATCAGCTCTTCGGGGATGGCGGCGCAGTTGACCTGGATGAACGGCTCCTTGGCCCGCAGGCTCCCGGTGTGGATGGCCCGGGCGATGAGCTCCTTGCCGGTCCCGCTTTCGCCGTGGATGAGAATCGTGGCGTTGGTCGGGGCGGCCGCTTGGATCTCCTTCCACAGCTTCTTCATCAGGGGATGGCTGCCGATGAGCTGGTAGCGTTTGTCGGCCTTGCGCCGGAGGTCGATATTCTCCCGGGTCAAGGCTTTCTGCTGAAGGGCGTTGCGGAGGCTCAAGAGGACGCGATCGCGGTGAAGGGGCTTCTCCAGGAACTCGTAGGCCCCCAACTTGGTGGCCTCGACCGCCTCATGGATCGTGCCTTGGCCCGAAATCATGATCACCTCGGGCGACACGGGCTTGGCCTTGATGTCCTTGAGGATGTCCAGGCCGTCCCGGCCCGGCATTCGGATGTCGAGGAGAACGGCGTCGATCCCCGCCGACTCGTCCAGCATCCGCAAGCCGTCCTCTCCGTCGCCGGCCTCCAGGAAGACGTAGCCCTCGTACTCCAGGATCATTTTCAGCGATTTGCGGATATTCTCTTCATCGTCGATGACGAGGATGCGGGCTTTGCGTTCGGGCTTCATCGGATGCGGCCTCCCCAGGCGCCGATTGTAACACAGGCGGCGGACCCGGGTGAAACGGCCTCCGCCGCTATTTCCCGCCCGTCAGCTCGTCTTCGACCGCCCGGCTCAGGTCCGGGATACGGAAGTAGGTGGCCACCAGTCGTTCAGGATGAAACGCGACGACTTCGATAGCTTTTCGTCGGGCTCCCAATGATAGAGGTAGCACAGCTGCCTTCGTCCGCGGATGCCGATGCGGTTCTCGAAACGGATGCTCCGCAAGGCTTGACTCCCGACTCCCGGCGGCGATAATGGGAGACAGTCCAAACGGAGATCCCGCGATATGAGCGAATCGGCATTGACGGACGACCACTTTTGTTTTGCCTGCGGGGAAAACAATCCCGACGGCTTGCGGATCGCGTTCGAATACCCCGAGCCGGGACGCTGCCGCGCGGCTTTCACGCCGGAGCGGCGCTTCCAGGGTTGGCAGGATATCCTGCACGGCGGGATCATCGCGACGCTCCTGGACGAAGGACTGGCCCACGCCTACGGAGGCGCCGACCGCGGGGGAGGCGAAGCGGCGGTGACTGCCGAGCTTTGCGTCCGGTTCAAGAAGCCCGTCAGGATCGGCCGCCCGATCGTCCTGGAAGGCCGGGTCGTCTCGATCGAAGGCCGGGTCATCGAAGGCCAATCCCGCATCTTGGACCAGGACGGCACGGAGCTGGCGTCGGCCACGGGAAAGCTCATCAAGATCAAGAAGCCCTGAACGCCTTATGGAAGAGGAGTTGAACATGGACAAGATGATTTCCATCTGCGGACTGGATTGTTCAACCTGCGCCGCCTTAATCGCCCATCAAACCGGCGATCAAGCTTTGCGGGAGAAAACGGCCAAGGAATGGTCCGCCGCGTACGGGGCCGAAATCAAGTCCGAGATGATCGACTGCGTCGGCTGCGCGGAGACGCAGGGCGTCCACATCGGCCACTGTGCCGAATGCGCCATGCGGACGTGCGGCCTGGCCAAAGCGGTCGCGAATTGCGGGGTTTGCCCGGAATTCGAAAGCTGTTCGACGATCGGTGAGTTCATCGCCAAGGTCCCCGCGGCCAAGGCGAACCTCGAAGAATATCGGGCCGCGCGAAAGGGCTGAAGACGGACGAGCGTTCCGGCTCACAACCCGGTGACCGACGGTCCGGAATAAAGTACAATACCGCCGTCGAATGATCATGGACCGCAAGGGAGGATTCATGCGAACCGGATTCCGGACCCCGCTGCGCTGGACGGCCTGGGCCGTCGGACTCGCCTGGATCATCTGCCTTCCGCTCTTCCCCGCCGAAAAGCCTGACGACGTCCCCAATCCCCTGGCCGCGGGCAATCGGTTCGTGGGCGATAACGCCGCCATCCTGGGCCCGGAGTATCTCGAGCTGATCGACGCGGTCTGCCACAAGCTCGAAAATGCGACCACGTCCCAGCTGGCGGTCATCACCGTCAAAGACCTCGGCGGGATGACCATCGACGATTTCGCCGTGCGCCTCTTCCGGCGTTTCGGCATCGGCTTCAAAGGCAAGGACAACGGCGTTCTGATCCTGTGCGCCTTGAAGGAGCGTGACGTCCGTATCGAGGTGGGATACGGGCTCGAAGGGGTCCTCACCGACGCGGTCTCATCGCGCCTGCTGGACGAGGAAGCGGTCCCGTTCCTGGCCAAGGATGAGTTCGGGCATGGCCTCTACGCCTTGGCCAAGGGAGTCGCCGGCACGATCGCCACGGCGCAAGGCGTCTCGATGGAAGCCGCCGATCCCTCCGCTTGGCCGGCCCAGCCCGCCTTCACCGTGCCGACGGAACCGACCACCGGGGAGGGCAAATCCGGACCCACCGCGAAGAACTCGGGCAGCGGCCCCCTGATCCTGGCCGGGCTGGCCGCGCTATGGGGACTGATCGGCACCGGAGCGGTCTACCGCAAATACAACCGGACGCGCGGCAAAGCCGTCCGGGCCAAGGCGATCGACAAAGCCAACGGCGTCACGGGCCTTCTGTGGACCGGGGCGGGGGCCGGCTTCATCGGTCTTCTCGCATCCCACAACGGTTTCGGAGCTTCCTTGCTGTCGCTGCTCTCCCCCACGGCCGTCACGATCGGCCAGGGTCTTTTCCGCAAGTCTCTCCGGCGCCGCCTCGATTCCTACCACCTTCCCTGCGCCAAGTGCGGAGCCGGCATGGACCTGACTCCCGAGGATCAGGACGACGCCCTGCTCTCGGTGGAGGAAGCGGCCGAGGAAAAAGCCGGCGGCATGGACTACGAGATCTGGACGTGCCCGTCCTGCGCCGCTCAGGAACGATTATCGGTCGAGATGAATAAGGCCCGCGAATGCCCCAAGTGCAAGCGCCGCACCCTCAAGGAGACGAGCACCACCCTGGAGACGGCGACGACGAGCCATGGCGGCAGGGTCCGGGTGGATCGCAATTGCCTCAATCCGAAATGCCGGTTCGCCGAATCGCGCGAACGGCTGACCCCCAAGCTGTCCACGACCACCGCGGGCACCGGCCTGTCGGGGAGCTCGCACTCCTCCGTCGGCAGCTCGCATTCCTCCTTCGGCGGCGGCCGATCGGGCGGCGGCGGCGCCTCCCGGCACTTCTAAAGGTTCTCATCCCTTCTGCGTGACCCGCGGCACGGCGTCCGTCCCGCTTGACCAACCCACACGGAATGGAAGAGAGCTCTAAAGGCTGGCTGCCGGCCGATCCAGCCGCCAGCGCGTGACCGGTCCATCCTCGGGATCGACCCGGTTCCCGCACTTGCGGAATCCGTTCTTCTCCAGGACGCGCTCGGAAGCCCGGTTGTCGACGGCCGTTTCGGCGGTCACGGCCGTGACCTCGGCCCGGCCGAAAGCTTCCTTGATCAGGCCGGCCGCCCCTTCGGACGCCAGTCCCCGGCCCGCCTGGGAAGCGGTCACACCGTAGCCGATCTCCACTTCGCCTTCCCGCGGCGCGCCGCGAAAGCTTCCGGCGCCGATGATAAGTCCGCTCGCGGGTTCGGCAAAGAGGCGGGGGGAACACCAGAACCACTCCTCCCCAGCCTCGAAGCGGCGTACGGAATCCTCGATGACGACGCCGGGGAGTATGTCCGGCGAAGCCGCCGCGAAGCCCCGGTAGGACTCCAGGCCCTTTCCATCGCGGACGCTCCGGAGCTCTTCCAGGGCGAGTCTAAGCAGCCGGATCATCGCTTGTTCTTCGGAGCGGGGACGATCTCCACGGCGCCCGATTTTTCGAGAGACTTGATGATGGATACGACCGTATCCAAATCCACGTCCGGGTATTCCGGCCCCAGAATATAGGCGTACTTTCCGTCTTCGCTGCCGATCTGCAGGTTGCCGCATTCGGCCCGGACGCCGTTGTAGATCTCAAGAATGGTGCGCTTGCCGTCTAGGAAATAGCTGATCGAGGAGGAAGTGAAGCCCATGCCTCTCCCATATCCGCCCGGGCGCCCGCCCGGCGCCGCTTGGGCCGGAGCCTTGGCGGGAACCGCGGCCGGCGGCGCGTTTTGGCCCTGAACCGGAGGCTTGGCCTCGACGGGCGGCGGAACCTGCGCCTGGACCTTGGCCGGAGGCTGGGCCGCGGGAGGATTCTGCCCCTGGGCCGGAGGATTTGCCGGCGGCGGACCGTCCATGGGAGGCATCCCGCCGCGCATCGAGGCGCTCCTCTTCTGGGCTTCCTCGGAATAAACCTTGTACTTCCGGCGCGGCACGAGCTTGGAGTATTCGATCTCCTTGGCCGTGAGCGTGATCGCCGCGGGCTTGATCTTGAGCTCGGCGCACAAGCCCTGGTACACAGCGTCGATTCTCCGGGCTGCGGCCTTGCGATCGTCGGCCAGGCTGTCCAAGAGCTGGCCGATATCGCCCTCCAACTCGGGCCCGGCGGCCAGGGAGCGGACCGATTCGACGCTCCCCTTAGCCCGGCCGAAGGCGCCGTCGATCTTGGTCAGGGCGGCCTTGTGCTGATCGTGGATCTTGGCCCGATCGTTCCCCATCAGGCGGACGCTCTGTCGTCCGACTTCGGCGATCCAGGCCGCGCCGTTGGAGGCCGCCTCCCAGGCCAGGTTGCGGGCCTCGGGGACATTGGCTCCGGCCAGATAGGCGAAGGCGGCCGCCGCCACGGCGCCGGTCCGCTTCAATTCGGTGGGATCGACGTTGATGATCCGGTCCGCGCTGCTGTGATAGAAGTTGTCCGGCCAGTAGTTGAACTGCATGGTGGGGATGCGGGCCGCCAGGAAGACGGTGTGATCGCTGCCCGAAGTGATCGTGGCCAACGGGGCCATGCGGTAGCTGAAGATCAGGTTGCGCCCCTGGGTCGCCCGTATGTCGCTCTGATCGATATAGCGCAGGAGGCTGGCGATGAGGTCGTTGAGGTAACTGGGGATGCCATCCGGGGTCATCTTGATCCGCAGGTAGGAAGCGGTCGCGGCCGTGTCGGCCCCGGTCATATCGAAGTTCAGGGCGGCCAGCAGCTTGTCCTGCAGCTCCGGGTGCTTGTTCATGAAGGCGGATGAGCCCGACATCTCGTTGCCCCAGATGAAATGGATCGTCCGGCGCGGCTTGGGCAGGACGCCGTCACGGATCAAACGGGTCAGGGTGCGGCCCATCTCCAACAGGGTTGCGACGCCCGTGCAATTATCGTTGGCGCCCGGAGTGGCTATCGTCTCGTAGGCGTGCGCGACGCAGAGGAGCTCGCCCGCCGCCGGGTCCGTTCCGGGAATGCGGGCCGAAATGACGTTCATCTGGCCGGGATAGGTCTTGGCCCGGACATGAGCCCGCAGGACGACCTTCTGGCCCCGCTCGGCGAGCCCGCGAAGCTCCAGGAACTGGCGGAGCGACAGGGCGAACCCGAAGCCGCCCTTGTCCGCCCGGGCCGATACGCTGGCCCAGCCGATCTGGTCCAGGCTGTAGCCCGGCGCGTCGGAGCTGGCGCCCGAGGAGCCCGTGCCCAATGCGCCCGCGGCTCCATGCTGGTTGACGGCGCCGCCGAAGACGGAACCGACCGAGCCGTTCCCCAGGACGATCTTGCCGGCCACATCCTTGCCGGCGTAGTCGGCCTCGCGGCCGGTTCCGACGTAGACCATTTCGGCTTCGACGTCGGCATCCCGGCTGCCCTGGGCCAGGGACGTCGGCACCTGGTTGAAGCTGGCGATCTTTTTCAAAGTCGGCTGAATCATCCACAGATCGCCCTCCTCGCCGTCCCAGGTTTCGCGGGAGGGAAATTTTTCGACGGTGACGTCGGACATCCCGGCCAGAAGGGCTTGGTCGCGGATGTAAGCCGTTTCGTAATAGACATCCTTGTATTCATCGGGTGTCCGGTCGCGGGCGCCGGCCAGCATTTGGACGTGGAGATAGGCCTTCTCACCCGAGAACTCCTGGATGACCGAGTCGCGCACGGAGGAGGGAACAACGCAACGGTCGGGCGGAACTTGGGCGCCTACGAGCCCGGCGATAAGCGCCGCGAGGAACAGCGGGGTGACAATCCGGCGGATGCGATGGGACATGATGCACTCCATGGACGGCCATAACGGCCGGACGCCGGGACCGCGAATGCCCGGACTTATGCGGCCGTAAGAAGGACGATCATACGCATTGTCCAATCGTCAAGTCAATCGGGTATAATGACTTTTCAGAATTCAAGGAGGGCACCATGGCTTTCCCCGAACGGCTGCTGTCCCAAACCACCCGCACGATGGGCGTCTCGTTCATCCGGGAAATGTTGAAGGCGACGAAGGGGGTCGAAGGCATGATCTCCCTGGCCGGGGGGCTCCCCTCGCCCGATTCCTTCCCCAAGGCCCAGCTGGCCGGACTGTTCAAGGAAGTGATCGAAGTCGAGGGCGCCGACGTCCTGCAATACGGAGCCAGCGAAGGCGACGACATCCTCAAGAGGCAAATCCTGTTGCACGAGGGGGAAACGGCCGTCGATCTCGATGAAGTCCTGATCACGGACGGCGCCACCAACGGCATCTACTTTTTCTCCCGGGCCGTCATCGACCCGGGCGATATCGTCGTTTGCGAAGCCCCGTCCTTCAACGGCTCGCTGGTGGCGATCGAGGCCTGCGGCGCCGAGCTGGCCGGAGCGCCCATGGATGAGGAGGGCCTGATCGTCGAGCGGGTCCGGGATGTCATCCGCGCCAAGCGGGCGGAAGGCCGGACCGTCAAATACATTTACATCATCCCCGAGTTCCAGAATCCCAGCGGCCGGACGATGAGCCTGGCCCGGCGGAGGGACTTGATCCGGACGGCCCGCGAGGCCGAGGTCCTGATCCTCGAGGACCAGCCCTACCGGGACCTCCGCTTCTACGGCGAACGCCTGCCCTGCTTGTGGGACCTGGCCCGCTCGGAGTTCGGAGACAACCACACCGTCACGATCTGCAAGTCGTTCTCCAAGATCCTGGGCCCGGGCCTGCGCCTTGGATACGCGGCCGGACCGGCCCCCCTGATCGCGGCCATGGCCAAGTGGGCCCAGAAGGTCATCGTTTCGCCCGAGGGCGTCGTCCAGCGGGCGGTGGCCCGGTTCCTGGAGCGGGGATACATGGAGCCGCATATCGCCCGCATCACCGGAATTTACAGATCCAAGCGGGACGCGATCATCGTCGCCTTGAAGGAGATGATGCCGTCCGGGGTTCGCTGGACGGAGCCCGAGGGCGGGCTGTTCATCTGGGTGACATGTCCCAAGCCGATCGACACCGACGCGCTTTTCTCCGAGGCGGCCAAAGCCGGCGTGGCCTTCATCCCGGGCGCCAAGTTTTATCCGCCCGGGATGGAGCGCCGCGACGAGATGCGGCTGAACTTCTCCTACGCTTCCGAAGCCGATCTGCGCGAAGGAGTCGCCCGGCTGGCCCGCCTGCTCGAACGGTCCTGATCGGGTCCGCGCCCGCGCCGTCGTTCAGACTCGGACCCAACGCCCGTCTCGCGAAGACTCGACCGCGGCGTCGATGATCCGCATCTCTTCGTGGCCGGTTCGAAAATCGGGAAAAGCGGCGGCATACGGCCGGCCTTCCCGCTTGGCCGAGGCCGCTTCGTAGAAGTCCCGGAAGAGATTGTAGACCGCGTCGTGGTAGCCCATCGGATGGCCGGTGGGCAAAGCGGCATAGCGGGCGGTCTCCTTCGTTTGAAGCGCGGAGGACTCGTAGAAGACCTCGTTGCCCCGGTCCCGATGGCCGATCCAGAGAGCGTTGGGGTGGACGTGGCTCCAGGCGTACGATTCCTTGGACCCGAAGACCTGGAGCTCGAGGTCCACTTTGCGGCCGGCGCAGACCTGGCAGGTCGTGAAGTTGCCGCGGGCGCCGTTCTCAAGCCGCAGGAACAGGGCGGCGTAGTCGTCGAGCTCGATCCGGACGTCCTCGGACTCGGCGTCCCGGCGCGCGGAGAACGAGAGCGGGCCGTCCTTCGGCTTCTTGCGCACCGGGACGCAGGTATGGAGCTCGCTCATGACCTCGACGATCTTCTGCCCGGTGACGAACTGGACGAGATCGCACCAGTGGCTGCCCAGATCGGCCACGACGTTGGCCCGGCCGGCGAAGGCGGGGTCCAGCCGCCAGGAATAATCGGTATCGTAGAACAGCCAATCCTGCAGGAAATGCCCGACGAAGGCGCGCACTTCGCCCAGATCGCCGCGCCGGACCCGGGCCGCCGCCTCCTGGACGACGGGATAATAGCGGTAGCAGAAGTCGATCGCGGTCAGCGTGTCCTGCTTGGCGGCCAGGCGGACAAGCTCGCCCGATTCGCCGGCGTTCAGCGAGAGGGGTTTCTCGGACAGGACGCCCTTGCCCGCCAGGATCGCCTTCCGGTTGATGTCGAAATGGACGTGGTTAGGCGCGCAGTCATGGACGATCTCGACCTCGGGATCGGACAGGAGAGCGTCCGCGTCGCCGTAGACCCGGGGGATGCCCATCTTTTCCGCGGCCCGCCGGGCCAAGTCAGGGTTCGAATCGGCCACGGCCACGACCTCGACATCCGGGATCCGGCGGAGCATTTCCAAGTGGACCATGCCGATGTAGCCGGCGCCTACCAATCCGACCTTGATAATTTTCATCCCGGTCTCTCCTTCCGCCCGAATATAGCCCGGCCCGCGAAGGGCTGTCAATCGGACGGCTTGCTTTTCGTCTTTTGCTCGGGCATGATCGGATCAGCCCGGAAGGAGGAACCATGGCTCAATACGAGATGCTTCCCGAGGAGAAGGAAATCGGCAAGTGGACGCTGAACTACGTT
>JAQULS010000166.1 GCA_028749235.1 Acidobacteriota bacterium | reverse complement strand
AAGATCGACATCCCGCCCGGGCCCGAGTTCATTGAAATGGTCGCCGACGCCGGCTGCAAGCTCTACGCCTGCAAGGCGACGGTGGACATGTTCAAGCTGAAGAAAGAGGACTTCTGCCCGCAGGTAGACTCGATCATCAACGTCGGCAGGTTCTACGAGATCTCGGCCGGCGGCCAGATCATCTTCACCTGAGCCACGCCGGCCGGCGGGCAAAAGGTTCCAGAAAAAAGCCCTACCCCCCGAAACGGGGAGTAGGGCTGGAGATTCGATAAGGCCGGGTTACTTTTTCTCTTCGGGCGCTTCGACCAGGGCCGGCGCGTCGCGCTTGCTGCGCAGAACGGCCCAGATCATCGCGGCGCCCAGGACGAGCGCCACCGCGATCAGCCCCCAGGTCATCTTGCCGTACTTGACGATGACCGGGGCGATGATCAGGCTGACCATGTTGACGACCTTGATCATGGGGTTGAGGGCCGGGCCGGCGGTGTCCTTGAGCGGATCGCCGACCGTGTCGCCCACGACCGCGGCCTTGTGGGCCTCGCTGCCCTTGCCGGTGTTGGCGGCCAGGTCGCGCGGCTGGTCCTCGACGGACTTCTTGGCATTGTCCCAGGCTCCGCCGGTGTTGGACATGAACACGGCCAGGAGCTGGCCGCTCAGGATGATCCCGGCCAGGAAGCCGCCCAGGGCCTCGACGCCCAGGATCAGACCGACGGTGATCGGCATCAGGATGCAAAGGACGGCCAGCGGGACGAGCTCCTTTTGGGCGGCCGTAGTCGAAATGCCGACGACGCGGGCGTAGTCGGGCTTGACCTTGCCCTCCATCAGCCCGGGGATCCTGAACTGGCGCCGGACCTCCTCCACGATCAGCCCGGCCGCCCGGGTGACGGCCTTGATCGAGAGCGAGGAAAACAGCCAGGGCAGCGCCCCGCCGAGCAGCAGCCCGATGAAAACGCCCGTCTCCGAGACCCGGATGGCGGTCATCTTGGGCAGGCCCAGCCGGACCTGGACGATGCCGACGTCGGTGATGAACGAGGCGAAGAGCGAGACCGCGGCGATGACGGCCGAGGCGATGGCGACGCCCTTGGTGATGGCCTTGGTCGTGTTGCCGACGGCGTCCAGGTCGGCCATGATCTGGCGGGCCTTCTTGGTCTCCTCGTCCTCCATGTCGTGCCAGGCCATCTCGCCGATGCCGTTGGCGTTGTCCGAGATCGGCCCGTACGAGTCCATGGCCACGTTGTTGCCGGTATGGCTCAGCATGCCGATGCCGATCATGGCCACCGCGTACATGACGTAGAGCGGATTGCCGTCCTGGCCGTAAAGGAGCAGGGCCCCGATGAAGCTGAGGACGATGACGACCAGGGCCCAGACCGTCGATTCCATGCCCACCGACAGACCCGACAGGATGGTGGTGGCCGCGCCCGTCCGGGTCGACTTGACGATGTCCTTGACCGGCTTTTTCTTGGTCGAGGTGAAGTAGGAGGTCAGCGGGTTGAAGGCCACGGCCAGCCCGACGCCGATCGTCGTCAGCATGCCCATTCTCCAATCGTGGGCATAGGTGACGGCCACCACGAAGGCCCACAGGATGGTGTTGAAGCTGGACACTTCGTAGGACCGGAACATGGCTTCCTCGGCGTCCTTGGCCCGCAGGAGCCGGAGCGGGAACTTCTCCCAGATCGGGACGGTGAAGGTGCCCAGGATCGAGCTGATGACGCCGATGGCCCGGATGACCAGGGGATAGACGATCCACTTCAGGCTGTGGGTCGGGTCGATGGCCATCAGGGCCAGGCCCAGGATCAGCCCGGAGACGATGGTCACCTCGTAGCTTTCGAAGATGTCGGCGGCCATGCCGGCGCAGTCGCCGACGTTGTCGCCGACCTGATCGGCGATGACCGCGGCATTGCGCGGATCGTCCTCGGGAATGCCCTTCTCGACCTTGCCGACGAGATCGGCCCCGACGTCGGCGGCCTTGGTGTAGATGCCGCCGCCGACCCGCATGAACAGGGCCAGCAGGGTGCCGCCGAATCCGAATCCGAGCAGGGTATCCGGGGCGGCCTTGCCGAAGATGATGAAGATCACGGTGCCGCCGAACAGGCCCAGGCCGTCGGTCAGCATGCCCGTGACCGTCCCGGAGTAGTAGGCGATCGTCAGGGCTTCATTGAAGCTCCGGCGCGACGCCGACGCGGCCCGGACGTTGGCCTGGATGGCCATCCGCATCCCGAGCTGGCCGACCGTGAGCGAGAAGAACGCGCCCATGATGAAGGCGATGGAGCGCCCGATGGCGATGATGAGCTGGGTGTTCTTGGGGAATTCCTCCATGGCCTCCCGGGTGGGCGGGACGATGTAGACGCTCAGGAACAGGAGGACGGTGAGGATGCCGATAGACGGCAGGATGGTCTTGAGCTGGCGGCCGAGGTAGCTCTCGGCTCCCTCGCTGATGGCCAGCCAGATCTCCTGCATTTTGGCGCTGCCTTTGTCCTTCTTCATGACCTTGCCGCGCAGCATCCAGGCGTAGAAGAGGCTGATGAAGGCGATAAGAACGACGCAAACGATGGCGACTTGTTCGAAATTGTTGAGCCCGTGCCGGGCCAGACCAAGCAGGTTCATGCGGACCTCCCAGAGTGGATAAGGGAAGATAAAAAGGAGCCCCTATTTTATTGATGCGGAGCTAAAAGTCAATCGATTTCATCCCTTCCGGGGCCGGCCGCCGCGACCTATCCCGTTGATATGGATGCGGATAGTCGTTGCCTTGACAGGGCCTCGGCCGCGGCCTATAGTTGCCGCGGAGTTCAGCGCCCTTGAAGCCCAAGATCGTCGTCGTCGGAAGCTCGAACACCGATATGATTCTCCGCCTGCGGAGCCTGCCCCGGCCCGGCGAAACCGTCCTGGGTGGGGCGTTCGCCGTGGCCGCGGGGGGCAAGGGAGCCAACCAGGCCGTCGGCGCGGCCAGAGCGGGCGGCGACGTCTTGCTGGTCGCCCGCATCGGCCGCGACGGCTTCGGCGATCGGGCCGCCGCGGGCTGGGCGGCCGACCGCATCCGGGCCGGCGGCGTCGTTCGCGATCCGGATCGGCCGTCCGGGACCGCGCTGATCTTCGTCGCCGCGGACGGTGAGAACTGTATCGGCGTCGCGGCCGGCGCCAACGCGGCTCTCTCTCCCGCCGATGTGCGCCGGGCGGAGCCCGCGATCGCGGCGGCGGGGGCGATCCTCCTTTCGCTCGAAGTCCCCCTGAACACCGTCATGGCCGCGGCCTTGATCGCCGTTCGCCGCGGCACGCCCGTCTTCCTCAATCCGGCGCCGGCCCGGCCTTTGCCCGCCGGCCTGCTGAAGATGGTCTCGGTCCTGACCCCCAATGAGGGCGAGGCCGAGCTCTTGACGGGCGTCCGGATCGACGGCGATGAAGCCGCTTCGCGGGCCGCCGGCCGCCTCCTGCGGCGCGGCGTCCGGCGCGCCGTGGTCATCACTTTGGGCCGGCGGGGAGCCTTCGTCGCGGGAGACGGTCTCCGCCGCAGGATCGCCGGTTTTCGCGTGCGGGCGGTCGATTCGACCGCGGCCGGAGACATCTTCAATGGAGCCCTGGCTGTCGCCCTGGCCGAAGGCCGTCCGCTCGAATCCGCGGTCCGGTTCGCCCACGCCGCCGCCGCCATCTCCGTCACCCGGCCGGGCGCCCAGCCGTCGGCTCCGTGCCGTGAGGAGATCGAACGTCTTGTGGCAGGACGCTAAGGATGGATTCCCCAAAAAAGTTTTGCCTCACCTCCCGCGTCCTGATCGCCCTCATTCTCGGCTTGGTCGCGGCTTCCGTTCTCGCCGTTTTCCTGGCCCATAACGACTTGGCTCTCTCGGCCGCCGCCCAAGCCCTGCCGGATTCCCACGCCGATTACTCCTTTTGGTGGCTGGTCAACTATTACGGAGAGGTGCCGACTTGGACCGTCGTCGGTCTGGCCGGGCTGGCCCTTCTAGCGTCCTTCGCCGACGGCCGGCCGCGGCAAGCCTTGACCCGGTTCCGTCCGCACCTGCTTTTCCTGCTCTGCACGGCCGCCCTGGGACCCGGGCTTTTCGGCCAGGGGCTTAAGGCGATGTTCAACCGGCCCCGACCCGGCGACGGACTGGGCTTCCTGCCCCTTTTCGCCGTCGGACCGGTGGGCCACGACAACGGCTTTCCCAGCGGCCATACGGCCGCGGCCTTCGTCCTGCTGGCCTTGGCCTTTCTCATCCCGCGGACGATGCCTCGCCTGCGGGCCCTGGCCGCGGCCGGATTCGTTCTTTGGGGCGCCGCCGTCGGCCTGGCCCGTGTTGTCTACGGGGCCCACTATCCGAGCGACGTCCTCTTCGGCGCCCTCCTGACCCTGACCGTGGAGCTTGTCTTGTGGGGGGCCGTCTTCCGCCGCCGGATCGCCGCGACGGAGACCCGAGGCTGGACGCGGCCTTCAAACGGCGGCTCAAGCCCCGAAAATCCAGGCCCCCTGATTTGACTTAAAAGCCCCGTTTCGATAAAATATTCAATTTCCCGGACCGATTTTTTCCCCCGGATGGGAGTCTCGGCCCGGGGAGACGAAATCGTCAAAATATCCGATATCTCTCAGGAGGAGATGCATGGAGAAAAAGCCGTTCAACGCCTATGAAATGGCCCAACAGCAGTTCGACGCCGTGGCCGAGAAACTGGGCCTCGACCAGGCCACCCGGGACCTTCTCCGGAAGCCTATCCGCGAGTACCACTTCCTCATCCCCGTTCGCATGGACGACGGCAGCTACAAGGTCTTCCAGGGCTTCCGCTGCCAGCATAGCGACGCCCGCGGCCCCTGCAAGGGCGGCATCCGGTTCCACCCCAATGAGACGATCGACACCGTCCGGGCCCTGTCCATGTGGATGACCTGGAAGACGGCCGTGGTCGACATCCCCCTGGGCGGCGCCAAGGGCGGCGTCATCTGCGACCCGCACAACCTGAGCGACCGCGAGCAGGAGCTCATCTGCCGCGGCTGGATCCGCCAGGTGGCCATGAACGTCGGCCACGAGCAGGACGTCCCCGCGCCCGACGTCATGACCCACGGCCAGCACATGCTCTGGATGCTGGACGAGTTCGAGAAGATCCGCGGCGCCAAGTTCCCCGGTTTCATCACCGGCAAGCCGGTCGGCATGGGCGGCTCGCTCGGGCGGACCGAGGCCACCGGGTTCGGCGTCATGTACACCGTCCGCGAGGCCATGAAGGAGATGGGGATCGACATCAAGAAGTCGATCGGGGCCTTCCAGGGCTTCGGCAACGTCTCCCAGTACGCCGTCAAGCTGTTCAATGAGTACGGCGGCAAGGCGATCTGCGTCTCCTGCTGGGACCAGCACGATCAGACTTCCTATACCTTCAAGCGCGAAAGCGGCATCGACCCGGATGAGCTGATGGCCATCACCGACAAGTTCGGGACGATCGACAAGGCCAAGGCCCGCAAGGCCGGCTACGAGATCCTGCCCGGCGACGCCTGGATCGAGCAGGAGGCCGACCTCCTGGTGCCCGCCGCCCTGGAAAACCAGATCACCGGCGCCAACGTCGGCAAGATCCACAAGCGGGTCCGGCTGATCGCCGAGGCCGCCAACGGCCCGACCACCCCCGATGCCGACGTCGAGATCAAGAAGCGCGGCATCTTCATCGTCCCCGATTTCCTGTGTAACGCCGGCGGCGTCACCTGCAGCTACTTCGAGCAGGTCCAGTGCAACATGAACTACTATTGGACCCGGGAAGAAGTCCTGACCAAACTGGACGAAAAGATGACGGCGGCCTTCAAGGCCGTTTCCGAGCTGGCCCGGACCAAGGGCGTCTACATGCGCGATGCGGCCTACATGATCGCCGTCCAGCGCGTGGCCCAGGCCTCCCACCTGCGCGGCTGGGTCTGAACCCGAACGCAAAGCCCCTCACCCGTCCTACCCGATCCCGTTCCAACGGGGTCGGGTAGGGCCTTTCCTTTCTTCCCCTTCTCCTCGGAGACGGGAGTCGGGCCTTTCCCTTTTTCCCCGCCCCCCCTGTTCATGATAGGATAGCCCTATCCAATGGAGGCGGGCATGGGCGAGATCAAGGCGGCGGCCGGGCTTCCGGGAGGACGCCTGCGCGAGCGGGTCAAGGAACTGGAGTGCCTGCAGCGGATCGTCGCCCTGCTGGAGACTTCCGGCCTGTCCTCGGAGAAGATCCTGCAGGGGGTCGTGAACACGATCCCTTCGGGCTGGCAGTACCCCGAGCAGTGCGGGGCCCGGATCAAATACCGCAAGTCCGTCTTCCACACCCCCGGCTTCGAAGAGACCCATTGGACGCTGCGCGTTCCGCTCAAGACTTGCGGCGTTCCGGCCGGATCGGTCGAGGTTTGCTACTCCGACAACCTGCCGCTCAACCGCGAGGACCCCTTCCTGCTGGAGGAGAAGAAGCTCATCGAGCTCATCGGCATCCGTCTCGGCCGCCAATTCGAGGAGTGGGAGGGGACCGCCCCGGTCGACGGAAGCCGGGTCGCGGCCGACCCGTCCGTCCGCCGCAAGCCGGACGGGCAGGTCATCCTGGATCTCCTCCGGGAGACGGACCCCATGCTCTACCGCCGCGTCCTGCGGCGGCTGATGAACCATCTCCACTGGCAGGGCGTGCCGGGCGTGCAAGGCCTGCTCTACCACCTGACCCCGGAGGCCTACGCCCGGACCGAGGACGAAGGGGAGGAAAACCAGCCCCATCCCAAGCAGAACGTCGAACGGCTGGACAAGGTTTTCGAGGAAGCCCTCTGGATCGCTTCGCTGGCCCTGCCCGATGCCGAACTGACCGCGCTGGTCAAGCAGTGGATGCGCCAGGACAAGCTGGGCTTCTTCATGGTCGCCACCGAGAAGCGGGAGGTTTCGCTGGCCGAGATCAAGGAGATCGTCAACCGCTTCTGCCGCTCGACCCGGGAAAACGAGCAGGCCCTGTCCGCCGCCGACGATTTGCAGGCGCGGATCGCCCTGATCCGGCGTTTTTTAAGC
>JAQULS010000035.1 GCA_028749235.1 Acidobacteriota bacterium | reverse complement strand
GAGAAGCGTCGGCGACGGCTTGAGCTTGGCGTAGACGGCGCGGGCGTCGACCGGGCCCGGCCGGAAGACGACGCTTCCTTCGGCCAGATAGGCCAGAAAGCCGTCCTTGATCGCGCGTTCGGAGGTCTGTTTGGCGAAGGCCAGTTCGGTGGCGACAAGGGCCCGCAGGTCCGTCGGCGGGCCGGCGGGATGAGCCGGCCCAAGGGAGGCGGCCAATAGAAATAGAATCGGCGCGGTTTGGATCATCGCATCTTCTCCCGGAGCTCCGTCCTCAAAGGCGCCGGATGTCCATGCCGCCGCTGATTTCGACGGCCGATCCGGTCGCGTATCCGAAAGCCCCGCCGGCCAGCGCCGCCACGGCCCGGCCGATGTCCGCCGGCTCTCCCCAGCGCCCCTGCGGCACGAGACCGTCCGCGATCATGCGGTCGTATTTCTCGCGCACCGGCGCGGTCATCTCCGTCCGGATGATGCCCGGCCGGATTTCGTAGACTCCGACCCCGCTTCCCGCCAGCCGGTCGGCGTAGAGCCGGGCCGCCATGCTCAGTCCGGCCTTAGAGATGCAGTATCCGGGCCGGGCGATGGATGAGACGACGGCCGACATCGAGGTGATGAAGACGATGCACGGCCGGGCTTCGGGCTCCCGTGCGGCCAGGGCGGCCAGGTGGGGGGCCGCCTTTTGGGTCAGGAAGAACGGGCCCCGCAGGTTGATGCCCAGGACGCGGTCGTAGGATTCCGCCGATTCCTCCAATAGGTCGGCCCGCACTTTCGGCCCGACGCCGGCGTTGTTGACCAGGCAATCGATCCGGCCGTAACGTTCGAGGACGGCGGCGAGCAGGGCTTCGTGACCGTCGAGATCGGCGACATCGGCGCGGATCGGGAGAAACTCCGCCCCGGCGGCCCCGACGGCGGCCTGCACTTCGAACAAACCGGCGGCGCGATTCTCCGGCTCGTAAACGACGTCGCATCCGGCGATGTCGAAGCCTTCCCCGGCCAGGGCCAGGGCGATGCCGCGGCCGATGCCCCGCCCGGCCCCGGTGATCAAAGCGACGCGATGCTTGGACATGACGGCTCTCCTAGCGGATGATGCGGCCCTCGCGGAAGTCGGCCCAGACGGTTTCGAACCAGGGATCGGCTTCGGGAACGGGACGGGCCGGGACCCAGCGGCGGACGACTCCGCCGTCCGCGGCGAGCCCGATCTCGAGGATCTCGGCCGGCGCGGCGTCCGGGCCGGCGGGCGGCGCGAAACGCCATTCGTCCCCCAGGCCGGGGGCGGCCTTGTCGCCGCCCGGATCGAGCACGATGAAGGACCCTCGGCTTCGCCCGCCGCGGGCAAGGTATTCCCGGGCGGCTTCGAGATAAAGCCAGTGGGTCAGGCAGAGGTCGAGCGTCCGGAAGGCGCGCGGTAGGTCCGTGGGAGAGGCGGCGCCGATGGTCCGGCCGAGCTTCCCGTACTGGCGGCGGGCGGCCTCCGCTTCCCGTTCGATCCGCCGGGGATCGCGGACGTGGGCGCAGGCGGACGACATGCGGCGGCCCAGCTCGGTCCGGGCGGCCCGCTCGATCCGGCCGCCCTTCTCACCGGCCGCCAGCATCCGCCCGATCTGATCGAGCCTGGCCCGGATGCCGCTTCCCGCGACCGCGAGAAAGGCGGAGGGGGAGAGCGGCGGGCCGCCGCGCCGGGCGGCGATGTACTGGGCGGCGCGGAAGCTTCCGACCTGGCCGGCGTTGAGGGCCGATCCGCCCGGCCGGTAGACGCCGTGCGAGCCGTTGGCTTCGCCCACCGGAAAGAGGCCGCGGACGTTCGATTGCCACCAGCGGTCGCCCTTCAAGCCGCCGTTGTTGTGTTGGGCGCAGACCGCGATCTCGAGCCGCTCCTTGGCCAGGTCGATGCCGTGGCCGCGGTAGAGATCGACGGCCGGGGGATTCATCCGCAGGAGGCGCTCGAACGGCGTCGGGAGGAGCGCGCCCGAGCGCTCCAGGTACGTCTTGGCTTCCGGGCTCAACAGATCGAACCGGAAATCCTCCATCCGGCCCGCCCCGGTGGGATTGCGGGTGTAGTCCAGGAAAACGCGCCGCCCCAGGGCGTGGATCTCGCGGTCGACCAGAAGATCGATGAGCGACGAACCGAAGGCCGGGACTTTGCGGGGGTCGAACGGCCACTGGTAGCCCTTGAGGAAGACGGCCGTGGCCAGGCGGCCCATGTCGGGAAAGTGTTCGGCCAGGAACTCCCGCTCGTCGCCGCCGCGGCGATCCGTCGAAAGATAGCGCGGGATGACCTGCTGGTAGGTGCCCGAAAGGTTCCAGCGGAACTTGGTCGAGGCCAGCCCGTACTGCCACTCGGTCAGATTGTGGCCGACCGCTCCGGCCTCGAAGGCCAGCCCGTGCGACCCCGTCTGGCTTTCGGGATAGACCGAGGCCTCGTAGATCCCGGCCGGGCCGCCCGTCGCCAGGACGACGTTGACGGCGGAGAAGGCGACCAGGCCGCGGGAGCCCCGCCGCAGGCGGCGTTCGTCCAGGGCCAGGGCGCCGACGATCTCGCGGTCGTTCGCCTCGGTCATGCCTGTCGTCAGCAGGCCGATGACGGGATAACGGTCGAAGACGCGGATGCGCCGCCGCTTCGCCTCCCGGGCCAGCGCCTCGGCCATGAACCGGGACGTCAGGGGGCCGGCCGAAGTCGCCCGGCGGCGCGGGTCGTGATCGGTCTTGTATCCGACGAACGCCCCGGAGGCGTCGTGGGGAAAAGGCACGCCGAGCCGGACCAGGTTGAAGAAGGCCCGGGCCGATCCGGCCGCTTCGGCCATGGCGATGTCGCCATGCATGCATCCGCCGGCGAAGAGATCGCGGGCCATATCGGCGACGGAATCGGGAGAAGCGCCGGCCAGCGACAGCTTGTAATAGGTCTGCTTGTCCGAGCCGGCGTTGAACGACGTCCCGGCGCCCATCGCCTCGGCGGCCACGGCGATGTCTCTAAGGCCGAGCTCGTGCAGGCTGACCGCGGCGTTGAGCGCGGCGGCGCCGCTGCCGACAACGAGGGTGTTGAGGGAGACGAGGGGGATCCGCTGTCCGCCGACGATGATGTCCGTGGTTCTCAAAGGGAAACCTCCGCTCGGACAATTCTACGGCGAACAATGCCCGACGGCAACGAAAATACTACTCGTTGGTGACGATGAAGAAGGGCTTCTGCAGGAAACTCTTGTAAAGCGGCCGCAGGCGCTCCGTATCGTAGTACTTGTCGACGTCGATGATCTTCTTCTTGCTGGTCACGGTCTCGATGGCGACGTGGTCGTACTCACCGTTGCGCAGGCAGACCATGCGGCCCGATTTGCCCTCCAGGAGCAGGTCCAGGGCGATGTTGCCGTAGGCCATGGGGACGAGCGAATCGATGGCGTCGGGATCGCCGCAGCGGACGAGGTAGCTCAAGCGCTGGGCGATGACGTTGATCCGGCGGCCGCCGTTGTACTTGGGCGAGAGCTCCCGCAGGTTGTTGGCTATTTGGTCGCCGATCCCGCCCAACTTCTTGTGGCCGAACATGTCCCGCTCCTCGCTGGCGAAGGTCATGTCGTGACCGTGCCAACGGGCACCCTCCGAGACCAGGACGACGGAATACTTGCTGGAATTGGCCTTGCGGTCGGCGGCCATCAGCTCGCACAGGCGTTCGATGTCGAAGACGTGCTCGGGGATGACGCAGCGGTGGGCCGCTCCGGCCATCGTCGGCAGCAGGGCCGTGAACCCGGCGTAGCGGCCGAAGACCTCGATGACCAGGAACCGCTCGTGCGATCCGGCCGAGGTCCGCAGGGCGTTGGTCATGTCCAGGGTCCGCGACAGGCAGGTGCTGAAGCCGATGCAATAGTCGGTGCCGGGGACGTCGTTATCCATGGTTTTGGGGATGGCGATGACCTTGACGCCCGCCTTGTGAAGATGCAGGCCGTAGCTCAGGGTGTCGTCGCCTCCGATCGGGACCAGGGTGTGAATGCCCAGATGGTCGAGGTTCTTGAGGACTTCCTCGGTCAGGTCGTTGGTCGGGGCGCAGTACTTGTCCCGCAGGTGATCCGGGACGTTGACGTCGGGAACGTGGCTGGGCCGCGTCCTCGAGGTGTGGAGAAACGTGCCGCCCGTGCGGCCGATCTTGCTGACGATCTCTTCGGTCAGGATCTGGCAGTTCTCGGAAAGGCTGTCGTCATCGGCCGGATTCATCTCGATCAGGCCGGCCCAGCCGCGGCGGATGCCGATGACTTCGTAGCCCTCGTGGATGGCCCGCAGGGTGAGGGACCGGATGGCCGGGTTGAGGCCGGGGACGTCGCCGCCGCCGGTCAGGATGCCGATGCGCCCGCGTTTGGAATTGTCGTTGGCCATATGTCGCTCCTTCGCTCCGGCGGACGTGCCCGTTCGCTCGGCGATCGAGGTGTGGGCGGCCGGATTTCACGGCCGGAGACGCCGCTTAAATCCGCAACATTATAGGCGAAAGACCCCGCGCGTGCAAACCGGCGGGCCGCTTCAGGTCCGGGATTTGGGCCCGCGGAGCGAGAAGACGAGCCCGGCCCAAAGCAGCCCGACGAGGGGGACGACGGCGGCAGCGGCCGGCTGGCGGAAGGCCAGGAAAAAGACGAGGAGAAAGGCCGCCCCGGCGACCGTGAAGGGACGGCGCCAGGCGCGGCGGAAATAGGCCGCCGCCCAGGCGATCAGGCCGGCCAGGATCGCGGCCAGCCAGCCGCCGATCTCGACCGCTTCGCCCGCGGGCGTCCGGGGCCGGCCTTCGGCCCTGGCCTTGATCCCGGCCAGCATGCGGCGGACCGCGACGTACTCTCCGGGATCGAGAAGGAAGCCGGCCGCGCGCCCGCTCGAGGCAAAGACGCCGCGGCCGCGAAGGCGGAGCAGAAGCCTCGATTTCCCATCGGGCAGGGGCATCAGGAGCCATGACCAGGTCAAGCGGAGGTCCGCTCTCCGGATGTCGAAAACGAGGGATGTCCGGGGTTCGACGACCGTGACGGGCCAGCCCGGTCCGTTGCCGAACGGCACGGTGTCGCCCGGCTTGAGGCTCTGGAACCCGGGCAGGATGCGCGTGGCGCTCGGCCCGTCCTGAATCCCCCGGGCGCGGGCGATGATGTCGAAGCCGTAGAATCCACCGCGGCCGCTCCCCATCTGGACGAGCCAGGGCCAGACGTCCGCCGGGGGAGCTTCGATGGTGACCGCGCGCGTGGCTTCGAAGTCCGGGTCGACGACCAGACCGTCCGCCGGCATGGGCCTGGCCGCCTCGGATTCGGAGGCGCCCCAGGTCCGGTGCCAGGGACGGAGCAGGAGGAGGTAGGCGGCGGCCGCAAGAACCAGCCCGGCCAGCGTCCAGCCGGTGACGGTAACGATTTTTCGCCAAGCGCTCATGATGGACTCCGGTCGTGTTTCTTGAATTCCCGTGGCAGCCGGTAAACGTCCGCGTCACGGACGGCGCAGCCGGCCGGTCCGCCCGCCCGCAGCAGGGTTGAGCAGATCGAACAGGCGGTGCAGACGCGCTTCGCGTTCAAAGGACGGCCGGCGAGAAGGTCGGCTGCCGCCTCGGGGTAGGCGAAGGCCAGCCGGCCCAGCCCGATCAGAGCGGCCGAGCCGCCGGCGACGGCCCCGGCGGCCGCGAACGGAAAGAAGCCCCTCAGCCACGAGAATCCGGTTCCGACGACGGCCAGCCCGGGCTGCGCCGTCTGCAGGGCGGCGGCCAGGCCGATCAGGCGCGCGACTCCCTGCAAGGGATGCTCGGCCGGGATCGCGCCGCCTTCGGCCGGACGGTCGAAGGGACGGCCGAAGTGCGCCCGCCAGGCGGGGATGCCGGCCGTGACGTTGACGAGGGCAAGACCGGCGGCTTTCAATCGGGCGGCCAGTTCGAGGGGCTCCGCCGGATCGAATCGTTCGGACGATCCGTTCGCGACGCCGAATCCTCCCGGCAGGGCGTCGAAGACACCGAGCCGCGAGGCCAGAAGCAGGCCGGGGTGGAGGGAGCGCACGGCGGCGGCGGTCTCGATTAGAAAACGGGCCCGGTTTTCGAGCGGGCCTCCGTACCGGCTGTCCCCGCGGTCATGGGCCGCCAGAAGCTCTCCGATGAGATAGCCGTGGCAGGCCTTGATGTCCACGCCGTCGAAGCCCGCCCGGACGGCCAACCCGGCCGCGGCGATGAACGCGTCCCGCAGGCGGTCGAGCGACTCGTCGGAGATCACGGGCCGGTCGGAAGGAACGCCGCGCAGCTCATCGAGGACGGAATCATGCCGGGCGATGATCGGAGCCGGAGCGCCTCGCGGCTTGGAGAAACGGCCCGAATGCGTCAGCTGCAGGATCAGGACCGGCTCGGGGTGTCCGGCCCGGGCGGCCGCCCGCCGGGTTGCCGCGGTCAGACGCTGGAAGGCCGTTAATGTCGCGGCGGTGATCTGGAGCTGATGCGGATTGGAACGCCCCTCGGGAACCACGGCTGCCGCCTCGAACCAGATCAAGGCGAAGCCGCCGGCGGCGAAGCGCTCGTAGCGGCGGAACGTCAAGGGCCCGGGCTCCCCGTCGGCTTCCGCGTCCGCTCCTTCCATGGGATGGGCGACGAGACGATGGGCGAGGAGCTTGTCCCCGAGGCGAAGCGGCTGGAAAAGCGGCTCGAGGGAATCCGACCAGGGGAGCGCCGCGCCGAACTCGTCCGCCGTCCGGCGCAGCGAGAGCGCATCCCGGAAGGCGAACCGGCCGTGCCGTCCGGCGGACGCGGAGCTCATGCCCGCTCCGCCATGCGGCGCACGGCTTCGATATCGCGGCTCATCCGGTCCCGGCAGACGCCGGGCCAGTCCGCCCGATCGAGAACGGCCAGGCCTTCCCGCTCCATCCGCTCCTTGGTTTCGACGGCCAGCCGGCGCAAGGAAGCTTCTTCGGCGGGGGAGAGGTCGGGAAACTTGGCCCGGAAAGACGGGTCGGCGGAGGGAATCAGGAAGTCGCCGCCGTGGTCCTCGACCGAGAGGGGGACCGTCCGTTCCAGGCCGGCCAACGCGGCGATGATGGAAGCGAAGTCGACGATGCCCTCTCCGGCCGGGGCCGTAAACGACCGGAAGCCCTGCGGGACTTCCAGGATGCCGCCGTCCTTGATGTGGGCCAGGACGATCCAGGGTAGAATCCTCCGTGTCGCCGCGGCCGGGTCCTCCAACATGGTCAGGAGGTTCATGGTGTCCAGGCAGACGCCCAGCCAGCCGCCGGGTTCGGCGCCGCACAGTTCAAAGAGCCGCAGGATCTCGAAGGTCGTGAACTCGAAGTGGGTCTCAAGGGCCAGGGTCACGCCGAAATCGCGCAGCATGGAGGCTTGCGCGGCCAGGCTTTCGGCCATGGCCCGCAGGTAGTCGGAGACCGGCGGATCGCCGGCCGCCCAGCGCATCATGCCGCCGGAACAGGACCGGATGGCACGAAGGCCCAGCGCCGCCGCTTGCGCCGCGGCTTTCCGGTTGACCGCGTCGATGTCGATTCCGCGTCCGGACCGGGGATCGAACGGGATATGCTGGCCGCCGCCCCATTCGAGGTAGAGGCCGAGATCCCGCGCGGCCTGGCCGAGGTCGTTCAGAAAAACCGGATCCTCCGCCTCGGCCGGCGGCTCGGAAAACTGCACCCCCTCGGCCGCGTTCTCCGAAGCCCACGTGAGCAATCCGAAAGGAGAGAGGCCGAGCGGCTTGAGACCGTACGCGTCGACGCCGACAGGTAGGCGTTTCATGATCCGGGCTCTTTATAGCCCCCGCGCGGCCCCGTGTCAATTTGACTTCGCCTTCCTACCCTTGCTATAGTCGCGACTCTCATGAATGCGCGCCTTCTCCCATCCTTCCCCGGCGCGATCCCACGCATCCCCGATGGAGGTCCTTCCATGAAACGCATGTTCCGAGGCTGGATTCCCGCCGTATTCCTTCTGGCCGTGGTCGCCGTCCTGGCGGCCGGGCCGGCCGCCGCGGCGAAAAAGCCGATCTCCTACGACGCCTACAACGGCTGGCGGTCGATTCAATCGACCCAGATCGCCCGCGACGGCGCCTGGCTGGTCTACGCTCTCGTGCCGCAGGACGGCGACGGCGAGCTCGTCGTCCGCAACTTGAAAACGGACAAGGAGTTCAGATCGCCGCGCGGCCAGTCCCCGGTTCTGACCGCGGACGGCAAGTTCGTCGTCTTCAGCATCCTGCCGCTCAAGGCCGAGACGGACAAGGCCAAGAAGGACAAGAAGAAGCCCGAGGAGCAGCCCAAGAGCGGCCTGGGCATCATGAACCTGGCCACGGGCGAGGTGACCTCCGTCGAGCGGGTCAAGAGCTTCAAGGTGCCGGAAGACGCCGGAACCCATGTCGCGTATCTTCTCGAACCGCCCGTGAAGAAGGACGAGAAGCCGGCCGAACCGGGTAGAAGAGAAGAAGCCAAGGCCCCTGAAGCGAAGCCTGGCGAAGCCGCTCCCCCGGCCGAAGCGAAAAAACCCAAGGAAAAGAAGAAGGATCCCGGAACGGATCTCATCATCCGCGAGCTGGCTACCGGCAAGTCCGTGACCGTGCCCGAAGTCGCGGAATACGCTTGGAACAAGGCCGGCACCTGGCTGTCCTACGCCGTCTCGGCCAAGAAGCTCGAGAACGACGGCGCCTTCGCCTGGAAGGCGGCGGACGGCAAGATCGTCCCGCTGCTGAAGGGCCTGGGCCATTATAAAACCCTGACGTTCGACGACAAGGGCGTCCAACTGGCCTTCCTGAGCGACCGTGATGAATACAAGAACGAGGCTTCCGCTTACAAGCTCTATTTCTGGACCGAGATCTTGCCCGCGGCCGTCGAGGCCGTTCCGGCGGCCAAGGGCTTGCCCCAGGGCCGGGCGGTGAGCGAAAACGGGCGCCTGCAGTTCTCCAAGGACGGCGCGCGGCTCTTTTTCGGCTACGCCGATTCACCCAAGGCCGAACCCGAGGACGCTCCCGAGCCGGTCAAGGTCGACATCTGGAACTGGAAGGATCCCTACCTGCAGCCGATGCAGAAGATCAACGCCGACCAGGACAAGAAAAAGAGCTTCGCCGCCGTCCTTCACCTCAAGGACAAGAAGCTCGTCGTCCTGGGCGGACCCGACCTGCCCGAAGTCTCGATCGGGGACGACGCCAAGACGGTCGTCGGTCAGAACGACAAGCCCTACCGCCAACTCATCTCCTGGGACCAGAGCTACGAGGATGTCTATCTCGTCAGCTTGGCCGACGGGTCCCGCAGGAGGATCCTGGAAAAGACCCCGGGCTCGGCGGCCTTGTCGCCCGGCGGGCAGTATGTCCTTTATTATCGACCCGACGAACGGAATTGGTTCGCCTATCGTCTGCTCGACGGCAAGACCTGCAACCTGACCGCCAAGCTCGGGGTGAACTTCTTCCAGGAGGAATCGGACACGCCCGGCGATCCGGGAGCCTACGGCTCGGCCGGCTGGACGGAGGGAGACAAGGCGATTCTTCTTTACGACCAGTACGACATCTGGGAGGTCAAGCCCGACGGCAGCGGGGCCCGCAACGCGACCAAGGGCGTCGGGCGCCGCGACGGGCTCGTCTTCCGCTACCTGCGGCTCGACCGCGAGGAGAGGACGGTGCCGTCCAAGACCCCCGTCCTGCTGCAGACGGCCAACGACAAGACCAAGGGTTCCGGTTACTCCCGGATCAACCTGGCCGTGGACGCCGAGCCGGTCCGGGTCATCATGTTGGACAGGCTGCTGGGCGGGCTGATCAAGGCCAAGAGCGCCGAAGCCTATGTCTTCACCCAACAGACGTTCGCCGAATTCCCCAACCTGTGGGCCAGCGGGCCCGATTTCGCCGACCGCCGCAAGGTCAGCGACGCCAATCCCCAACAGGCCGAGTACATCTGGGGGACCGCGGAGCTCATCCATTATCGCAACACGGACGGCGTCCTCCTGGACGCCACCCTGATCAAGCCCGATGACTTCGACCCGTCCAAGAAGTACCCGTTGATGGTCTATATCTACGAGAGACTGACCGACGGTCTGCACCGGTACTACCCGCCGGCTCCGGGCACCAGCATCAATTTCTCGCGCTACGTCAGCAACGGCTACGTCATCCTCCAGCCCGACATCATCTACGAGACCGGCTATCCCGGATCGAGCGCCTTGAAGTGCGTTCTGCCGGCCGTTCAGAAGGTCGTCGACATGGGCTCCATCGATCCCGCCCGGATCGGCATCCAGGGCCATAGCTGGGGCGGCTACCAGATCAGCTACCTCATCACCCAGACCAATATCTTCGCCGCCGTCCAGGCCGGCGCCTCGGTCACCAACATGACCAGCGCCTACGGCGGGATCCGCTGGGGCTCGGGCCAGGTCCGCGAGTTCCAGTACGAGAAGACCCAGAGCCGGATCGGCGCCCCGCTCTTCACCCGGGTTTTGCAGTACCTGGAAAACTCGCCCGTTTTCTGGGCCGAACGGGTCAAGACGCCGTATCTCTCGATCCACAACGATGAAGACGACGCGGTTCCCTGGTACCAGGGCATCGAGTTCTTCACCGCCCTGCGGCGGCTGGGCAAGGAAGCCTACATGTTCAACTTCAACGGCGAGAAGCACGGCCTGCGCGAGAGGGAGAACCAGAAATACTGGACCCTCCACCAGGACGAGTTCTTCGATCATTTCCTGCTCGGCAAGCCGCGCCCGGCCTGGATGGACACGCCCGTGCCTTTCCTCGAGCGGGGCAAGCGCGACGTCAACGCCCTCTACAAGGGAGCGGAGACGAAGTAGGCGGATGATTCCCGGTTCTCCGGCGGGCTTTTCGCCGCCGGGGGTCTGTGGTATATAAAGACTCGAATCATAGAGAGCCAAGGAGCGAACCGATGCTGGACAAGATGCAAGACGCCCTGATGGCGGGCCGCAAGGCCGAAGTCGAAGCCCTGGTGGACCAAGCCGTGGCGGCCGGGATGTCGGCCCGGCAGATCCTCAACGAGGGTTTGATCATCGGCATGGAGAAGCTGGGCGTCCTGTTCAAGGCCAATGAGGTTTTCATCCCCGAAGTCCTCGTGGCGGCCCGGGCCATGAACGCCGGCCTGGCCAAGCTGGAGCCGCTCCTGATCAAGGAAAAGGTCGAGCCCAAGGGCCTGGTGGTCATCGGCACCGTCAAGGGCGACCTTCACGATATCGGCAAGAACCTGGTGGCCATGATGCTCAAGGGCGCGGGCTACAAGATCGTGGACTTGGGGGCCGACGTATCGGCGGACAAGTTCGTGGCCGCGGCCAGAGACAACAAGGCCGACGTGGTGGCTCTCTCCGCGCTGCTGACCACGACCATGGTTCAGATGAAGGGCGTGGTCCAGGCTCTCAAGGATGCCGGCCTGCCCATGCCCGTGGTCGTGGGGGGAGCCCCCCTGACTCAGGACTACGCCAACCAGATCGGCGCCCGAGGCTACGCGCCCGATGCCGCCAGCGCGGTGGACGTCGTAGCCCGTCTGCGGGCCTGATTGGGGTCAGGTCTAGAGATTCAAGATTTCTGCCAACGAGAGTGGTCTATTCGTCTACTTACGTGGTCGAATCTTGAATCTCTAGACCTGACCCCAAATTCTCAAATTTAGAATTTCACCGAGATGAGAAGCGCGCCGGCGAAGGCCAGCGCGACCGCTATCAATTTGCGGACGGTCGGTTTTTCCTTCAGGAACATCGCCGCCAGCACGAAGATGAAGATCGTGCTCAATTGGTTGAGGGCCGAGGCCACGGAGGCCTTGGTCAGGCGCATCCCGGCCAGCCAGAACCCGTTGGACAGGTAGGTCGCGAAGATCGATCCCGGGACGAGCAGGGCCAGGGTCTTGGCCGATCCGAGCGGCCGCAGGTACTCCCGGCGGCGGGGGTGGAAAGCCAGGAAGACGGCCACCGCCGCTCCGCCCCCGACCAGGCGGATCATCGTTCCCCACAGGATCGGCGTCCGGCCGAGCAGGGGCTTGACCATGACGATGCCGGCGGCCATCAGGAAGACGCTGGCGACTCCCAGCAGGATTCCCTGGACCAGGTCCCGCCGGGGAACCCTGGCGTCGCTCTTGCGGCTGCTGATGATCAGGACGGCGAGGACGATCAGGGCGACGCCGGCCGACTGCACGGCGTCCATCCGTTCGCCCAGGAAGAGAAACGACAAGCCGATGACGAACGGGCTGTAGGCGCAGTCGACGATGGCCAGCAGCTCCGCTCCGAGCTTGTTGAGGGAGGCCAGAACGAGCGTGTCCGCGACGGCGATGCCGATGATGCCGCTGATGATGAACACGGCGTAGTCGCTGAAAGGAAGGGCGGGCAGGAGGGGCTTGCCGAGAAGAATGATCGTCGGGACGAGCAGGATGACGCCCAGGGCGTTCTTGAACAGGTTGACGGCGAGCGGGTGGACGTCCCGCCCGACGACGCGAAAGAGGACAAGCGCGACGGCCCAGGTGAGGGCGGCGCCGATCGACAGAATCTCTCCCGCCCCGGGCAGGTGCTGAAGAGAGGTAAATAACTCGCTCATGATTTGAAGAGAGATTCTATCATAATCTTTTCCCATTGCTTTTTGACAAGAGAAGTCCGATTTAGTTTAATGCCCCCATGACCATCTTCGGCCTGCACTGGCTCGACTTCTCGATCATCCTCATCTACCTCCTGGGCATGCTGGCCATGGGTCGCTGGGCCCAAAAGCGCAACAAGACGCGGAACGATTTCTATCTGGCCGGCCGCAGGCTGGGCAAGTTCACCCAGTTCTTCCTCAACTTCGGCGCCTCGACCAACGCCGACCAGGCCGTGGCCCTGACCCGAGAGATCTACCGGACCGGCATCGGCGGCATGTGGATCCAGTACCTGGTCCTGTTCCTGACCCCGTTCTACTGGTTCTCAACCGCGTTCTTGCGCCGGTCCCGGCTGATGACCCTGGGCGACTTCTACGACGAGCGGTTCAAGAGTAAGTTCCTGGCGGCTGCCTTCGCCGTCTTCACCCTGGTCATGGCCTTCATCGGCGGCGGCGTCAGCTACATGGTGGCGGGCAAGACGACCCAGGCCCTGACTCCCAAGCCCGAGGCCCGTTACACGGTCGCCGAGCAGGAGAGCGTGGCCCAGTTCCGGGAGTTCCAGGAGCTTAAAAAGCAGCTCGGTCAAGGGCAGACGGCCGAGCAGGTCGTCCGCTACCAGGAACTCAACGATCGGAACAAGAAAGGCGAGCTCAAGTCTTTCATCTCCTTCACCAACCCGCTGTTCATCTATTTCATCTTCGCCTTCGTGGTCAGCGCCTACACCGTGATGGGAGGGTTCATCGCCGCGGCGATGACCGACATCGTCCAGGGATTCCTGATCGTCATCTTTTCGGTCATGCTCATCCCGCTCGGCCTGTCGCGCGTCGGCGGCTTCGCCGGCCTGCACGCCAAGGTCCCGGATTTCATGTTCAACCTGTTCGGATCGGTGACCACCTCCGAATACGCCTGGTACACGATCCTGGCCATGATCCTGGCCAACCTGGTCTCGATCATCGCCTCGGCCCCGGGGATGCAGACGGCGGGCTCGGCCAAGACCGAGAACTCGGCCCGCTTCGGCATGATCATGGACATGTTCTTCAAGCGCTTCCTGATGATCTTCTGGGCCCTGGCCGGCCTGATCGCGGTGGCCCTCTTCGGCGGGAAGCTTCACGATCCCGACCTGATCTGGGGGCTGATGACGCGGGAGTTGCTTTTTCCAAGCGCGGTCGGGCTGATGATGGTCGGCATCCTGGCCGCCAACATGTCCACCTTGAGCGCCAACGCGGTCTCCTACTCGGCCCTCTTCCTCCACAACATCTACCAGCCCATCCTGCCCCGCAAGACCGAGCGCCATTACATGTCCGTCGGGAAAATCGTCCTGGCCCTGACCCTTATCGGGGGAGTGGGGACGGCGCTCTTCATCGACAACCTCCTGTACCTGTTCCAGTACTTCATCTCCCTGCCGGCCATCTTCGGGGCCTCGATCTGGCTCGGCTTCCTGTGGCGCAGACTGACCAAGTCGGCCGTCATCGTCCAGGTCCTCGCATGCCTGCTCATCTACGCCGTCGTTCCCAACATCTTCCAGTCCTGGACCTGGGCCCGGACGAATCCGGCCTTCCTGGCCGAGACCCGGCCCCAGGCCGTGACCATCTCCACGGGTGCGCTGGACGAGGACGTGGCCGCCGGGCGGGCCGAGAAGGTCGGGCAGTCCATCCGCAAGCCCCACGTCATCGAGCCGGCCGCCGTCTTTTATGAAAAGGTCGCCCGCCGCGATCCGGCCGATCCCGCTTCGCCCAAGATCGGGATCGGGCGCTTCAACGCCGAGATCTGGGTCATGAGCTGGGTGGGAATCAACTTCACCGGCTGGACCAAGGCCCAGCTTTCGGCGGCCCGGTTCGGGTTCGACGCCCTGTTCCCCTTCCTCCTGCTCTTCCTGATCAGCCTGGTCACCAAGCCGGTTCCGAAGAAGGACCTGGACCGGTTCTTCGGCAAGATCCATACGCCCGTCCAGGCGACGCCGGAAGCGGACACCCTGGCCGTTGAGGCGGCGGCCAACGAGCCGGAGCGGATGGCGCGGCTCAAGATCCGGCCGCGGTCATCCTGGGAATTCCTCAAGCCCACCAGGATGGATGTCATCGGGTTCGGCGGGAGCTGGATTCTCGTCGGCGTCATCATCCTGCTCCTGTGGCTGATGACGACGATCCATTGACGAAATGGACGATATCCGGGACCTGACGATCGAAGAGCTCCGGGAAGCCTTCCGGGCCATGGGGGAGCCCGCCTACCGGGCGGGCCAGGCCTTTGCCTGGCTTTACCGCAAGGGCGCCACGCGCTTCGATCAATTCACGGATTTCCCGCGGGATCTGCGCGTCCGGCTGGAGGAGAGGTTTTCCTTCGGGGCCGTGGCGCCGGAAGAAGCCCTGGAATCTCCCGACGGAACGCGGAAAACCCTTTTCCGGCTGGCGGACGGCGAGTTCGTCGAGACTGTTCTCATCCCCTCCGGGGAGAGGCGCACGGTCTGCGTCTCGACCCAGGTGGGCTGCAAGTTCGCCTGCGCCTTCTGCGCCAGCGGGCTGGGGGGATTCAAGCGCGACTTGCGGCCGGGAGAGATCGTCGGGCAGCTTCTGTCGCTACGGGACGAATTCGACGCGGCCCCGACCAACGTCGTCTTCATGGGCATGGGGGAGCCGCTGGACAATTGCGACAACCTGGTCAAGGCGGTCCGCATCCTGAACGCGCCCGAGGGCCTGGGTCTGGCCGCCCGGAGAATGACCGTCTCGACGAGCGGGATCGTTCCCGGCATCGAGCGGCTGGGCACATTGGGGATGCAGATCAACCTGTCGATTTCGCTTCACTCGGCCGACGACGAGAAGCGCGGCCGGTTGATGCCGGTCAACCGGAAATATCCGCTGGCCGAAGTTCTTAAAGCCTGCCGGAACTATCTTGCCGCCGGCGGGCGGATGATCACCTTCGAGTACATCCTCATCCGGGGGTTCAACGATACGTCGGGCGACGCGGACAAGCTGGCGGGGATCGCCCACCGGCTTAAGGCCAAGGTCAACTTGATTCCATTCAGCCCGGTTCGCGGCCTGCCTTTCGCCGCCCCGGACGCGGGGACGTGCCGGAGTTTTTTGGCGCGTTTGCGGGAAGCAGGAGTCGCGGCCACGCTGCGGCAATCCAAAGGGGGCGACATCCGGGCCGCCTGCGGCCAGCTTGCGGGAAAAACGGGGGTCAGGTCTTAAGATTCAAGATTCGACGACAATTGTATACGGATCGTCTACTATTATTGACAGAAATCTTAAATCTTAAGACCTGACCCCCTCCAGCACGGCCAGGGTTTCGATATGCGGCGTATGGGGGAAGAAGTCGAAGCCCCGCATCCAAACCAGCCGATAAGCGGGGATCAGCCGATGCAGGTCGCGGGCCAGGGTGGATGGGTTGCAGGATAGATAAAGAAGCGTCGGAACGGGCCGCTTGGTCAGCCCGTCCGCGATGGCCGCATCCAAGCCCCGCCGCGGGGGATCGACGATGACCGCGTCGACGTTCCGGTCGAGCACCCAGCCCAGCCACTCTTCGGCCGGCCCGTCGCAGATCGTCAGCCCGGGCGCTCCGGCCAGGGCGGCGTTTCTCTTGAGGAAGGCGACCGCCTCCGGCTCCGATTCGACGGCGTAAACCGCGTCGACCTGGGGCCTCAGCGCCAGCCCGAAGGCTCCGACTCCGCAGTAGAGATCGGCCAGGGTCCGCGTCCCGCGCTCCGCCAGCGCGCCGCGCATGGCCGCCAGGACGGCGGGCATAATCGAGGCGTTCACTTGAAAAAACGAGACCGGACCGATCCGGACCGGAGCGCCGCCGAATGAATCGTCCAAAAAGCGCTGTCCCCACCAGACCCTTTCTTCGACCGTCCGGCCTCGCTCCGTCAAGCTCACGATTCCGGCGATCCGGCCGTCTCCGATGAGCGCGCTCAGCAGGGGATCGGCTTCCCCGGGCTTGGGTACCGTTCGCCCGTGCAGGATGACCAGGATCTTGCCCGTGGCGCCGGACATTTTAATCTCGATTTCCCGCAGCCGCTCCCGGAGCGGCCGGGCCGCCGCCAAAGCCTTGGCCGCGGTTTCGCGAATCGCCGCCGGCAGAAGGAAGCAATCGGCGGCCGGGACGAAGAGATCCCGGCTTCCGGGGCGGTTGTAGGCGGGAATCGCCCCCGACTCCGTCCAGAGGACGTGAAAGCGGGCTTTGTTCCGGTATTCCCAGATCCGCGGCGAAGGCTCGACCTCGATTGTTCCCCCCTCCAAGCCGGGCAGCCCGGCCATCAGCTCCCTCAGCTGTCCGGCCTTGATCTCGATCTGATGGGGGTAATCGGCGATCTGATAGGGCGAACAGGCCCGGTAATGGCCGCAACGCGGCTCGATCCTTCGCGCGGATTTCGACCGGATGCCGACGGTCCTGGCCTCGATGAAGCCGGGCTTGTCCTTGAGCGCCTCGATGGTGACCGTTTCTCCGGGCAGACCTTCGTCCGTGAAACAGGCTTTGCCCCGAAGCGTTCCCAGGCTTCGGCCGGGATAGACGATCTTACGGATTTCCAAAACGTCTTCGGCGGGACGAAGACCGGAAGCGCTCGCGGCATCAGACAAAGGCGTCGAAATTCCTCAGGTCGATCGGTTCTCCCGGCCGGGCCCAGGGAAAGCGGCCGATCTCGGAGGGGAGCCGGGATGTCTCGAATCCTTCCTCGAGCGCTTCGTCCAGGCCCTCGACCCAGATCAAGGTGGAATCGCCGTGCGGAGATTCCCGCCGCAGATCGTCCGGAAAGACGCCGATCTCTCCGGCGCTTGCCTGCATGCCGTTAATGGCCAGGGTCTGGGCCGATGCGGCTTGGACGCAGCAGACGGGCACGGTTCCCGAGGCCGCGGCCCCGATCGCGTCCCAGAGTTTCTTCATCGGCGTGGCGTCGGGATTGCCGTAGTCACGGACGTCCCCGCCGGCCGTCTCTCCCCGCAGGCTTCCGCCCCTCCGCTCGGCGGTTACGACCCCCTTCTCGAACTCGAGGCGAAGCCGCGGCCCGCGGTCGAGCCGGGCGGCGTGGGAGAACCAGAACAGGACCGGCGTCCCGTCCTCCAAGTCGATCCTGGCCGCCGCCGTATCGCAGTTCTCGATCGGGTTGGCGCGGTAGAGCTCGGCCTGGATGCGGACGGGGACGGCCGAGGCGCGGACGTCCCGACCCAGTAGATAAAGCATGTTGTGCAGGTCGTGAGCCATGGCGTTGTTGGCCGGCCCGTCGAAGATCCAGGCGCCGTCGTCCAGGCGGGCCCGGCCGGCCCAATGGTTGCGTCCGTAATAGGCCTTGTCCCGCGGCCAGGTATATAGGCATCGGGCTCTCACCGGGCGGCCGTAGACGCCGGCCAGGATGTCGGCCTTGGCGGCCTGCACCGCGTCTGAGAACGACCACTGGTAGGCGATCGCGGCCCAGCGCCCCGTCCGGCGCTCGGCTTCGGCCATGGCCTTCGCTTCGCGGACGGTCCCGGCGACCGGCTTCTCGCACAGGACGAGGCTCCCTTTCTCCAGCGCCAGGATGGTCTGCCGGGCGTGGAACTGGTGGGGGGATGAGATGACGGCCAGATCGGCCGCCCTCCCGGAGCCGTAAAATTCTTCCAGCCGGGTGAAGACGGGCAGCCCCCGCTCGGTCAGATCGGTCAGCCGCCGGCACCTTCGCGGCTCGGGATCGACCAGCCCGGCGAGGCGAAAGCTCCCGTCCCCGTTCTTGCCCAGGAGCTCTTCAACGTAGACGCCCCCCATGCCGCCGATGCCGACCAGGACGAGCGAAACGGGATGCATGGCGCTTGCCTCACTTACCCCCGAGCGGGTCTTCCAGCAGGTCGCACTCCGTAAAGCCGCTGTCCCGGGGGTCGAAGAGAAGGGTTTTGATCTCGAACGGCTTCATGACCAGGCGCGTCTCGGCTCCGGCGAAGGGGAGGCGGAGTGTCGTCTCGCGCTTCGTTCCCGTGGGCTCGAACAGGCGGATGACGAGCCTGCCGTCATTCTCCGCCGGCTTGAGGGCGGTTATCAGGACCGCTCCGCCGGGGCCGTCGTCGAGGCGGGCGAAGGTTTGGGGCCGACGGCCCTTCCCCGGCGGGAACCAGGGCAGAACGTACGGCTCTTCGTTCCCGGCCAGGGCCTTGCGGTCGATTCCCCGCAGCAGCGCGGCCGCCGGCCCGGCGTCGATCCAGAAGCGGAAGACGCGTTCGCCCTGGTCGATGCGGGGGATGAACCGGTCCTGGTACAAAAGGGGAGCGCCGAGCGCCGGATCGGCGGCATGGGCCGGCGAACGGAGCAGGCTCAGGCGCATTTCGCCGTCCTTGCAGTCCGAGCCGTAGGTGGCCTCGTTGACGCAGGTCAGGGCGATTCTCCGGCTTGGGGAGACGACGGCCGTCCACTTCTGGGCCACCGCCTCGTCTCCGTTCGCGGGCAAACGATCCCGCCCGTAGGCGACCTGGCCCCAATAGACGCCGTCGCGCAGGGTGGTCGGCAGGCGGAGCTTCAGCATCCGGTCCTTCTCGTTCCACAGGACCCGGACTTCGACCTCGGTCTCGGTCCCCGATTTGGGCAGCTTGAAGCGGAGGATGACGAACGATGATCCGTAAGCCAGGATGGATTCGACGACCGTCCTGACTTCTCCGTCCTCGATGACCCGGACCGGCGCCAGCCGCTCCGCCCCGACTCCGGCCGCCCGGGCGCAAGCCGCGGGATCGGCCGCGCGGAACTTCCCCGCGACTTCCCGGAAGCGGACGACGCGCATGCCCCAGGGATCGGCGTTGTCGGCGATGACCAGCGGCTCGAACGCGCCCGGCCGCAGGATGTCGATCCCTCCGACCCGGAACCGCCTTGCCAGGCCGGTTCGGACGTCGACGGCGACATCCAGGCTCCGCGTCCGGAAACGAATCGCTCCGTTTGATGCGGCGAGCGCGGGAACGGGCCGGGACTTCGTCTTATCCAGCCGGACGTCGAAACGGGTCAGACCCGACGGCTGAAGGTCGGCCGCGAAGATGATTCTCTTCCGCCATTCCAGCTGCAGGTTGGAGAGCTCCTTTTCGGCCTGGCAGGCCACCGGCTTCCCGCCGCGCCTTAAAACGGGCCGCATCCAGCCGTCGCCGTAGTTGGGCTCATGGTCCTGGAATTCGCATGAGACGAGGGTCCGCAGGCGCCAGGGATGCGGGTTATAGACGAAGATCGGGATTTCGCCCGGGCCGGCCTTGGGCTCGCCGGCCGCCAAGGCGAAAAATGCCCGGGCCTTGACCCGGGAGACGATCTCCAGCCCGTGGCCGAGAAGCCGCAGCGCCCCTTCCTCGGCCGGTGGGATGGACGATCCCGGCAGGATGTCGTGAAACTCGGACAGGGCCAGATCCCGCAGGGCCTCGGCCATTTCGGTCCGGGGATAGGGGAGCAGGCCCTGGAACGCAGCGGCCGAAGCCATCTTCTCGGCCGAGAAGAATTCGTTCTCGAGCCGGCGGTGGGCCTGCTTGATCCGGGCCATGGTGGTGTAGCACCCGACCGCCCAGGGATTGAGCCCGGCGGCGTGGCGGGGCAGGCTTTTGCGGCGGCGCTCCAAACCGGCGAAATAGGCGTCCGCCGAGGCGTGGACGATTTCGATCCGGCCGGCTTTCTCCCGCTTCAGCGCCTCGATATCGTCCAGATCGCGGGCCGAGGCGCCGCCGCCGTGATTGCCGATGCCCCAGAGAAGCAGGCTCGTCGGCCGCCCGGGATGTTCCGCGAGCCAGGTCTCGATCTTTTCCCGCGCCCCGCCGCCTTTCGAGTTATAGTGGGCCTCGACCCGAGTGGCCAGGACTTGCGAGCCGTCGTAGCCGACCCAGACGAAGTCTTCGCCGGGCAGGGCGGCGAAAGCCCGATCCGGCCGGCAGAACAGATACCCCCGCGTGCCGCTCTTGGCCAGGATCTGGACCAGGCCGCGGGTGTGGCCGAAAGGATCCAGGTTGGCCGCGACCGGGACGTCGACGCCGAAGCGGTCCCGGAAATAGCGCTTGCCGAGCAGGGCCTGGCGAACGAACGATTCGCCGCTGGGAAGGTTTGCGTCGGGCTGGAGGAACCAGCCGCCCAGAATGGACCAGCGGCCCGCCTTGACCAGGCGCTTGATGCGGGCGAAAAGCTCCGGCTCGTACTCCTCCACCCATTGGTAGAGGACGGCCTCGTTGTGGCAGAAGACGAATCCCGGCCGGGTCTCGCAGAACTCCGCCGCGACCCGGAACGTCGCCACGGCCTCGCCGGCGCCCTCCGGCCATTCCCAGAGCCAGACCGGGTCGAGGTGGGCGTTGCAGAGGAGGAGGACACGTCGGCGAAGCATGGCCGCGGTTAGAAGTGGAGCTTGAGATCGACGAAGATTGAGGCGAAGGTGTAGGCCCCGAAGGTGAACAGGATGAGGGCCATCCCGACGAAGATGCGCCGGAACGTCTTCGGCGAAAACATATGATGGTACTTGGCGACGTAGCGGGTCAGGATGAAATACCACAGCACGCCGCCCAGGCCGCAGGCCAGGGCGAACAGGTAGGGGGTCAGGCCGTCGTTGGTCACCCAGTAGTGGCTGGTGACCATGCCGGCCGTGCCGAGCCAGAAGGCCAACAGGGTCGGGTTGGAAATGTACATCAGGAAGACGGCCAGGATCGGCTTGGGCGATTTCTTGACTTCGATCTTCTCGGACTTGGGCTTCCGTCCTTTCTTGGATTGGAAGTAGAGGCGCACCGAGATGGCGAACATGAAGAGCGCCGCGACCGCCTTGAGCAGGATGACCCAGCGGTTGATGAGGGAAGTGATGTGGGACATGCCGAGGATGGCGACCAGGCAGTAGCCTGTGTCCAGGACGCAGGCCGTGATTCCGCCCATGAAGCCGTGGAAGAAGTCCCGCTTCATGGTCTGGGAGATGATGAAGACGTTGATCGGTCCGAGCGGGATGGCGGCGATGAATCCTATTAAAAGACCTATCGGGAAGAACATGAGTACGTCCAAATTACCAGATTCGTTCGCGGCCTGTCAACGCTCGGCCGAACGTCAAAAGGCTTCGTTGACCGTGACATAGAAACCGGTGGAGCGGCGGCCGAATCCGTAGTCCAGCCGCAGGGTGTTGCCTTCGTCCGTGATGCGGACGCGGAGCCCGGCGCCCAGCGACGGCTTGAGACCGGCCAGGGACAGCCGGCCCGGGCTTCCGGCCACCTCGCCCAGGCCCGCGAAGACCGCCGCCCCGAACCGCCCCGAGATGGGGACGCGCGCCTCGGCCTGGAAGCCGGCGAAGACCCGATCGCAGTATCTTCCCTTGAGATAGCCGCGCATCAGGCTGTCGCCGCCCAACTTGGGCAGGGCCATGAAGGGGACGTCGCCCGAGGCCGTCTCGAGCTTGATCTGGAAGCCCAAGACGGCCGATGAGGCGAACGGGACATAGGACCTCAAATCGGCCTTGATCTTGGTGAAGCGGTAATCGCCGCCCAGGAAGCCGCCGTGGAAGACGGCCGAGGCCTGCCAGAAGCGGCCGCGGCGGGGAGAGAAGACGTTGTCGCGGCTGTCGGTCCTGGCCGTGACCCCGAATCCCGCCAGGGCGCCGCCCTCGGAGCCGCGATAATCCCCCGAGGCCAGAAGGCCGCCCGAAGCGAAAGCCCGGAAGCTGTAGCTTTCGTAGACGCCCATGACGCCCGCGTAGAGCTTCCAGCGCGGGACGATCCGCTTCAGCACCTGGACCTCGGTCAGGATCTGGATGGGCGTCATGGTTTCCGAGGCTTCCTCCGGCGCCTCGTTGCCGAGCCCGAAGAACGGCGTCGGAAAGCGGCTCCATTCCGCGTTGCCGTTGATCACCCAGGCCTCGTTTTTCAGGTAGATCTCGGGCTTCATCTGGATGGTGAACTGATTCTTCAGGGTATAGACGGCGCTGAAAAGGACCGAGGAGGGGCGGGTCGTCCGGTCCGAGCCCGAAAATCGGCCGGCCAGGAGCCCGCCGATTCCTCCAGCCAGGCTCGTCTCGGGCGTGAAGTAGGCCATGGGGATGACGATGATGGTCTTTTTCGAGCTTGCGGGCGGGGTATCCGTCGCGGCGAAGGAGACGGCCGGGGCTAAGGCCAGGAGAAGGCCGGCGGCCAGGCGGTAGAGAGCGTTGAGGGAACTCATGGATCGGACTCCCGGGCGGGGTCGGAAAAGAAGGCTTTCCAGGCCGGCCGCCGGGAGCGAACATGATACACGAAACGCTCAAGCCGAGAAAGCGGCCGGCGCGGACGCGGCGCGGCGGGAGGGGGCAGATGAGGAGGGAGGAAGAGGCGAGGGGGAAACGAAAGAAAAATCCCGGCCGGGCGGCTTCCGCCCGGCCGGGAGCATGTCGCTTGAGGGGCCTGGGGGGCCCGTTCTCTTATCGGAAGCTGTAGTTGACCGCGAAGCCGAAGCCGAACGTGGTCTGCTTGTAGGTCTCCTTGAACGCTCCGATGGGGAGAGTCTCGAGGGCATCCCAATAATAAGTGATCAGCTTGTCGTAATCCTTGTAGTTGACGCTGATCAGGCCCGCCTCGACGGAGAGACTGTCGGAAAGGCGCCACTTGGCGCCGGCTCCGATGGTGGAGGCGGAGAGCGTGAAGTCCATGTCGGACTGGAATTCATCCTTGACCCCGTAAGAGCTGTTCAGGTAGCCGGCGCTCACGGTCACGTTCTCGAGCACGTCGTACTCGACGCCCAATGCCCATTCCAGGGTGTTCTTGTCGATATAAGCCTCGCGGCCGTTCCAATTGGCCTGCTTGTCGAAGTCGGTGTTCAACGAGGCATGGACCCGGAGCTGGGGCAGAATGGCGTAGGAAGCGCCGAAGGCCAGCGTCGCCGGGATGTCGGCCCGCGTCTTGGCGCCGTCGGGGAACATGCCGTCCGCGGACAGGATGCCCTTGGTGTCGTCCGTGGTCGTACTGTTGGTCAACTCGAGCTTGGTGTTGAACTCGTAGCGGATCGTCAGGACCAGGCCTTCGATCGGGGTGGCCATGAAGCTCAAGACGGGAGTGAAGCCCGAGCCTTTTTGGGCCGCGTCGACGCTAAGGTCTCCCGTGGCGGCCGCATATGCGGTCTGGCCCAAAGCCGTAAAGACCGTTGAAGCTTTGATCATCGTCACGCCGTCCCAGCCGAAGGCGGGGAAATAAGGGCTGACCATGACGTTCGAGAGAGAGCCTTCGTAGGTGTTGCTGGCCGAGACGTAACGGAGCCCTCCCGCCACCGAGAACATGTCGTTGATGGCGTAGGAGATGTTGAGCTGGAAGCCGTAGTAGATGGAACTGCCATTGAAGGAGATATCGGCGCTATAGCCGTTCACGGCAATCATCCCGCCGGTTGCGCTGTAAATCAAGGTCGGCAGCTTGGCATAGCCGGCCTCGAAGGAGGGCAGGCCGCTCGCGTAATCCGCCGAGCCGCCCCCTCCGATGGGGTTGAAGCCGAAGGACACGGCCAGGGGGCCCTTCTTATAGACGGCATAGAAAGTGGGGAAGAAGGGAACCCGGACTTTGCCGACATATTCGGCGCCGCCCAGGTCCGCATCGTACCCGTTGAGCAACGGCAGGCCGTTGATGATCGTCTTGTTCTGGTTGATCGTCTGGTTGTTGAGCGCCAGATGGAAGCCGTCCGACAGCTTGGTCAGACCGGCCGGGTTGTAATAGACCGCGTCCGTGTCGAGCGACGCGTAGCGGGCCAGCAAGCGGTAGAAGCCGATGCTCTGGTTCGTGTTCGTGACGATGGACGGGAAGGCCATCGGAACGGACACGAGGACTACCAAGGCCAAAAGAATGCTCTTCTTCATGGAACCTCCTATAGAATTGAGCTGTTCAACGGGCAATCCGCTGTTAGATGGCCGAATTCTACATATTTCCAGGACTATTGCAAGCCCCCGATTGACTTTCTCCGGGAGAGTCGATAATTTGGAGCCTCATGTCGATATCCGCCCCTGAAACCGCCCCCGCGCCCCCCGACGAAGGCGCCCGCCTCCGCCTCGGGCTTATCTGGATGATCTCCATCACCGCCGCCCTGGGCGGCCTTTTATTCGGCTACGACTGGGTCGTCATCGGCGGGGCCAAACCGTTCTTCGAGCGGTTTTTCGCCCTGACCAGCGCCTCGGCCCGGGGTTGGGCCAACTCCTGCGCCCTGATCGGCTGCCTGGCGGGAGCCATGGCCGCCGGCGCCTTGAGCGACCGCTTCGGCCGCAAGCGGCTGCTCATGGCCTCGGCCCTGATCTTCGTCGCCACCTCGATCGGCAACGGGCTGGCCCCGAACTTCACCGTCTTCGTCATCTGGCGGATCCTGGGCGGGACGGCCATCGGCCTGGCCTCCAACCTGTCGCCGCTCTATATCGCCGAGATCGCTCCGGCCCGCATGCGGGGCCGCCTCGTCTCGGTCAACCAATTGACCGTCGTCATCGGCATCCTGCTGGCCCAGTTCATCAACTGGTGGCTGGTGCGGGGCCTGCCGGCGGGAGCGAGCGACGCCTTCATCCGGGACTCGTGGTACGGGACGACGGGCTGGCGCTGGATGTTCGGGCTGACGGCGATTCCGGCCGCCCTTTTCTTCGTAGGCATGTTTTTGGTTCCGGAGAGCCCTCGCTGGCTGGCCAAGAACGGCAAGAAAGAGCGGGCCCGCAAGATCCTGGCCCGCCTGGGCGGGGACGCCTACGCCGGCTCCGCCCTGGCCGACATCGAATCGACCTTGAAAGGGGAGACCGAGAAAGTCGATTTCCGGGCCCTCTTCGACCGCCGCTTGCGGCGGGTGCTCGTCCTGGGCATCGTCCTGGCGGTCTTCCAGCAGTGGTGCGGCATCAACGTCATCTTCAACTACGCCGAGGAGATCTTCCGGGCGGCCGGCTACGACATCTCCAGCGTCCTGTCCAACATCGCCTGGACCGGGTCGGTCAACCTGGCCTTCACCTTCGTGGCCCTGGCAACGGTGGACCGGCGCGGCCGCAGGCCGCTGATGCTCTTCGGCTCCGCGGGCCTGGCCCTCATCTACACGGCCATGGGCATCGGCTATGCCGCGGGCCTCAATGGCGCGCCGATGCTCCTGCTCGTGCTGGCGGCCATCGCCTGCTACGCCATGTCGCTGGCGCCGGTCGTGTGGGTCGTCATCAGCGAGATCTTCCCCAACCGCATCCGGGGCGCCGCGACGGCCGTGGCCACGACCGCGCTTTGGGCGGCCTGCTTCGTCCTGACTTTCACCTTCCCTCTCCTCAACAAGGGGCTCGGTCCCGCCGGGACATTCGGCCTCTATGCCCTGATCTGCGCCGCGGGCTACGTCTTCATCCGGGCCCGCCTGCCGGAAACCAAGGGCCAAAGCCTGGAAGCGATCGAGAAAGAGCTGGTCCGGTAGCCGGCGGCCTTCAGCGGTAGAGTTTCGGCGCTAGCTCGATCGTGGCGAAGAAGGCGGGCTTGCCTTCGACCCCGCGCCAGGCCGCGCCCAGGCACAGCCAAGGGACATAGGACGGGACATAGCCGATCCGAAGCAGGGAGGGGTGGCCGTATCCCGCGACCTCCCATCCGCCCTCGACCCGCACACCGCCCCATTTTTCCCAGACCAGCTCCACCTGCGCGCCAAGCGTCAGCGTGGGGTCCTTCGTCTTCCCCCCGGCTTCTATAAACAATCCCGCGCTTCCCGATTGGCTGGGGTATTCGGTCGAGTAGTATCCCCATTTCAAGCGGAACGTGGCCGAGGCGAGGAAAGCGCTCGCCGCGACTCCGGTCAGGGAAGAAGTGGCGTGGACCATGAGGCCGCGCGATTCGGGCCGGGGCTCGGCCAGCGCAATCGGATCGGCGGGAACGGCATCCGGACCGAGAGATCGGGGCCGGTCGGCCAGGGGCAGTCCCGCGGCGAATTCCCTGATCAGGGCCGCCACCCGGTCCGGATGCGACCGCTGGGGCGAATGGCCCGCTTTATCGATGACCCCGCCCCGCGCGCCGGGGATCGCGGCCAGGGCCCGGGTCATGACGTCCTGACGCAGGACGCCGTCCCGGCCGCCCCAGATGAGAAGCGCGGGCGAATCGATCTCCGCGAGCCGCGGCTCCCAGGTGGAAACGACCCGGGGTTTCAGCATCTGGCGGGCCCACATGCGATTGACCCGGATCCGGGCAGGTGTCGTGAACATCGGCTCGACGTCATCCCGGTTCTCCGGCAGGGGGCGGGTGATGTCGGCCGAGGAGCCGTGGGAGACGAGGTCCATGATGATCGGATTGCCGATCAGGTTGAAAAAAGGGCCGGCCGTATCGTAGCCCGCGGCTACGAGAAAAGCGAGATCGGTTACCGGCGGAAGCTTGAAAGAGACGGTGACCGCATCGATGAGGACGAGGCCGGCCGGACGGCACTCCTCGGTGAGGTCGAGATGCCAGGCCAGCGCGCCGCCGGTCGAATGGCCGACCAGGAGAGCGCCCTCGAGCCCGTCGGCCGCCCGCAGAATGGTCAGGAGGCGGGCGGTCATGTGCTCGTAGTCGTAGGAGATGGGCTTATGGGTGAAGGAATCGCCGTAGCCGGGAAGGTCGATCAGGATGACCCGGAAGTCCGCAGCCAGATCGCGGGCCAGGGCCGTGTAGCCGGCCGACGTGGAGTTGAGGCCATGCAGGAGGACAATCGTGCGGTTGTGCTCCGCTCCGGCGATCCGGAAGACCGCCTCGAATGAATCGGCGGCCGGGCTTTCGGTCAACAGGACGCGGTATGCGGGCAGGCTCCTGAAAAAGGCGGCCGCGATCCGCGGCTCGGGCGGTTCCTGGGCCCGCAGCGCGAGACCGGGCAGGAAAACGGCCAGACAGACGGCCAGCCCGGCCGGCCGCGCCTTCATGGCGAGACGGCCTCGAGGACCAGGCTGACGACGTCGTCCGGACTCGCGGCCGAGCGTAGGGCTTCCCGGAACT
>JAQULS010000165.1 GCA_028749235.1 Acidobacteriota bacterium | reverse complement strand
CCCGGCCGTTCTACTTCGCCGCCGCCGCCTGTTTGATGGACAGCGAGATCCTCTTGAGGGCCTGGTCCACGGCCAGAACCTTGACCTTGACCAGTTGGCCGACCTTGACGGCCTGGCGGGGATCGCGGACGAACTTCTCGGCCAGCTCGGAAACGTGGACCAGGCCGTCCTGATGGACGCCGATGTCGACGAAGGCGCCGAAATTGGCCACGTTGGATACGATTCCCTCCAGGATCATGCCCTCGGTCAGGTCCTTGATGTCCTTGACCCCTGCCGGGAAGGTGGCGTAGGAGAAAGCCGCCCGCGGGTCGCGTCCGGGCTTCTCCAGCTCATGCAAAATGTCGACGATGGTCGGCAGGCCGGCGTCCTCGGAGATGAATGACTTGGGGTTGATCTTGCGCAGGAGCGCCGTGTTGCCGATCATGTCGCCCACGGACGCGGACAGGGTCTCGGCCATGCGTTCGACCAGGCCGTAGCGTTCGGGATGGACGGCCGATCCGTCCAGCGGATTGACCGCGCCGGGGATGCGCAGGAACCCGGCCGCCTGCTCGAAGGTCTTTTCGCCCAGCCCCTTGACCTCGCGAAGATCCGCCCGCGCGGCATAGGGCCCTTTCTCGTTGCGGCGCCGGACGACCGCTTCCGCCGTGGCCTTGTTCAGCCCGGAGACGCGGCGGAGGAGCTCCTCCGAGGCCAGGTTGACGTCGACGCCGACCGCGTTGACGCAGCTTTCCACGACTTCATCGAGCGAGTTCTGGAGACCGCCCTGATCGACGTCGTGCTGGTACTGGCCGACGCCGATCGACCGCGGCTCGATCTTGACCAGCTCGGCCAGGGGATCCTGCAGCCGGCGGGCGATGGAGATGGCGCCGCGCACCGTGATGTCGAGCTTGGGAAACTCCCGGACCGCCGCCTCGGAGGCGCTGTAGACGCTGGCGCCGGCCTCGTTGACCACGACGACGGCGGGACGGTGCCCGGCCGGGAGCTCGTCCAGCGCCTCGCGGATGAACTGGACCGTCTCGCGCCCGGCGGTCCCGTTGCCGATGGCGATAAAGGCGATCTGGTACTCGCCGATCATTTTGAGCAGGGCCAGCTTGGCCCCGTCCGTGTCGTTGCGGGGTTCGTTGGGGTAGATCGCGGCGTTCTCGAGGAACTTGCCGGTTGCGTCGACGGCGGCCAGCTTGCACCCCGTGCGGAAGCCGGGGTCCACGCCCAGGATGGGCTGGCGGCCGGCGGGAGAGGCCAGTAGGAGGTCCTTGAGATTGGCCCCGAAAACCTGGAAGGCCTCCTTCTCGGCCTTCTCGATCAGCGCCTGGCGGACTTCGGTCTCGATCGCGGGCGCGAGCAGCCGGCCCAGGGCGTCGATCACGGTTTCGACAAGACGGGGCGCGGCGGCGCTGCGCGGGTGGAGCACGAATCGGTAGACCAGGCCGCGGACGGCCTTTTCCTGGGGCAGGTCGAGCTTGACGGCCAGGACCTTTTCCCGCTCGCCGCGCATCATGGCCAGGATTCGGTGCGAGGCCAGGCTGGAGACCAGTTCCCGGTAGTCGTGGTACATTTCGTACTTGGTCTTCTTGTCGGCGAAGCCCTTGCGGACCGAGGAAACGAGGATGCCCTCCTCGAGGGCCAGGGCGCGGAGGCTTTTGCGGGCTTCGGCGTCGTCGGACCACTCCTCGGCCAGGATGTCACAGGCTCCGGCCAAGGCGGCTTCGACGGTCTCAAGGCCTTTTTCGGGATTGAGGTATTTACCGGCCTCGGCTTTGAGGTCCGCCTCCGGCTCGGCCAGATCGGCCAGCCAGCGGGCCAGCGGCTCGAGCCCGGCCTCGCGGGCCTTGGAGGCTCGGGTCGTGCGCTTCGGCTTGTAGGGGAGGTAGAGGTCCTCGAGCTCGGTCTTGTCGGCCGTCTCGGCGATCCGGGCTTCGAGCTCGGGCGTGAGCTTGCCTTGTTCGCGGATCGAGGCCAGGATCGTCTCCCTGCGGGCCTCCAGCTCCTTGTAGGTGCCGTAGCGGCGGGCGATGTCGCGGAGCTTCGTCTCGTCGAGATTGCCCGTCCGCTCCTTGCGGTAGCGGGCGATGAAGGGAACGGTCGCCCCCTCATCCAGCAGGGCCAGGGCGGCCGCGACGCGATCGCCGCCGAGATTGAATTCCTTGACCAAACGATCCGCGATTTGCACGTCCGTACGTCCTTTGTTCCGGTTCAAAATAAGAGAAGAATGATACCACAAGCCGGGCCGGGAAGAAAAAAAGGTTCGGCTCCCGTTCCCGGACCCCGGCGCCTAGCGGCCGCCGTCCGGGCCCCGGCCTTCCTTGGCGATCGGCGATTCGGGCAGAAAGACGGCCAGCAGGATGGCCCCGGCGACCAGCGCGGTCAGTCCGATGAGCGAGGTTGTCATCGATCCGCTGACCTTGTCCTTGAGGGCGTCCATGACCAGGATGAAGATGATGCCCGAGACTTGGCCGGCCACCAGGAGCAGGCTGTTCGACGTTCCTTCCGGGGCCGGGTGGGTGATCTCGGCGGCGTACTGGAAGCCGATCGGGCCGGCGCTCAACAGGAAGAAGCCGATGATGAAGCCCGAGAGCATCACCAGCCCGACGTTGGAAGCGAAGGTCAGGCCCACGAGTCCCGGCAGGAGCCCGGCCACGGCCAGGACGATGAAGGGCTTGCGGCGCCGGAACTTGTCGGAAAGAATCGGCATGACCAGCGCTCCGAGGATGCCGCCGATGAGCATCAGGCCGCCGACCTGGCCGGCCTGGGCGATGGTAAAGCCGCGCGGCCGGACGATGTCCTCGATCCAGGTCGAGACGCTGTTGAACAGGCCCAGCCCGATGAAGAAGATGGCCAGGAGGTACAGGAAGTCGCGGCGCTTGATCATCGATTTGAGGCCGTCGAACATCAAGGCCCGTTCATCCGGCCCGGCCGGCGTCGGCGGGTGGTCGCGGGCCAGCAAAAGAAAGAGGACGGCTGAAGCGGCCGCCGCGATGCCGTAGATCGTCAACATCCGGGTCATGCCGATCTTGACCAGCAGGGCGGGGGACAGGAACATGGCCGCCAACGGGCCGATATAAAGGGCCAGGGTTCCCAGGCCCGAGGCCGTGGCCCGCTCCCGGGCCGGGAACCAGCGGGCGGCCAGGGTCGTGATGGCTCCCAGGACGAACGGCTGGCCGACGGCCAATCCGATCTGGCAAATGAAGACGGCTGTGAAGTTCGAGGCGAAGAGGCCCCGGGCCAGCCCGAAAGCGCCCGTCAACACCGCCCCGATGCCGACCGCGGTCTTGAAGCCGAGCGTATCGATGACCCAGGCCGAGGGGATGACGATCAGGATATAGACGATCATGAAGACCATCGACAGCAGGCCGATCATCAGGTCCGACTTGCCGAAGAACTTGGCCGCCGCGCCGGTGATCGGGGCGAAGCTGATCCAGAGGACCTGGGTCATGGCCGCCAGAAAGACGAACGACGCGAGAACGACCCAACGGTATCCGTAGACTTTCGTATTCTTCTCGTCCATCAGTCTCCTCCTTCCGGAACGTGGGCCCCGTCCACGGGGCTATTTTTCGGTCGCCGCCGTGATCGACGGCTTCGGAGCCGTCGAGGGCGGCGGATTCAAGTTCTTCCAGTTCAGCATGGCGTTCGTGACCAGGGCGAAGGAACCGTGGGTTTGATGGCGCCACATCGGATTGAAGGCGAACAGGACCGCATGGCCGGTCCCGATCGGGGAGTCGACAAGGGCGGGCGTGCCGGCCAGTGCCTCGCCCCCGGCCAAGCCGCCGGCGATCAGAAGGTTGGCCGCGGGCTGGGTGAACTGCAGGATCGTTCGCGGCCGGGGAGCCGAGGAAGCCGTCGACCGGGAACCGGCGGCGGCGGGGACCGGATTGGCCTTGCGAAACTCATCCACGGCCTGCTGCCCGAGGTCGCGCGGGCGGCCCTGCGGGACGTCGGGATCGTTCTGGCTGCCGCGTCCGGACGGCCGGCCGGCGGGCGAGTCGCCCCTCGTCCCGGCGCCTCGGGCGAAACCCGGGCCGTAGCCGAAAACCGGCGACTGGCTGAAGTAAATTCCCAGCGCGTCGTCGTAGCCGTAGACGATGGGACTGTCCTTGGCGGTCACGTCGGCCTTAAAGACCGATCCCGATGCGGTCAGATTGGGCGTGGCTTGGACGGAGAGACCGGGCGCGAATCCGAAGTGGAGGGGCAGAGCCGAGCCTTCGGCCAGGGAGATGAACAAGCCTCCGTCCTTGATGAAGTCGCGCAGATGGAGTACACCCTCGAGCTCCAGGCCGCCGCGGATGTCGTCGCTGGAGTCTTCGACCCCGATGTTGGGCGTCAAGGCCGTTTTCTTCCAGGCCAGCGGCTTATCGCCCGTGACGCCGGTGACGATGCTCAGGGCGTTGCCCGAGGCGGGGCCGAAGAGGATGACGTCGTACTTGTCCCGCAGACGGGCATTGTCGCGCACGGCATGGACCGAGATGTAGTCGTAGGGAATACCGATCTCGTCCAGCGCGATCCGGACCCAGCCCTCGTTCTGGGTGCTTTGCCAGGTGTGCATCAGGGCGACGCGCGGGACGATCAGCTCGTGCATCAGGACGGACGGGACGGAAGCGGCGGCCGTCACGGTCAGCCCGAATTCCTTGCCGCCCGCGTCGAGCGCCGCATCCAGCCCGGTCCCGTTCCCTTCCGCCTTGATGATGAAGGATCCGGCGTTGAACTTGCGGCCTTCGGCTTCGAAGGCCTTCTCGGCGGCATGGATGACCAGATCCTTGGCCTTGAACCGGAAGGACGCCAGGCCGTTGTCGCCGTTGTGGTTGATGATGTAGGCGGCGGCGGAGCCTTGCGAAGCCGTCCTCACTCGCGTAGCGGTCTCTGCCGACGCGGTTAGGGTCTCAGCCGGGATCGCGAGAGCGGGAGGCGTTCCCGCAACAAGACGGACAAGGCCGCCGGGAGCCTTGACCGCGCCCGCAACCAGGCTCATCGGCGCGGCCAGGACGGCCGTGTCGGTCAGCCGGTCGACCTTGACGTTGAACAGCGGGCCGAGCTGCCAGCCCACGTCGTCGTAGGGGCGGGCTTCCGTGGTGTTGAAGAACTGCTTGTCGAGAAGCATGTCGGCCATCCGCGAGTAGGGCTGGTCCATGCGCACGACATAGGATCCGGCGGGATATTCGACGTCGCCGGACTTGAAGGGCTTGTCCGCCCGATGGACTTCCACACCCTGCCCTTGCAGGAGCCGGAGCAGGCGGGCCTGCAGGCCGGTCCTCGGGTCCGTGCCCGGGAAGACGTAGGCGGCCGGTCCCTCGGCCCGGGCCTTGGCCACCGATCTCCGGCTCTTGAGGGTGAAGTTCTCCAGGAAGCGGATCCGGTTGACGGCGACGTTATGGATGCCGACGAGCAGGGCGCTCTGCTGGAGGTTGACGTTGTTGCGCATCGACCAGACGGCCTGGGCCAGCGGCGGATTGGGCTTGTACCAGGCCCGGTTGGTCGAGTTCGTGATGACGCGGGTCGAGGCGTTGCCGGCGCCCTGGGTTTCGTAGAAGCGGCCGATGGCGTTGTGGCCGTTGGCCGCGTAGAAAGCGTAGTTGGGCGCCCAGCCGTCGTAGAAGGCGAAGGTCCAGACGCCGGGAACGCCCTCGCGGGTCATGGCGTCGACTTCATGGAAGGCCATCATCTGCCACTCGTCGATGACGATCGGGTCGAGCCAGGCGTTGTAAGGCCCGCCGCCGGTGGAGATGTAGAGGTGGGAGGCCGACTCGTGCAGGTCGTGCATGACCTGGGGATGGTAGTCCAGGGACACGGCCATGATGTTGCGGGTTAGGGCCAGGGCCTGGCCGATATTGTCGCGGTTGTTGTCGTGGGAGACGTATTTGCCCCAGTAGATGGGATTGCCGACGAAGGAGGCCTTGGGATCCCTGCGCGGGGCCATGGCCACATCGACGTACTTGTCCCGGCCGTCGACCTCCAGGATCGGCGTGATCAAAACGATGGCGTTGTCCCGGATGGCCTTGATGAACGGGGATTCGTCCACGGCCAGCCGGTAAGCCAGCTCCATGAGCATCTCGACCGAGCCGGTTTCGGAGGAGTGCATTCCGCCGGTGGCCCAGTAGAAGGGCTTGGCCTTGCGGATGATCGCCTCGGCTTCGGACGGACTCGTCCGGCGCGGATCACTCAGGCGGGCCGTCATGTCCTTGTAGCGCTCCAGATCGCGGATGGAGGCTTCATCGCCGATCGCGGCCACGATCCAGTCCCGGCCCTCCTCGGTTTTTGCCAGCCGGAAGACCTTGACCCGGGCCGAGGCCTTGTCCAGGGCGTCGAAGTATCGATAGACGTCTTTCGAATAGGACAGGATGTCGGGCGCCCCGGCGATATGGCCCAGGACTTCGAGCGGGGAGGGGACGCCGTTCCCGGCCGGAAGATAGTCGACGTATTTGGTCAGGAACGCCTTCTCGGTCGTGAAGGCGCGGATCTTCTTGGTGTATTCCTCGTGGATGCTCTGGGGGTAGGCGGCGGTCGCTATGACCAGGACGGCCAGGGCAAGCGTCCAGGCTTTGCGGCGGGTGTGAAGCATGCATTCCCTCCGGACGGACGACACGATGCCGCTAACCTTATTGTTTTTCGGTCCGCTGGTCAAGGAGGATTCGGGGGACTACTGGGGAGGGTTTGGCCCCCCCTCGCCCTAGTCGAAAAAAGCCTTAGAGCGGAGAGCCAATTAAAAAAACGGGAAAAATCCGGCCGGTCGCGGGAAATTACAGGTACTTGCCGCCGATGTAATCGCTCAATTGGTTGATCAGGGTTTCCTTCTCGGAGATGATCGACTTGACGATGTCGCCGATCGAAACGAGGCCGGCGAACCGGCCTTCGTCGCAGACCGGAAGATGCCGGACGTGCTTGCCGGTCATGAGCACCATGCACTCTTCGACCGTGTTGCCGGGCTTGATGTAGTACATCTTGTCGGCCGGCGTCATGATCTCCTCGACCGCGGTCTCCTTGGAGGCCTTGCCCA
>JAQULS010000034.1 GCA_028749235.1 Acidobacteriota bacterium | reverse complement strand
CTGGCCGCCCTTCCCGTGGGGGCCATGGTCCGGCTGTCGGGGCCGCTCGTCGTGGCCCGCGACATCGCCCATGCCCGCTTAAAGGAGCAGCTCGACCGGACGGGCCGCGTTCCCGACTATTTGATCAACCATCCCGTCTATTACGCCGGGCCGGCCAAGACGCCGCGAGGATATGCCTCAGGCAGCTTCGGCCCCACGACGGCCCAACGCATGGATGTCTACCTGCCGGATTTCATGAAGGCCGGCGGATCGCTCGTCACCCTGGCCAAGGGAAACCGCGCCGACGCCGTGACCGAAGCCTGCCGGACCTATGGGGGCTTTTACCTCGGGACGATCGGCGGCGCCGCGGCCCTCATGGCCAAGGAATTCATCGTCGCCTCCGAGGTCATCGATTACGCCGACCTGGGCATGGAAGCGGTGCGGCGCATCGTGGTCAAGGACATGCCCGCCTTCGTCGTCTGTGACGACAAGGGCGGCAATCTCTACGCCCGCCGCGGTTGACAGGTTATCCCATTTCCGGGAAATGCGATTCGGGTGCTGTCCCGGCGGCTTCGGGCCTTTAACGCCTTTTTCCACCGATCTCCTCGGCGCCTCCGGAACTCCGCACATTCGCCCGCTCGGTCCTATATGACTTCCCACTCCATAACTTTCCTACTAGATAGTCGCGTACTCTAACATCCTCCGGCGGCTGTTGGCAGCCCTCGGAGAGAAGGGGAAAAAGGCTAGGCCCTCGCGATTTCGCCGTTGACCAGCACCCCGAACCGCGTGGATTTTCCCGGATGTAAGCGAAAATCCTAGGAACCTATTGCTTTGCTGAACGCTTGCCACCATGAATGAAGTCGCCAACGCGCCGCATGCGGGCCATCTCGTCGGAGGCCAATGGGCCGCTCTCCAGCACGGATAGGTTCTCCCTCATCTGCTCGACGTTCTTGGTCCCGCTCATGCAGACGTGGACGCCCGGATGAGACAGGACGAAGCGATAGCAATCGGGTGCCGAAAACGGAGCTTCTCCGGGAGGCATCTTCTCGGCCTTGAGGAGCTTGCCCCACGCCGTGGCCACGAAGCTAACCATTCCCGGGCCGTTTGGGGCGGGCATATGCGGGAAGATCTCGGTTTCCGCCCTGCGATGAACCGCATTGTAGCGGAAATGGAAGACGTCTATGACTCCCTCGGCGGCCAGCTTGGGCACCAGCTTCCGGTCGTGGCCGGAGAGGCCGATGAAGCGGACCAAGCCTTTTTCCTTCAAGCGCTGCGCGTTCTCCAGGATCCGCCGCGAGGGGGGCCACGAGTAGTAGCCGAGAATTAAAAGGTCCGTGTGATCCAGGCCGGCCGCCTTCAGGCCCTTGTGGAGATATGTGTCCGTCAGCCACGGGCTGTGCGCATAGGTGAACATAGCCAGAACGAGCTTGTCCCGTTCGCCCTTGGCCGCGACGTTCCGGAGGGCTTTAAGCATATGCTTCGAGCGCCCTTTCACGAACGTCCCCCAGGTCCAATAGTTGCAGCCGCGCTCGAAGGCCTCCTCGTATGCTTCGGCCGGGGCTCCGTAGCCGGAGGCGATCCCCAGCCGGCCGACCTTCAGGCCGGTTCGCCCTAAAGCGATCGGTTCGTTGAATGTCATGCCTCTCTCCTTCTCGGACAACGAGGGCCGTCAGCGCTTCGGCCCTTCTTCCGCCGCAAGCCTAATTCCTGATTTTCGCCAAGTCAAGACCCGCCCCCAAAGCCCCTTTTTGTCGTATGATATCCGCATGAGCGAGATCAAACTCCCGTTTTCCGGCCCCGCCCTGATCACCGGCGCCTCGAGCGGCCTGGGTGAAGAATTTGCCCGCCGGCTCGCCGCCTTGGGCTTTCCCCTCATTCTCGTCGCCCGCCGCGAAAACCTGTTGCGCTCCTTGGCGGATGAGCTGACCGCGCGCCATGGCGTCAAGGTTGAAGTTATCCCCGCCGACTTGGCCTCGGAGGAGGGCATCGTCAAGGTCGAAACCGTTCTCCGGGAGCGCGGCGACATCGTCCTGCTGGTCAACAATGCCGGATTCGGAGCCGGAGGCTCCTTCTATCGCATCGATATGACCCTCCAGCGGAATATGATCCGGGTCCATGTCGAAGCGGTTGCGCGCCTGATCCGGGCGGCCCTGCCGTCGATGGTCGAGAGGAAGACGGGGGCGATCCTCAACGTGGCTTCGGTCGCCGCCTTTTCCACGCCGCCCAAGAGCGCCATGTACTCGGCCACCAAGCTCTGGAACGTATCGTTTTCCAGGTCGCTGGCCCAGGGGCTTCGGCCCAAGGGCGTGCGGGTCCAGGCCCTCTGCCCCGGCTTCACCGTGACGGGATTTCACGACACCCCGGAATATGCGACGTCCGACGGGGTCCCGATTCCCCGTTTCCTTTGGGGGCCGGCGGACAAGGTCGTCGCGGCTTCCTTGAAGGCCTTGCGCGGCCATAAAGTTATCGTCATCCCCGGATGGAAGAACAAGGTCATGGCCCGGCTGGCCCGGATGCCCTTCGCGACGGCCGTCGTTCGGCGGTTCACCAGGAAGGTCGCCTGATGATCATGACCATTCGCGGCGCGATTCTCTGCGGCCTGCTCGCGGCGGCGCTTGGGGTTCCCGGCGGAGGACAGGACACCATGATCAAGGCCGATCCCTCTCATTATCTGGACGACATCAAGGCCGAGCTGAAGAAGGAGTGGCCGGCGAACAGAACCGTGAACCTGGTCTTCCACGGCCATTCCGTGCCGGCCGGCTATTTCAAGACGCCCGAGGTCCGCACGCTGGAGGCCTATCCCCATCTCCTGCTGACCGAGTTGCGGCGGACCTATCCTTTATCCGTGATCAACGTCATCGTCACCGCGATCGGGGGCGAGAACGCGGTCCAGGGCGAAGCCCGGTTTGGCGAGGTTCTGGCCCACAAGCCCGACGTGGTCTTCATCGACTACGCCTTGAACGACCGAGGCACGCCACCGGACCAGGCGGGCGCGGCCTGGGAGTCGATGATCCGCCAGGCGCTCGCCAAAAACGTCAAGGTCATCCTTCTGACGCCGACGCCGGACCAAACCGAGAACATCCTCGATCCGGACGCTCCGCTTGCGGCGCGGACGAGGCGGATCGAAGAGCTGGCGGCCCGCTTCGGGGTCGGCCTCGTCGACAGCTACGGCGCCTTCAAGGACTTCGCCACGGCCGGCGGCCGCCCGGCCGACCTCATGTCCCAGGTCAACCACCCCAACGAAAAAGGGCATCGGCTGGTGGCCGCAGAAATCATCCATTTCTTCAATTGAGCGCAGGTTTAGCCTTTGTCGCTCAAATATGCCTTGCCTGTCAGGGGCGTTGACTAAAACAGGCAACCGGGCTAGTGTTAATTGATAAATTCGGGGCGAGCTACCGCCAGATATTAGATGAACAGTGTTGTGGGGGGCACATGCAACGTGAGTTATTAACAAGCTGTGAACTTCTCGAACGGCTCGGTTGGTTGAGCATTAAGAGACTACAGCGGTGGGCTCGGCAAGGTATCCTCGACCGGCCGTACATTGGGGCGCCGATTATCGGCAAGGGGCGGGCTGCCTATTGGCCCGCATATATAATCCCCTTCTGCCAGCGGGTCCAGCTGCTCCAGCGGCAAGGGACGATGCTGAAGGAAGCGGGCTTTGAGGCCTGGCAGCAACTGCAAGAAGAAGGGCTTCTGAAAGCCGACTACAAAAATGGCGGCCGTCCGCGCATGATTGCCATTTTGCCCTATTTCCTTCCGCGCTCCGGAGGCGTCGAGCACCATACGTACCAGCTGGCCCGGGCGCTCGAACAGCGCGGTTTCTCGATCACCGTCCTGACCCAGCGGTTGCCTGGCACTCCGGAGCACGAGCTCCTGGGAGAGACAAACGTCTACCGCTTCGGGACTACTGCAGAGGACCGCGGCCGGCGCGAGGCGTACAAGCAGATCCTCCAGCGGATTCTTCACGAGCCGGCGGCAGGTACTGTTCTGTATCTGTGCCTCTCGGTGGGGAAAGAATTCCATACTGAGCTAATGCTCGAGATCCTGGCCGTCGCCCGACAGCGTAGGATTCCGCGCATCGTGCGGATCCCTTCATCGGGCCGTGTGACGGAGCTGGCCATGGCGAATCCTGCAAGGTTGCTTGAAGTGCGCCATGCAAACCGTGTGATCGCGCTCAACGCAGGCATCCGCGATGAGCTTGTCCGGATGGGTTGCGATCCTGTCCGGATAATCAATATACCGAATGGCGTCCTCACGGAGTTGTTCCAGCCTGCCGTGGACAATGCGCGAGTGCAAATCCGCGCAAGACTCGGAGCATGCGCGGCGGACCGCGTCTTTATTGCTCCCTCCCGTTGGGCACCTAAGAAGCGAATCCCCGAACTTATCGGATGCTGGCAGGAGTTGGAGCGCAGCGTCGAAGCCCCGATAAAGCTTTGGGTCGTCGGCGATGACCGATATGAAGTGAAACGGGGTGTCGTGTCAAAAGCGGTAATGGCCGCGCTCGCGGATGCAAGCGTGGATGGGGTCCGGCTCTTTGGCGGCAGGCCTCACCACGAAATGGTCCCGTTCTACCAGGGCGCAGATGCCTACATTTCTCTCAGCACCCAGGAAGGACAGAGCAACGCGCTGCTTGAGGCAATGGCGTGTGGGCTTCCAATCGTCGCCCCGGAGACCCAGGCGGTGACTCAAATCATCACCGCCGAGGAAAACGGCTTCCTGTTCAAACCCGGCGATCCTTGCTCCGCGCTTGCCGCGATGCGACGTTGCATGGAGGCGCCGCTGGCCGAACTCAAAACCATCGGCCAGCGAAATCGGGCGCTTATCACAAAGTGTTATACCGTGGATCTGATGGCGGATCGGTTCATGCGGCTCCTGCATGAGATGCTGCAGAAAGGCGATCTCGATGCTTATTGCCACTAATAACCAGTCCACAACTTTAGAAACTGGGTATCCGCTACTGCGAATCCACGTCTGTCAGCCTCAAGATGCGGCCGGGGCTCTGCCCGTTGGTTGCACTGAACTGCGGCTCATACTCACGCCCGATTGCCCGGGCCCCTGCCTCGAGGATCAGGGTGCCGGCGTCTGGAATCTCCCAATCCCTGCAACATGGACCGGCTGCCGCGAAAAGGAATTGGCCGCGTTGCGGCGGACAGTCACATATGCTGCGATCGAGGTTGTTGGGCGCGGGGCGCCCGCAGCGGTCTTGATCGAAGATCTGCTCCTGTGTGGTTTGGCTGGTGCGATCGCCGCGAGGCAATGCGGCGCGGCCTTCGTATTAGATTTGCGACAAGAGAGCGTGATACGAACGCTGTTCGACGACCGCGTATTGGCGGTGCTCGATACTTGCCTACGCGGTTGTGCCGCCGTGCTCGTGACGGACCAAGAGAGCGCCGCGGTCCTCAGTACACTTACTGGTGTGAGTTCTCGAGTCATAGTCGTATCAGACTCAGAAAGCGGTGCAATCGCCCAACTGCTCCAGAGGGAGTTCCCAAATGGTCGGCTCCCTTGGACCCGACTTCAGAGCGCTCGCCAGCCGGTTTCTAAACCTGTCGCGAATGGGCACGAGATCACCTATGTTCGCGATGTGCTCGAGTCAGGCTGGTGGGGCTACGGACCGGTTGCGCAAGCGCTCGAACGGTGGTTCTGTGAACACGTGAAGGCCGGCGGCGCCTTAGCGCTCACAAATTGTACGGCGGCGCTCCATCTGGCGTTGCAGGCATTGAACCTGCAGCCCGGTGATGAAATCATCGTTCCAGCGATTACCTTTGTCTCGACGGTAATGGCGGTCACGCTGGTAGGTGCCACCCCGCGTTTCGCGGATGTTGATCCGCAAAGCATGAACATCACCAGCGGGACCATCGCGCCCCGGCTATCGCCGCGGACCCGCGCCGTCATCGCCGTTCATTATGCCGGAGTTCCCGTGGATCTTGCAGCGATCGAGCACCTCCTCCGTCCGCGGGGGATTACACTTATAGAGGATGCGGCGCATGCACTTGGTGCTTCCCGCGACGGAAGGCTGGCCGGCATGGGATCGGATTTCGCCTGCTTCAGCTTCGCGCCAACAAAGGTATCCGCGGCTGGTAGCGGAGGTGTCCTCACCTTCCGCGACCCTTCCTTGGCACCACGCCTCCGGCGGATCTCGAATGTTGGGCTTGCAGAAGACACCTTCGAGCGGGATCAGCGGAGCGATGCGCGGGGCAACCGTGTCGAGTGTGCCGGGTACCGGTATCGGATGGATGACTTGAATGCCGCTGTCGCGTACGCACAAGTTGAGCAGCTACCTGCGAAGCGGCAGTCCCGAGCGAAAATCGTGTCCTGGTACCGCGAGCGGCTCAGGCAGATCCCAGCCTGCAGGCTTCTCGATGTGCCTCAGGGTACAGATCCGACGTGGTACATATTCCCGGTGTTCGTCCCCGCCGGGTTCCGTAACCATGTGCGACAGCACCTTGCAGCGTGCGCGATCGACTCAAGTATTCACTACCCGAGCATGGCTGAACAGCCGTTTTATCAGGCCAGCGCTGAGGACACGCCGGTATCGAACCGGGCCGCGAGATCCATCCTCAGCCTGCCTCTGCATGAAGATCTGACGATCGAAGAGGTTGGCAAGATCTGCGACGCACTAGCGGACGCGTTGGGATCTGCTATCTGGGAGTAAGCCGTGAATATGCCGGACTTGACGGCCGCCCTTGACGGCGTTGCCTTTCAGCTCGGGATTGTCAGTCCGAAATGGAAGGTCGTTCGGTGTGGGGCGGGAGGCCAGATGGTATCCTACCGAGCTTTAACGGCAGGCACCGTGGTGTGCATTAAGACCGCAACCCCCGGGAGCCCCCACCTGCGGCGCGAGGCGCTTATGCTGTCTCGGCTAGCATCCCCGCATGTTCCTCGCTTGCTGGCTGACGGTGTGGATAGCGGCTTCATCGTTGAGGAGTATATCGCAGGCAACTTGCTAGCGGCACTCGCGCGACCGGCTCTAATCGCGGCGTTGCCGCAGATCATGACTGGGCTCACTGCTGCGACTGATGCCTTTACCGCCGCTCATCCGCCGCTCATCCACCGGGATATTAAATTAGCGAACTTGTGCCTGGCGGGAGACCGTCTCGTTGTGTTCGATTTTGGTAGCGCGGAATTCGAAGGCCACCGCGCTCCGGACAGCAGGCGATGTCGTCGAATGAAGCTCGGACGCGGTACACATCATGCTCAGCCGCTCGAGCAGCTCCTCGGGTTGCACACTCAGGACCGGCGAGTGGATATTTTCGCTGCTGCCGGAGTTATCTACTGGATCCTCACGGGACGGCCTCCGTATCTCAATATTTACCCGGATGAGGACACCTCAAGGGTGCAATATACAGCCGCGGAGGAGCGGCTGGAGGATGATATCGTAGGCTGGCCGGCAGCAGTGCGTGAACAGCTCTGGCATGCGCTTCGAGCCAGCCCTGAGCAGCGGTCGTGCTCATTGAAGCCGCTGGCCGAGGCTATCCTGACCTGCAGGAATATGGATTCATGCTCCAAGTCGCGCTGATCACGGAAAATTACCCGCCAGAAACTGGCGGAATTGCCGCGTCCGCCGCGCGCCTGGCAGCCACGCTTGCTGGTACAGTCCACATCCATTTGGTTAAGTTCCCGCGATGCAGCGGGGAGGAGCCGGAAAAATGGATTACGGAACAGCCTGCGCCCGGCCTGTCCATCCACACTGTCACGCCATTCGTCAATGGATGGAAGCAGCCTAACCCGGGCCTCCGGCCTGCGCTCCTTGATCGCACGGCGAGGCGGATCGCGGAAGTGCTGGGCTCTGGGGTAGATCTTATCCATGGCTTTGGTTTGCAGAATGCTGGAATTGCCGCTGCTCAAGCGGCACTCCTCATGAAACGTCCTCTGATTCAGAGTGTCCGCGGGAACGATGCCGGCCGCAATAGTTTCGATGGCACTCGCCGGCTTGCGCTGCGAGCTGCGCTGCGGGCTGCGGATGTGATTGTCTCGGTAAACATCTGGCTCGCAAACCTGATTTGCTGGCAATGGCCGGACCTAGCCAACCGGGTCCGGGTGATCCCGAATGGAGTATGTGCCTTTCCATTCGAGCCCAATGGGGATCTGGCCGTCGCGAGACAATCCTTGGGCATTCCATTGGACGGGCCCGTAGCCGGCATCGTGGGGTCGATCCGAGAGAAGAAGGGCCCCCACATCCTTGACGCCGTCCTTGCCAAGTGCCTGCAGCCGAGGAACGGCTGCCTACTTGTCATTGGAGAAATCCAATTGGAGCATTTCCATGCTCTTGGATGGACCGCTTCGCTCGATAAGCCAGGAGTCAAGATGGTGCGCGCAGCCAGCGCTCCAGATCTGCGCCAGTGGATCGAAGTATGCGACTGGTGTCTCTTCCCGAGCCTCGACGATGGCATGGCCAATGGTCTGCTCGAAGCACTGGAACGCAGTCGGCCAGTTGTCGCATCGCCTGTATACCGAGATGTGATCGAACATGGAAAACACGGCCTGATTGCGTCGCCGCTGCGGCCGGCGGAGTTCGTCGCGGCAGGGAATCTGCTTTGCAGCGATCCATCGCTTCGCTCTGCTCTCGGAGCGGGGGGGCGGCTGCGTGTGACCAATGATTTTAACTCCGCTGCAGAACGCGGTGCCTGGGAGGCCGTGTACCGTGGGTGTGCGGGGAGGCCGTGAGCGTGCTTGGACGCGAGCCTCATCATGTCGTCATCATGCAGCCGTATTTTCTGCCATACCGTAATTATTTTGGGCTGATCCGGCGTTGTGACGAGTTCGTTTTTTTTGACGATGTCCAGTTCTGCCGAAAATGGCAGCAACGCAACTGCGTTCCGGACGGCAGAGGCGGCAAGGAATGGCTGACCGTGCCTGTGGTGAGCCGCAGGCCCCTGCTGCAACGGATTTGCGACGTGGAAATGCTGCCCGACTCCCAATGGCGGCGCCAGATGGTCCGCCGAATCAGGAAGCTATACTCTAGACATCCCAACTTCAATGAAGTTTTTCCCTCCTTGATAGAGATCCTACTCGCTGGCCATCAGCGACTCGTGGATCTCAATATCGCACTGCTGCAGTGGTCTGCAGCGTTGATGGGGTTGCCTGAGCCCCGTTGGCACTTGTCCTCGGAGATACACACGACGAGCCGCGAGCGCAACGAGCGGCTGATCGAGATTTGCTCCCAGCTTGGTGCCACACATTACGTATGCGGGACGGCAGCGCAGGTCTATTTACAGACGGAACTCTTCGCCCAAGCTGGCGTCGAAGTCATATGGCACGAGGAGCAATACGTGCCGTACCCGCAGCTCGGGAACATGAAGTTCGATCACTTCGTCTCAGGATTAGATCTGCTGATGAACAACGGGAGCAAGTCGTACGAATACCTAAGGCCGCTTGTATGAAGCCGAGTTCCTTGATTGTGCGGATCGGACCGCTGTTGCTCAAGCGGTACCAGCGGCACCGGCACGCGTCGGAGGTCAGCCCAGCGTTGCGAGTCGAACGAGAGATTGCCGGGAGCCTCTTGTTAAGTTCGGAGCATGTAGAGGTTGCTGGCGCGCTGTGGGCGAGCCCGCGGCTGGGTCTTCTGCTGCGCCGGTGGTACGATGGAGTTCACCCGCAGCCCCCTGACGGGCTCACAGAACCAGAGGTGACTGCGCTTGGCGCCTGGCTATGCGAACATCGGGACAAAGGGGTAGGACTCGATCTTCCTGGCGGAAGATGTGCGGCGCTCGATCTGGCGCTGCGGCGGTTCAGATTCGCGGTCCCCGCGGCTTTCTGTACCGGGGAACGCTGCTTTAAGGGCAGTGACTTGGTCCATGGCGATTTGCGGCCGGGAAATATCATTCGTACCGAACGCGGCTTAGTTGTCATCGACACTGAAACCGTGTCAGCAAGCTGCATTGCCTGGGATGCCGCGCACCTAATCGGTCTTGTGACCGGGCCGGCTAGCCCTCTTGTGCCGCTTCTGTTTGAAGTGGCCCGCTTGACACAAGCTGAGGCTGAATCTGCTCTGGCGCTGGCTGATGCGCTTAGCAGGGAGGCAGTATGCGCATCATCGCTGTAGCCTCCCACCTCTTTGCGCCCACGCACCACAGCCTAGCGCATTTGGCGGAAAAGCTGCAGTCCCGGGTCGATCTCACGCTATTTGCTAAACACCCAGAAGCTTATCCTGCTCCCGCCGTGCCGGTTCCGAGCCAGCTTCCATACCTAACGGGCGTGTGGAAGCCATCTGCCCATGCCGTGCATTGCATCGGGGGGGGAGAGACGGCTATCAACGTGGCGAACTGGCTGGACCGCCAGATCTCCCTTATCGTCAGTTTCACTGGCGCCGTCGACCTCACGCGTCAGCTCAACAATCCAGCGCTCGCGGCCGGGTACGGACGGTTGTTCGAGCGGGCGGCCGTGATCACATGCCCAAACAGAGATGACGCAGCATGGCTTGAGGGGAGGGGCGCACCTAGGGATCGGATCGAGGTTACGTTGCCGGTGCTTCCCGTAGCCGGATATCCCAGCCGCGATACCGGTGCCCGCCGCCGCGCGATTTTTGTGGCCCGTGATCTGCCGCGAAAGAACGCTGCACTTGCCCATCGGGTTGCTCAGCGTGCCTCGTTGCTCGAAGAGTTCCTTGCTGCTGGCGTCGAGCTTGGACAAGCTGCTGGGCAGCCCACCCTCTCCTTGGGGCGAATCCCGCACCTTGACCTTGTCGCTTGCATGCGAGGTTGCCGAGTGCTGTTAGTGACTTCCGACTGGACCGGGGACGAGGTGGATGCTATGCCGATCATTATCCTCGAGGCGCTGGCCATGGGACTTATGGTCGTCAGTACACCGATTCGCGGCGCGCTACAGTTGCAAACTCGCTTCCCGCTCCGCGTGCGTATTGGCACCGATGACCAGTCGCTCGCAGCCCAACTCGATGAGGCGCTCCTGCAGGATGACAAAGGTATGGCAGAAGCACAGCAGTGGGTGCAGGCGCAGTTTTCGCCCGGCAGCATGGTGGAGAGGGTTGTGGACCTGTACTCTCGTGTCGCAGGAGGCGCCTGATGAGCACGGGCGAGATCTGGCGTAACTGGGATATCCCTAGCTTGCCATTGGCTCTGGAGGTCCGGCGCGGCCAGTTCGAGAAGGCCTGCGCCAAGGCGGTACGGGAAGGTGCGATAATCCGTAACAGTCAAGGCTTGCTTCTAGTCTGGAAGGACCCTGTGATGAGCGAGTGGCTTCGCAACCTTTCGTTCCGTGGCTGGTGGTGCTCGAACGAGTGCACCACGGCAGAGTTACTGTTTGAGGCGCGGCGATATCTGCTGGAGATGGGGGCCGATTTTGCCGCACTTTCTTCCTGGAAGCCAGTGCCAGAATGCGAAGGATTCCTCAAAGTGGGCCAATCCGCGCATGCCTGGGTTTACCGGGAGCGCTTCCCCGGCCGGGCCGCCGATCCGGAGATCGAGATCCGGGCGTTTGCTGAGGTCCCAGACAGATGGCTCGATCTGATCGTACGGCATGCGACGGTGACCCAGTGGCACGACCGCCATTCGAGCGATCCGCGGCTGAGCGCAAATCGGATCGGGGCACAGCGCGGAGCGTGGATTCTTGCTATGGTACGGAACCAGGAAGGCTTCATCACTGTCCGCCACAGCGCCGGGACATTGGGTGCCTATCTCGTGGTGCCTATTGACCGGAGCCGAGTGGCCTGCGGCGGCCCAGCCATAGCGGGGCTCAACGGCATCGGAGGGAGCTTTCATGAAGGACGGTGGTATTACACCTCCGTCTGGCGGGCGAGTTTCCGGCACGCAACGGCGCTGGAGTGTCTCCCGGTCATACAGTACCAAACAGAGAACCGAGCCGTGCCGCTCTTGCTGGCGAGAACGTTCCGGTCGGAGTTGGCCACTCGGAATGACGTGCACTGGTGGGCAATCAAATGAGGGCTGCCGGATATTGTCATCAGCGATTATGGGAAATATGATATCAAAATATAGCCGTGTTTGTGGACCTAAATGCTTTCCAAGTCATTCCTAAATAATAAAGGCAAGGCTCAAACTTCATCATTTTTTCATGCGAATCAGCCTCGATCACCTGATGGCCTTCCCGGCCTTGAGTTTTTGTCGGTCACCAAACAGCCCCGGCGATTTCCCCAGATAATTCGGCTTAACGCGACCGATCTAGCTGGAGTTGAATGCCGAACTCGCTGGGCCAGTTAGGCGATGGTTTTCTCGCGCTGACCCCGACGCTCGACCAGGCGAAAAATATCCTTGACCCGCAGACGCCGTTGGCCGCCCAGTCCGCCCAAGTCAGTGAATTGGCGGCTCGCTATGGCGTCGGCCTCGTCGACAGCTACGGCGCCTTCAAGGACTTCGCCGCGGCCGGCGGCCGCCTGGCGGACCTCATGTCCCAGGTCAACCACCCCAACGAAAAAGGCCATCGGATCGTCGCCGGAGAGATCCTGCGCTTCTTCCGCTGAGCATCGCCCTCTATATCGATCGGCTTGTTGACAGCCCTCCGGGCGGCGCATATCATGTGGGGCGACTCGGGACAAGGAGATCCGATGCCCACCCAATCCAAGAGCCTCCACCTCCCCTTCGGCGACCAGAAATCGGCGCCCTGGTACGGCAAGAACATCCTGTCCGTCAACCAGTTCTCCCGGGCCGACCTGGACTACATCTTCGGCGTCGCCCACGAGATGCGGAACATGGTCGAGCGGGTCGGCACTTTCGACCTGCTCAAGGGCAAGATCCTGGCCAATCTCTTCTACGAGCCCTCCACCCGGACCTCCTCCTCGTTCATGGCCGCCATGCAGCGCCTGGGCGGGGCGGTCATCCCGATCAGCGAAGTGAAGTACTCCTCGGTGGCCAAGGGCGAGAGCCTGCCCGACACGGTCCGCACCCTGGGCTGCTACGCCGACGTCATCGTCATCCGCCACCCCGAGGTCGGCTCGGCCGCCCTGGCCTCCCAGTACGCCGGCAAGCCCGTCATCAACGCCGGAGACGGGGTGGGGGAGCACCCCACTCAAGCCCTGCTCGACACCTTCACCATCCGGGAGGAGTTGGGGAGGCTCGACAACCTGACCGTGACCATGCTGGGCGACTTGAAATACGGCCGCACGGTCCACTCCCTGTCCCGCATCCTGACCAAGTTCGCGAACATCCGCCTGAACTACGTCTCGCCCGAGATTCTCCGCATGCCCCGCTACGTCATGGACGAGGTCGCCGCCAAGGGCGTGCCCCAGGCCGAGTTTACGGCCCTCGACCGCGTCCTGCCGGAAACCGACGTCCTTTACGTCACCCGCGTCCAGCGGGAGCGGTTCGAAGACCCGGCCGAGTACGAGAAAGTCAAAAACGCCTTCGTCGTCTCGCCCGAAGTGATGAAGCCGGCCAAGGCCGACATGATCGTCATGCATCCCCTGCCCCGCGTCACCGAGATTGCCATGGAATTCGACGCCGATCCGCGAGCGGCCTACTTCCGGCAGATGGAATACGGCCTTTACGTCCGGATGGCCCTGCTGGCCATGGTCCTGGGCAAAGCCTGACGCCGTCCTTCCCCCAAATCAAAAAGGAGTCGAGCATGTCCTCTGCCAAGAAGAACGATGAACTTCCCCTCGGTTGCGCCCTTCACGCCGGGCTCTCGCGGCGCAAGTTCCTGACAGGTTGCGCGGCCTGCGCCGGCGCGGCCGGACTGGCCGGCGCGCCCCTGCTCGGCGGCGTTTCGCGCTTTTCCGAAACCGCGGGCGGAGCCGAGAAGGTCAGGGTCCGAGTGCTCTACGCCCTGCACGGCCCGCGCCAGCTCGACCCCGACTGGCCCAACAAGGGCTTCGACTTCGTTCCGGTTATGAACCGGATCAACGCCGAGCTTCTCAAGCGGGTCCCGAACCTGGAGATCATCCCGGCGCTGGCGACCGGAGAGGAGCAGGCCAAGGCGGTATTGGCCGAGGATGCCAAACTCCCGGTCGACGGCTACCTCGTCTACCAGATGAACTGCTGGAACAAGGTGGCCCAGACCGCGGTGACGTCCGGTAAGCCCGTCCTCTACGCCGATTTCCAATACGGCGGCAGCGGCGGCTTCCTCGTCTACACGGCGGGGTTCCTGCGGGCCGGGCTGAAGAACCTGGGCTTCGTCGCCTCCTCGAAGATCGAGGACTTAGCTGAAGCCGTCAAGCTCTTCGCCGCGGCCAAGGCCGCCGGTCCGAGCTACGATTTCGCGGCCGCCGCGGCCCGGGTGCGGACGTCGCGCACGCCGAAACCGGGCGACCTGTCGGTGATGCCCGATCCTTTGGCCGTGCTTCCGGCCGAGGAGACGGTGCGCCGGCTCAAGGCCTCGCGCATCCTGGCGGTCCGCGGCGCGGAGGCCCAGCCGTCGATCAACGTCCTGGGCATTCCCGTGGACTACATTCCCTTCGCCGAGCTTAACGCCGCCTGGGCGGCCGCCGACAAGGATGAGGCCAAGGCCGTGGCCGATCGCTGGATCCGGTCGGCCGCGCGGATTGAGGGCGTCAGCCGCGAGGAGCTGGTCAATTCCGCCGCCATGTACCTCGGCCAGAAGGCCGTCCTCAAGGCCCGGGGCGCCAACGCCATTACCGTCAACTGCCTGGGCGGCTTCTACGGCGGCCATATCCACGCCTATCCCTGCCTGGGCTTCCATGAGCTGTGCAACGAGGGACTGGTCGGAGCCTGCGAGTGCGACGTGGCCTCGACCGCGTCCATGACCGCTGTGGCGGTCATGACCCAGGGTCGGCCCGGCTACATCTCCGACCCGGTTATGGACACGTCCCATCGGACGATCATCTACGCCCATTGCGTCGCTTCGAACCGGCCCTTCGGTCCCCGCGGCGCGGTCAACCCGTTCGAGATCCTGACCCATTCCGAGGACCGGCAGGGCGCTTCCGTGCGGTCGATCCTTCCGGCCGGCTGGATGACCACTTCGATCGAGGTCTCGCAGGACCGCAAGGAAATCCTCCTGCACCGGGCCAAGGCCGTGGGCAACGATCCCGACGACCGGGCCTGCCGGACCAAGCTCGTGGCTGAACCGGTCGGCGATTTCGAAAAGCTGTTCACGATGTGGGACCGCTGGGGCTGGCACCGGGTGACGGCGTACGGCGACATCGCCGAACCGGTCAAGGCCCTGGCCGCCGCCATCGGCTGGACCGTCGTCGAGGAAGCCTGATCCGCCCCGTCGCCCGAACCATCCCGAGCCTCGCCTGCGGCGGAGCGCGGGACGAACGATAGCCTCCGTCGTCAAGAGCACGACGGAGCATTCCCAGGAGCGTGAATATCATGAATCAAACCCGCCGCCGACTTCCCGCCCTCCTCCTGATCGCCCTTCTCCTCCCTGGAGCCGCGGCTTTGTCCGCCGCCATCCGGCTTCCTTCCGTGATTGGCGACCACATGGTCGTCCAGAGGGACAAGCCCGTCGCCGTTTGGGGTTGGGCCGAGCCGGGCGAAAGCATCTCCGTCAAGCTGGGAAGCGCCGCGACGTCCGTCAAGGCCGGTTTGGACGGGCGATTCGCGGCGACCCTCCCGGCTCTCAAGGCCGGCGGGCCGTTCGAGCTGACCGTGCAGGGAAGCAAGAGTCCCGCGGTCGTCGTCAAGGACATCCTGGCGGGCGAAGTTTGGGTCTGCTCCGGGCAGTCGAACATGGAGTGGCCGCTGTCCTCGGTCTACAGTCCGACTCCCGAGGTCCTGCGGGCCGACCAGCCGCGTCTTCGCCTGTACAGCGTTCCCAAGCGCATTTCCGCCGAGCCGTTGGACGACATCGAGACGGAGTGGACGCTCTGCACGCCGGCGACGGCCGGGCCTTTTTCCGCGATCGGCTATTATTACGGGCTCGAGCTGCTGAAGACCCTCGACGTCCCTATCGGGCTGATCGATTCGTCCTGGGGCGGCACGGATATCGAGCCCTGGACGCCGCCGGCCGGCTTCAACGCGGTACCGTCCGTCGCCCCCATTCTCGCTGCGACCGAGCGTCGCGAGGCGGACTACCGCGCGGCTCTGGCGAAAACCCTCCCCGCCTGGCAGTCTTGGCTCGGCGAGATGAAAAAGGCCCTGGCCTCGGGAGATCCCTTGCCGGGCAAGCCCGTCCAGCCCGTCCATCCGTTCGATTCCCCGCAGACGCCGACCGGCCTTTACAACGGCATGATCCACGCCTTGGTTCCCTTCCCGATCCGGGGCGCCATCTGGTATCAGGGCGAGAACAACCGCAATGACACACTGGCTTACGAAAAGAAGATGGAAGCCCTGATCCTGGGCTGGCGTGAGGTTTGGAAGACGCCCGACCTGTACTTCTTCTACGTCCAGCTGGCTCCGTACTATTACGCCTACAATCGGGACTACGCCGGCGGCGACGTGCCGGATTTCCTGCGCCTGCCGTTGATCTGGGAAGCCCAGTCGAACATCCTCCGCATGCCGTTTACCGGCATGGCCGTAATCACCGACATCACCGAATTGATGGACATCCACCCGCGCAACAAGCGCGACGTCGGATACCGCCTGTCGCTGTGGGCGCGGGCCAAGGCTTACGGCGAAACGGGCCTGGTCTGTTCGGGGCCGCTTTACAGGTCGATGACGGTGGAGGGCGGGAAGGCCCGGATCTCGTTCGATTCCGTCGGCGGCGGCCTGACGACCAACGACGGCCAAGCCGTGAAATGGTTCGAGATCGCGGGCCCCGACCACATCTTCTACCGGGCCGAAGCGAAGATCGACGGCGACACGATCGTCGTCTCCAACCCCCGCGTCCCGGCTCCCCAGGCGGTCCGGTTCGGATGGCACCAGATGGCCGTGCCCAACCTGGCCAACAAGCAGGGCCTGCCGGCTTCGCCGTTCCGGACCGACCGCTGGTAAGGTTCATCTCCCAACGCCCGCATACTCTTCCCGGAGACGCGAGATGAACTAAAAAAAAGAGGATTAAGCGCCGGCCGCACGAGCCGCGGCGGCGCCGGCGACGAGCCCGCTGGTCCAAGCCCAGGCCAGATTGTAGCCGCCCCGCGGGCCCTGGACGTCGAGGACTTCACCGGCCAGGAAAAGCCCCGGCTGTTTCCGAGACTCGAGCGTCGCCGGGTCCACCTCGCCGGCATCCACGCCGCCCGATGTGAACTCGGCCTCGTTCCAGCCCCTCGTTCCCAGCACGGCCAGGCGCTTGTCTTTAAGGGCGGCGGCCAGAGCCCCGGCTCGCGCTTCGAGGGACGCCGAAGACGTCGGGACGAAGGACGGCGCGAGAGCGGCCAGCTTTTCAGGCAGGAGCCCGGAGGCCAGGTCGGACTCGAGCCAGCCGGCGTCGAGCCTCCCGCGGAATTCCTTGGCCAGGTCTTCGAGGGAAAGGAAGGGGACGAGATCGACGGCCACGGCCGCGTCCCCGCGACCCTCCCGGTTCAGAGCGATGGACAGCGGTTCGCTGACGTCGAGAACGGCCGTGCCCGAGAGCCCGTAGGCCGCGAAAAGAAGGTCGCCTTCGGCTTGGGCGACGACCCGGCCGCCGACCAGGGCCGAGACCCGGGCCGCGAGCTTCAAACCCTGCAGCAGATGGCAGAGCTTGTCCTTGACGACGAGCGGGACGGCGCTCGGCACCGGCGGGACGATCCGGTGGCCGAATCCCCGGGCCAGATCGTATCCGCTTCCGTTCGAGCCCAAGGCCGGGTAGCATTTGCCTCCCGCCGCCAGGATCACCGCGCGGGCCGCGAAGGTGCGGCCGTCCGCGGCGGCGAGCGTGAATCCTCCGCCGCGGGGCTTCAGGTCCGTCACTTCGCATCCGGTTTCCACCGCGACTCCGCGCTCCCGGGCTTCCCGTTCGAGAAGCTTCAGGACCGTGGCGGCCTGACGGGTGACCGGGTAGACGCGTCCGTCCTCGACCGACGTGGCCAGGCCGAGACCGCGGAAAAAATCCAGGGTCGCATTCCCGCCGGGCCGTCCGAGAACGGACTCGATGAGGGTCGGAGGGGCCGATGCGAAGGCGCTCGCCGCAAGCGGTTCGTGGCTCAAGTTGCAGCGGCCCCCGCCCGTGGCGAGGATCTTCTTCCCGGGGCGGGGGAGCCGTTCCAGGATGACCGCCGCCGCGCCCGCCCGGGCGGCCGCGATCGCCGCCGGGAGCCCCGCCGCGCCGCCGCCGATGACGACGACTCCGTCGCGGGCCGCGGCGGCTTTCCTCATGGTCTGTGATCCCGTCCGGCCCGCATGAAGGCGTCGATGTTGGCCGGAGGCGTTTCCTGGGGCATGTCGCAGCCCGTGGACAGGACGAAACGATCGACGCCCTCCAGCCCGGCCAGGAGCGCTTCGACCTCGGCCCGGACCCGCTCGGGCGTGCCGTGCAGCATCACGGCGGTCGGGCTGATGTTGCCGATCAGGATCGTCTCCGGGGGAACGCGCTTGGCGGCCAGGCGCAGGTCGACTCCCATCTCGGGCGAGTCGAGGCTCAGGCCGGCCACCCCGGACGCGGCCATGGCCTCGACCAGGTGCATGGTATGGCCGCAAACATGGTAGATCGAGGCGACTCCGGAGCGGCGGAAGCGTCGGGCCAGATCCTGGACGTATTCGGCCGAAAATTCCCGGAACTGGGACGGGCCGAGCATGACGGCGGTCGGCTCGAGGATGGCGATGACCTCGGCCCCGGCGCTGATCAGAAGGCGGCCGTATTCCCGGACCTTCTCGGCCGCGAAGCCGCACAGCCGGTGCAGGCCGTCCTTGTCGGTCAGGGTGGCCATCGCCGCCTCGTCGGCCCCCATGATCAGGCCGGCCAGGGTATACGGTCCGACGACGTAGGCGCCCTTGAGGATCGCGGACGGCAGGCCGATGGACATCATCTTCAGGGTTTCGACCAGGCAGAGGATGCGGCTGTCGAAGGCGATCCGGATATCCTGCATCCGGTCGATGTCCCCGACGTGGAACGGCTCCCGGACAACGGTGGCCGAGTCTTCGCGCGGGAAGACCGTGGTCCGGCCGATGGCGTTGGCTTCGACGGACAGGTCCATCAGGGGGAAGATCAGGTCGGGCGCGAATCGGTCGGCGAGGATCTTGACGGCCCGGTAATGTTCGCCGAAGTTCTGCTGGGCCAGCTTGATGTTCGAGCCGGCCATTTCCACGCCCGGGAAGCCAAGCAGAGGAGCGACCAGCCGACGCCTTTCGGAACGCGCCCGATCGACCAGTTCGAGGAGTCCGGGGCGGGCCATGAGAAGCGGTCAGCTCTTCGATTTGGCTCCGGTGCCCTCGTCGCAGGGACAGTCCGGATCGGCCGACCGGGACATCTCGGCCGTTTGGGCGCTCGTGCAGACGGGCAAGGGCTCCGGCTTCATCGGCAGCCCGCAACAGACCGGGACGCTGGCGCCCTCCGCGACCGTCGCCGTGGCGCCGCATACGGAACAAACGTGGCTGATGGGATTCATGGGCTTATATTGACACGCCCGGACGGGTCCGATCAAGCGCCGCGGCTCGCCGCCCCTTCCTCGGCGAAGAACGCGGCGATCTCGGCCCGCAAGCGCGCCTTGTCCCGGTCCGGGCACCAGGCCGCATCGACGGCATTGAGAAGGAGGGCCCGGACTTCGCCCTCCTCCAGGCGGAAGGCTTCGTCCATACGGGTGAATTCTCCCGCCAGATCGCAGCCGAAAATTGCGGGATCGTCGGTGGCCAAATGGACCGCCAGCCCGCGGCGAAGGAAAGCCACGGCCGGGTGGGCTTCGAGGCCGGGCACCGCCCGCAATCGCCAATTGGACGTCGGGCACATGGCCAGGGGAATCCTCTCGCGGCCCAGCCGGTCGAGGAGGGACGGGTCCTCCTCCGCCCGGATGCCGTGGGAGACCCGATCGACATGGAGCGAATCCAGCGCCTGGCGGATGCTTTCCGGGCCGGCCGTCTCGCCGGCGTGGGCTTCGGTCCGCAGGCCGGCCCGGCGGGCCCGCTCGAAAGCCGGGGCGAAGGGCGCGGGGGGGTGGCCGGCTTCCGAGCCGCCGAGCCCCATTCCGGCTACGAGCGGGTGCCTCATCTCGGCCAGGGCTTCGGCCAGGGCCAGGGTTTCGGCGGGATCATTGTCCCGGACGGCGTCGGCCACGAGGCGGACCTCGAGCCGGCCGCGTTGGCCGGCGAAACCGGCGGCCACGGCCTCGGTGATCCTTTGGACGCCGATGGGCTTGACGGCATCCAGGGTGGGGGAATAGAGGACCTCGGCGTAGCGGGTGTTGCTTCGAATGAACTCACGGGCCGCGGCTTCGGCGATCAGCGTGTAATCCTCGGCTTCCCGCAGACAGCCGCTGATGAGCATCCAGGCGGATACGAAATCGCGGAAGTCCCGGAACGTCCGGTCGCGCAGGACCGGCCAGCCGGGGTCCTCATCCAAACGGCGGCCGTATTTCCCGGCCAGGAGCCGGAGCGTATCGGGGGGAATGGCCCCCTCGAGATGGACATGGAGCTCCACTTTGGGCATGCGCTCGAACAAAAGGCGGTTCATGCCCGCATTATACGGCAGATCGTGCCGGCGGAGCGGATCGAACCGGCCCTAAGCTTCCCGGCCGCGGCTCTCCACCACCCGCTCGAGCGTCTGGAACAGGTCGACGGGTTTGAGCGGCTTGGCGACGTAATCGTCCATCCCGGCCATCAGGCATTTCTCGCGGTCGCCGGCCATGGCGTGGGCGGTCATGGCCACGATCGGCAGGTGGCCCTTGCCGTCCTTCTCCTTGGCTCGAATGGCGGCGGTGGCCTGGAAGCCGTCCATCTCGGGCATCTGGACGTCCATCAAGACGACGTCGAAGGAGCCTTTCTCCAGGACTTCCAGCGCCTCCCGGCCGTTGCCGGCCACCGTGACCTTGTGGCCCCGGTTCTCCAGGATCCGCACGGCCAGCTTCTGGTTGATGATGTTGTCCTCGGCCAGGAGGATGGAGTAGCGGACATGGGACGGGATCAGGGTATGGCGGGTGATGAGCGAGGCCCCGGCCGACTTGTCGGACGGTGTGCCCAGGGCCAGCATGATGGCGTCCAGAAGCTGCGATTGCTTGACCGGTTTGGTCAGGTAGGCGGCCAGACCGAGCTGCCGGCAGCGGGCCGAATCGCCGCGGAAGCCGGACGAGCTCAACATCATGATGACGGCATTGCCGAAGTCGGGATCCTCCTTGACCCGTCCGGCCAGGTCGAATCCGTCCAGATCGGGCATGTTGGCATCGGTGAGGATGAGCCGGAAAGGCCGGCCTTCGGTGGCGGATGCCCGCAGGCGCTCCAGGGCTTGGGCCGCCCCCTCGGCGGCGACCGGTTTCATGCCCCAGTTGGCCAGGATCTCGAGCAGGATGCGCCGGTTGGTGGCGTTGTCGTCGACCACCAGCACGGGCAGGCCCCGCAGGTCATCGTAGGCGATCCGATCCCGCTCCCCGGCCGCGGACTCGTCCAGTTCCAGGTCGACCGTGAAGTGGAAGACGCTGCCCTTGCCCTCCTCGCTCTCGGCCCAGAGCCGGCCGTTCATCAGCTCGACGAGCTGGCTGCAGATGGCCAGGCCCAAACCGGTGCCGCCGTAGAGACGGGTGGTGGACGTGTCGGCCTGGGTGAAGGGCTCGAAGACGAGGTTGAGCTTGTCCGGGGCGATGCCGATGCCGGTGTCGCGGACCTGGAAGTGGAAACGGGCCCGGTCCGCCGCCGGCTGCTCGACCGAGACCGTGACGACCACTTCGCCGTGGGTGGTGAACTTGATGGCGTTGGCCAGCAGGTTCGTCAGAACCTGGCGCAGGCGGCCGGGGTCGCCGCGCAGGCCGTCCGGCGCGTCGGCGGGGATATCGTAGGCGATTTCCAGGCCCTTCTTCTCGGCCAGCACGGCGACCCCGGAGACGATGGCGTGGATCGTGTCGCGCAGCCGGAAGGGGATGGCCTCCAGGTCGATCTTGCGGGCCTCGATCTTGGAGAAATCCAGGATGTCGTTGATGATGGTCATCAGGGCCTCGGCCGAGGTCTTGACGCCCTCCAGGTATTCGCGCTGTTCGGGATTGAGCTCGGTCTCCAGGGCCAGCTCGGTCATGCCGAAGATGCCGTTCATCGGGGTCCGGATTTCGTGGCTCATGTTGGCCAGGAACTCGCTCTTGGCCCGGCTGGCCTCGCGGGCGGCGGCCTCGGCCCGCTTGAGCTCGGTGATGTCGGTGTAGACGGCCACCGAGCCGGCGATGGTGCCGCCGAGGATGACCGGCGAGCCTCCGACTATGACGTTGATGGGCGTGCCGTCCTTGCGGTGGCGGATGGCTTCGATCGAGTTCAAGGCCTTGCCGCCCAGCGAGGCGGATTGGAGACGGACGGCCTCGTCCTTGAATTCGGGCCGGATAACCACGTCGTCGATGTTCCGGCCGAGGACTTCGTTGCGCCGCCAACCGAAGATCCGCTCGGCTCCCCGGCTCCATTCGATGATGTTGGATTGGGCGTCCGTGGCGACGATGGCGTTGGAGGACCCGAACAGGGTCGCCTCCAGGAACTTCTGGCGCTTATCGAGCTCCGCCTCGGCCTTTTCTCGGACCACGATCTGCTCGCGGAGCTCGGCCGTGCGGGCTTGGATCTTGATTTCCAAGTCGGCCGCCCGCTGGCGGACGGCGCCGACCCGGCGCCAGACGAAGCCCGCGGCGGCCAGGCCCAAGCCGAGCACGAACAGAGCCCTGAACCACCAGGTCATCCAGACGGCCGGCACGATCCGTACGGCCAGCGAAACGCCCGCCTCGTTCCAGATGCCGTCGTTGTTGGCCGCCTTGACCCGGAAGACATAGCGGCCGGGTTTGAGGTTGGAATAGCCGGCATAGTTGCGCCCGCCGACCTCGTTCCAGTCCGTTTCCAACCCCTCCATTCGGTAGGCGAAACGGTTCTTCTCCGGGGCGGCGAAATGGAGGGCGGCGAACTCGAAGGAGATCATCCGGGCCCGATAGCTCAAGCGGATGGACTTGATCCCGGAGATGGCTTGCTCCAGGACGACCCGGCCGTTGATCTCCCCGCCGACGGGGACGGGCTTGTTGAAGATCTGGAAGCCGGTCAGGACGACGGCCGGAGGATACGGATTGTCGGTGATCCGCCCGGGGAAAAAGGCGTTAAGACCGTTCGTCCCGCCGAAGAACATCTCGCCCGAGGCCGCTCGGAAGCTGGCCCCCCCGTTGAACTCGTTGCCCTGCAGCCCGTCGGCGACGTCGTAGGCCTTGATGGCTCCGGACTCCGGATCGAGGCGGGCCAGGCCCCGGTTGCTGGCGATCCAAACCATCTGCTTGGCGTCGACCAGGAGGCCATAAGCCGAGCTGTTGGGCAGACCGTCCCGGTCGGTGATGCAGGTGGTTTTTCCGGTGGCCGGATCCAGCTTGTTGACGCCGTCGTTGGTTCCGATCCAAAGGTTCCCCTTGGCATCCTGGTCCAAAGCCATGACGAAGTCATTGCACAAACCGCTTCCGTCGGCTTCCTTCCGCAAGCGGACGAATCGATCCTGGCCGGGATCCCAGCGGTTGAGGCCGCCGCCGAAGGTCCCGACCCAAATCGTTCCGGAGCGGTCCTCAAAGACGGTCCGGACGAGATTGTGGCTGAGGCTTTTAGGATCGTTCGGATCGTGAGCATAGCGGATAAAGGATTTCCGCCCGGGATCGAGCCGGTTGAGCCCGCCGCCGTTGGTGCCCACCCACAGCCGGCCCTTGGAATCCAGGCACAGGGAGCGGATCTCGTCGCTGCTCAGGCTGCCGGGATCGCGTTCGGAATGCCGGAAATGGGTGAACCGTTTCCGCTTGGGATCGTACCGGTCGATGCCGCCGCCGAGGATGCCGATCCAGACCGTCCCGTCCGGCGCGATCCGGACCGCGTAGACGTTGTTGCCGCTCAGGCCCCCGGGCCGCCGGGGATCGTGGGCGAAATGGACGACTTTTCCCGTCCGGCGGTCGAGCCGGTCCAGGCCTTTGTCTTCCGTTCCGATCCAGAGCCGGCCCTGGCCGTCCTCGGCGATGGCCCGGATATAATTCGAAACCAGGCTGTCGGGGGCGTCGGGCCGGCTTTCGATCAGGCTGAAGCGTTCGCGGTCGGGGACGAATTTGTTCAGGCCCCGGCCGCGCGTCCCGATCCACAGGATGCCGGTCCGGTCCTCGAAAAGGGAGATGATGTAATCGTAGCTCAAGCTGCCGGGATCGGCGGCATCGTTGCGCAGGACTTGGAACCGCCCGGTGTCCTCGTTGAAGACGCTCAACCCCTGCAGCGTGCCGACGAGGAGGCGTCCGCGGCCGTCCTGGAATATGGTGTTGACGATATCATGGCTCAAGCTGGAGGGGTCGGCGGCGTCGTGCCGGTACCGGGTAAAGCGGCCCGAAGCCCGGTCCAAGACGTTCAGGCCGCCGCCTTCGGTCCCGATCCAGAGGCGTTCCCGGTTGTCTTCGAAGACGGCCAGAACGCGGTCGTGGGAGAGGCTGCGGGCGGCGCGGGCATCGTGAACGAAGCGGGTGAAACGGCCCGTTGCCGGATCGAGGCGGCCCAAGCCCGCCGCCGTTCCCAGCCAGAGCTTTCCGTCCCGGCCGGCCATGATGGCGTTGATGACATCGTGGTTCAGGGACGCGGGATCGTTCGGATCGTGCCGATAAACCAGGCGCTTGCCGGTTCGGGGATCGAACGCGTTCAAGCCCCCGCCGTTCGTCCCGATCCACAGCCGGCCTTGGGCATCCTCGGCGATGGATGTGACGTCCCGGCCGCCCGGGTTTTGGGGATCGTCCGGGCCATAGAGGATGCGGGCGAAATCATCGGTTTTCTCGTTGTACCGGTTGAGGCCGTTGGGCGTGCCGATCCAAAGCGTGCCGCGGGAGTCCAGGAAAAGAACCCGAATCCACTTGTCGCACAGGCTGTTCGCCGCCGGGGTCTGGCGGTAAATGCGAAAACTCTTGCCGTCGTACCGGTTCAGGCCGTCTTCGGTCCCGATCCACAGAAAGCCGAGCCGGTCCTGGAGGACGGTCAGGGCCGAGCCCTGGGACAGACCGTCCTCGATCGTCAGGCGGAGGAACCGGTTGCGGAACATATCCGTGGCGGCCGCCGGCCGGGCATAGGCCAGGCTCAGGCCGAGCCCGGCCAGGAATGCCGCTGCTTTCAACAGGCCCGCTTTTCTCATGGCCAACTCCTCCCGCGAGTCGAGGCCGGATTCCGCCTCGCCCTTGCGCCGGCCGTATTTTCGGCCGGCCTATCGCGATTGATCTAAGAGCTTCAGAAGCGCATCGCCGCCGGCCTTCGGCTCGGACGGGACGAACGGCAGGGGCCGGACGCACGGCCGATTCGAGCGGGTCTCTCCGGCGGGATTCGAGGGAACCGAGGCGAAAGGACGTCTCTTCTCGCCCGGCTCCGGATGGTCGGTCATTAGGGCATTTATACTTGTTCCGCCGGCCCTAATCAAGCCGGCCTGCCCTGGACGTTCCGCGTCGATCCCCAGCGGGCCTACGCCGCGGCGAAATAGGGGGCCCGGGCGGGAACGGCCGCCCCTCGACTTGCCTTGCGCGTAGTAAACCGATATAATTTGTAGGAACATTCGTTTGAGACCGCCCCCCGGGCGCGCAGGAGGCCGGCCATGAGACATCTCGTCATTTGCGGCGCCGGAACCGGCGGCACCGTCGCGGCCAACCTTCTGCGCAAGCGCTTGGACCGCTCGGAATGGTCCTTGACCGTCATCGATCGGGATGACGAGCACTATTACCAGCCGGGCTTCCTGTTCATTCCCTTCGGTTTTCTCAAACGGGAGCAGATCGTCAAGCCCAGGTCGAAATTCCTGCCCCGCGGCGTGGAGTTCGTTTTGGCCGAGATCGACCGCATCGATGCAGCCGCGAACGCCGTCCGGCTCCGGGACGGGCGAACCATCCCCTACGATTACCTCATTGTCGCCACCGGAACCGAAATCCAGCCGGCGGAGACCCCCGGCATGCTCGACGGCTGGCGGGACACCATCTTCGACTTCTATACGCCCGACGGGGCCGAAGCCCTGGCCGCCAAGCTTAAAGGCCTTTACGGCGGGACGATCGTCGTCCACATCAATGAAACGCCCATCAAATGCCCCGTGGCGCCGCTGGAATTCGCCTTCTTTTGCGACGACTGCCTGCGCCGCCACGGCAAGCGCGACCGGTTCAATATCGTCTACGTCACCCCGCTTCCGGGAGCCTTCACCAAGCCCGTTGCCTCGGCCGTCCTGGGCCACATGCTCGAAGAGAAGAATATCGCCATCGTCCCCGACTTCAACGCCGAGCGGATCGATGCGGCCGCCCGCGTGCTCATCGGCTTCGACGGCCGGGAGATCGCCTACGACATCCTGGTCACCGTGCCGACGAACATGGGCTCGGAGATGATCGAACGCTCGGGACTGGGCAACGAATTCCGGTTCCTGCCGACCGATCCCCGGACCCTCCGGTCCAAGGCGCACGAAAACATCTTCGCCATCGGCGACGCCACCGATCTGTCCTCCTCCAAGGCCGGCTCGGTCGTCCATTTCCAGGCCGAAACCCTGGCCGGCAACGTCCTGCGGGCCATCGAGGGCCGGCCGCTCGAGCCGGGCTTCGACGGCCACGCCAACTGCTTCGTCGAGACGGGCCGGGGCAGGGCTTTCCTGATTGATTTCAATTATGAGACCGAGCCCCTGCCCGGCAAGTTCCCCTTCCCGGTCATCGGCCCGCTGCCCCTGCTCAAGCCCAGCCGGCTCAATCACTGGAGCAAGCTGGCCTTTCGCTGGATCTACTGGCATTTGCTTTTACCGGGCCGCCGCATCCCGTTCGTCCCGGCCCGGATGAAGATGGCCGGCAAGAAGCGCCCGGCTTGACCGCCGGGCGGGAAATCTCAAGCCTCGGGAGAAAAGACCATGCCCCAAAAAACGCTGGCCAACGCCGCCGTCGACGTCGACGCGGAAGGCTACCTGACCGATTTCGGGCAGTGGACGCGCGACATCGCCGCGGCCATTGCCGGGGAAGAGGGGATCGCCGAGCTGACCCCGGCCCATTGGCAGGTCCTCGAGTTCATGCAGCAGGAGTTCAAGGCCGGCGGCCAAGCGCCGAGCATCCGCAAGCTCAACAAGAGCGGCGTCATCAGCACCAAAAAGCTTTACGAGCTCTTTCCCGGCGGGCCGGCCAAGAAGGCGGCCAAGATCGCCGGTCTCAAAAAGCCCGAGGGCTGCGTCTGACGGCGGCGGCGCCGCAGGCTGGGAGGCACCATGGACGACAAGATCAAAAAAGTCTCGATCATCATATCCAAGGGCGGGCTGGACGGCGTCTACCCGGGCCTGATCATGGCCAACGGGGCCCGCATGGAGGGCATCGAAGCCAGCCTCTTCTTTACCTTCTTCGGTCTGGACGCGGTCGTCAGCAAGCGGATGTCCAAGATCAAAATCGCCACCGTCGGCAATCCCGGGATGCACATGGTGACCTGGCTGGGCGCGATCCCCGGCATGTCGGCCATGGCCACGGGGATGATGAAGAAGACCATGGACAAGATCGACATCCCGCCCGTGCCCGAGTTCATTGAAATGGTCGCCGACGCCGGCTGCAAGCTCTACGCCTGCAAGGCGACGGTGGACAGGTTCAAGCTGAAGAAAGAGGACTTCTGCCCGCAGGTAGACTCGATCATCAACGTCGGCAGGTTCTACGAGATCTCGGCCGGCAGCCA
>JAQULS010000164.1 GCA_028749235.1 Acidobacteriota bacterium | reverse complement strand
GAGGATGGCGATGACGTCTTCGATGTTGACCCGCTCTTCGTCGGTCGGAATGACGAAGATCTTGACCTTGGAGTCGGCGGCCGAGATCTCAGTCTCGGCGTTGCGGGTCTTGGCCAGGGCGTTCTTGGCCTTGTCCAGCTTGATGCCCATGAACTCCAGGCCCTCGAGTGACTTCTCGCGGATAAGGTCCGACATCTCGCCGACCCCGGCCGTGAAGACGATGGCGTCGGCGCCGCCGATGGCGGCCGAGTAGGCGCCGATGTATTTCTTGACCCGGTAGGCCTCGACATCGATAGCCAGCTGGGCCCGGGCGTCGCCCGCCTCGGCCGCCACCTGGATGTCGCGGCGGTCGGTGTACTTACCGGTGATGCCCAGGACGCCCGACTTCTTGTTCAGGATATCACTCATCTTGCCCGGGGCGATGCCTTCCTTCTCCATGACCATCAGGTCGATGGCTGCGTCGTGGTCGCCGGACCGGGTGCCCATGACCAGTCCCTCGAGCGGGGTCAGGCCCATCGAGGTGTCGTAGGAAACGCCGTCCTTGATGGCGTTGGCCGAGACGCCGTTGCCGATGTGGAGGCAGACCAGGTTGGTCTTGAAGGGGTCCTTGCCCAGCAGGAGCGCGGCCCGCTTGGCCACGTAGAGGAACGAGGTGCCGTGGAAACCGTAGCGGCGGACGCCGTATTTCTCGTACCAGTCGTAGGGCAGGGCGTACATATAGGCGTGGGCCGGCATGGTCTGGTGCCAGGCGGTGTCCATGATGGCCACGTGGGGGATGCCCGGCAGGACTTCCATGGCCGCCTCGATGCCCAGGACGTTGGGCGGATTGTGGAGGGGAGCCAAGCTGAACAGGCTCTTGAAGGCGGCGAGGGTCTCCGGGGTGATCCGGACGGACTTGGTGAACTTGTCGCCGCCGTGGACGACCCGGTGGCCGACCGCCGAAATGGACTTAAGGTCGTCCAGGACGCCGTTCTTGGCGTCGAGCAGGGTGTCGATGATGAGCTTGATGGCGTCCTTGTGGTTGCCGCACTCGTGGTCGAGCTTGATCGGCTCGCGGCCCAGGCCGGCTTGGCTGATGTAGCTCTTGCCGATGCCGACCCGCTCGACGACGCCGGTGGCCAGGGTTTCCTTCTTGGTGTAATCGTACAGGCGGTACTTGACGGAGGAACTGCCGCAGTTCAGGGACAGAACGATCATGGGGTGCTCCTTAATCTCTTCTTCGTCCGGGCGCGCCTTTACAGGCCGGCCGCCTGGAGCGAGGTGATGGCCACCAGGTGGACGATGTCGTCGACCGAGCAGCCGCGGGACAGGTCGTTGACCGGCTTGGCGATGCCCTGCAGGATGGGGCCGATGGCCTGGGCCTTGGCCAGCCGTTCGACCAGCTTGTAGGCGATGTTGCCGGACTGAAGGTCCGGGAAGACCAGGACGTTGGCCTGGCCGGCGATGGGCGAGTTGGGCGCTTTGGACTTGCCGATCTTGGGGATGATGGCCGCGTCGGCCTGCATCTCGCCGTCGACTTTAAGCCCGGGCGCCATCTCCTTGGCCAGGGCCGCGGCCCGCTTGACCTTGTCGACCAGCTCGTGCTTGGCCGAGCCGTAGGTCGAAAACGACAGCATGGCCACCCGGGGCTCCATGCCGCCGAGGATCCTGGCCGTCTCGGCCGAGGCGATGGCGATCTGGGCCAGCTCGGAATCGGTCGGGGCGGGCATGACGGCGCAGTCGGCGAAGACGAACTTGCCCTGGTCGCCGTACTCGCAGTCGGGTACGATCATGATGAACGAGCTGGAGACGATGTTGATCCCCGGCTTGGTCTTGATGATCTGCAGGGCGGGCCGGATGGTGTCGCCGGTCGAGTGCACGGCCCCCGAGACGAGGCCGTCCATCTCGCCCTTGTGGACCATCATGGTCCCGTAGAAGACGGTGTCGGCCATCAAGGCGCGGGCCTGCTCGATGGTCACGCCCTTGGCCTTGCGGATCTCGCAGTAGGTCTGGGCGTATTCCTCGAACTTGGGCGAGGTGGCGGGGTCGATCGAGGCGACGCCGGAGACATCGACGCCCTGCTCCTTGGCCACCGCTTCGATCTTGGCCCGGTTCCCGACCAGGACGACGTTGGCCAGCTTTTCCTGCAGGATCTGGACGGCCGCTTTGACCGTGCGGGGCTCCTCGCCCTCGGGCAAAACGATTCGTTTAGGGTTGGCTTTGGCCTTCTCTTTTAGGCTTTCGAGCAATGTCATGAGTGTCTCTCCTCCGATGAAAATCCGAATCTCTATCCGATCCGTCAGGCTTCCCTAAAATTCGGGCAAATGGATGGAAATGAAGGGGTATTCTCCCTTTTCGTCCGGCTGAAGTCAAGGCAGCGGGGCGTTGATTTTCGGCTGGAGGGGATGTAATCTAGCCGCAATGATCGCCCAGCCTTTTCTCGGCGTTTTTCTTCACGCCCTGGGCGGTCTTGCCGCCGGCAGCTTCTACCTGCCCTATAAACGCGTTCGCGGCTGGGCCTGGGAGCTCTACTGGCTGGTCGGCGGCGTCTTCAGCTGGCTCATCGCGCCCTGGGTCGCGGCGGCGCTGACCTCCCCTCGGCTTATCGAAGTCCTGCGCGGCGCGCCCTCCCGCAGCCTCCTGCTGACCTACCTATTCGGCGTGCTGTGGGGCGTCGGCGGCCTGACCTTCGGGCTGTCGATGCGCTACCTGGGCCTCAGCCTGGGAATGGCCCTCGCCCTCGGCTTCTGCGCCGTCTTCGGCACCATCGTCCCGCCCGTCTTCCAGGGCCAGATCGGGAGCTTGGCCTCCATCCTCTCCGGCCGGATCATCCTGGCCGGCGTCGTCGTCTGCCTGGCCGGCATCGCCGTTTGCGGCCGGGCCGGAGCGCGGCGCGAGAAGGAGGTTCCGGCCGCGGACCGCAAGGCGGTTTTGCCCGAATTCAATTTCGTCAAGGGCCTCTGGGTGGCGGTTTTCTCCGGCATCATGAGCTCGTGCATGGCCTTTGCCTACGCCGTCGGCAAGCCCATCGCCGCGCGGGCCGTGGGCATGGGCACGCCGGACCTGTTCCAGAACTTCCCGGTCATGATCGTGGCCCTGGCTGGAGGATTCACCACCAACGCGATCTGGTGCGGCATCCTGCTGCGGCGGAATCGCCGCAAAGCGCACGCTGTCGCCGATCCCGCCGCGCGCGTCGATCCTTCGGCCCCGAAGGATCGCGCTCCCTTCTGGCCCAACCTGATCTTCTCCGCCCTGGCGGGGGTGACCTGGTACCTGCAATTCTTCTTCTACGGCATGGGCACGACCCGCATGGGCCGCTACGACTTCTCGAGCTGGACGATCCACATGGCCTTCATCATCCTGTTCAGCAACCTGTGGGGCCTGTGGCTGCGGGAATGGAAGGGTTCCGGGCGGCGGACGATGAGGCTGGTGGCCGCCGGCTTGCTCATTCTGGTGCTGTCGACCGTCGTCGTCGGCGCCGGGAACTATGTCGCCGCGGTGATGGGACGATGAGCGCTGAAGCGGCTATGACCTCGCGCCGGCGCCTCCTTACTACCCTCGACCACCGCGTTCCCGACCGCGTCCCGATCGACCTGGGCGGAAACCAGACCGGCATCCACCGCGTCGCCTATGAAAACCTCCTGGCCCGGCTGGGCTGGCGCGAGAAAATCGAGATCATGGACTTGGCCCAGCAATTGGCCCGGCCGTCCGAGGCCGTCCTGGCGCGGCTCGGCGTCGATACCCGCTACGTCGCGGCCGGCGCGCCGGAGAGCTTCAAGGGAAGTATCGTCCGGAGGGAGAAGGGCGGCCGGACCTGGGAGGATTTTAAGGACGAGTTCGGCGTCGTCTGGTCGCGGCCCGATGATTCCCCGTACTACTTCGACATCACGCATTCCCCCCTGGCCGGCTTGAGCCTGGAGGAGATCAAGGACTATCCCTTCCCCCGCGGCGGCGATCCCAGCCGCTTCGCCGGCTTGCGGGAGCGGGCCCTGACCCTTCGCCGCGAGACGCCCTACGCCGTGATCTCCGGCATCTCCGGCGTCGTCTACGAGATTTGCTGGTACATGCGCGGCCTGGAGAACCTGTTCATCGATATGATGGAGCGGCCCGAGGTCCTTGAAACGATCATCGACAAGACGCTCGGCTATTGGATGGACTGGTTTCGCGGCTTCTTGGACGAGGCCGGCGATGCCGTCGACGTCATCATGATCGGCGATGACCTGACCGGGCAGGACGGACCGCTCTTCCCGCCCCGCATCTACCGGTCGATCGTCCAGCCGCGGCAGAAGCGGCTCGTTTCTTACATCAAGTCCCGGACCAAGGCCAAGATCTGGTACCACTCCTGCGGCTCGATCCTGCCTTATATCCCCGATCTTCTCGACAACGGCATCGACGCCCTCAACCCCGTTCAGGTCACGGCCCGGGGCATGGACCCGGCCGGGCTCAAGGCCCGTTTCGGCGACCGGCTGACCTTTTGGGGCGGCGCCGTGAATACCCAGAAAACCCTGCCCCGGGGCACTCCCGCCGAGGTCCGCGAGGAGGTTCGGCGGAACCTGGCGGCGTTTATGCCGGGCGGCGGGTATGTCTTCGCCAACGTTCACAACATCCAGGCCGATGTCCCGCCGGACAACGTCCTGGCCCTGTTCGACGCGGCCCGCGAGTTCGGATCCTACGGACGCTCCTAGCGCGGTGTATCGAACGGGTTTATTGACGGCCCAGGCCCGGCAGGGTATCATCCAACCGAAGCGAAGTGAGTCTAAGGCTCGATGAGCGACCAATCTAACGCCGCGCATCCGATGATTTATGGGGGATGACCTCTATGAACTGGTTGGACATGCGGACCGTGATGGTCAGCCATCTGATCGGAACCTTCCTGTGCATCCTGGTCCTGATCCTCCTGTGGCGGCAGAACCGCGCCCGCTTTGCCGGGTTGGGCTATTGGTGGCAAGGATTCATCCTGCAGATGGTCGGAACGGCCCTGATCATCGCCCGCGGCGAGATTCCGGACTGGTTGTCCATCACGGTTGCCAACGCCCTGATGATCGCCAGCATGATCGTGATCCTGATGGGGCTGAACCGGTTCGTCAACCGGCGCTGGTCGCCCTTTCCCGCGTACGTCCTCTTGGCCGCTTTTACGGCCGGGCACGCCTATTTCACTTATGTCCGGACTTCCCTCGCGGCCCGGACGATCCTTTTGGCCGCGGCCTCCCTTCTCATCAGCCTGTATGGGGTTGCCCTGGTCTGGCGGCGGCCTCCGGCCGGCGAGCGGAGGATCACCAAGGGCGTCGGTTGGGTTTATGCCGCGCTTGCCTTGACAAGCGCCATCCGGATCGCCGGCGTCCTGGCCGGATCGATCGCCGTGAACGACTTCTTCAGGACCGGCCTCTTCGATATCTTCGTTCTGCTCATCTACCTGATGCTCTTCATCCTGATGGCCTTCGCCCTGACCCTGATGGTCAACAACCGCTTGATCGGCGAAAACAAGATTGAGGAGGACAAGTTCAAATACATCTTCGATTATTCCGTGGTCGCCAAGTCGATCACCCTCCCCGGCGGGGAACTCCATGTCAACCAGGCCTTCGGCGACATGTTGGATTATACGGTCGAGGAGCTCGAAAACCGGAATTGGAGAGACATCACCCATCCCGACGATATCGAGATGAATCAGCAAGCGCTCGAGCCCGTCCTGGCCGGCGAAAAAGGCTCGGCCCGCTTCGTCAAGCGGTACCTGCGCAAGGACGGCTCTTTTGTCTGGGGCGACGTCAACACTTCCCTGCGCCGGAGCCCGGATGGAGCCCCCCTTTACTTCCTGACGACCATCATCGACATTACCGAGCGGGTCAAGGCCGAGGAGGAGCTCAACCAGTCCCTGAGGGAAAAAGTGCTCTTGATGTCGGAGCTCAAGCACCGGGTCAAGAACAGCCTGACCGTCGTCTCCAGTCTGCTGGGATTGAGCCTGGAGGATACGCCCGACCCGCGCTTCGCGGCCATCATCGCCGACCTGCGGACCCGCATCGGCTCCATCTCCCGGGCTTACGAACAGCTCGACCGGACGGGCCGGGCCGACGTCATCCATTTTCGCAGCTACATACTCGAACTCGTCGAATCTTTGGCCTCATCCTACGGCCCGCCGGACCGACGCATCCGGGTCTCGACGCGACTCGAGGATCTGGCCTTGAGCACCAAGAAGGCTCTGCCCCTGGGACTCATCCTCAATGAGCTGATCATCAACGCCTTCAAATACGCCTATCCCGCGGGCGTCTCGGGAGAAATCCGGGTCGAATTGTCGTCCCGTCCCGGCGGGGGGGTTCTCTCGGTTTCCGACGACGGTGCGGGCCGGGCCGCGGCGGCCGGAAGGCCGGGCCGGGAGGGCACCGGCCTGAAGATGGTCGAACTTCTGGTCGCGCAGATCGACGCCGAGCTGGCTTGGCCGGAGGGGCCGGGGACGACCGCCGTCGTCTCCTTCTGACCCGGCCGGGCGGCTTAAATCCCCGTCTTTCGCAGCAGGGTGATCCGGGCCGCGTGCAGGCCGCGGAAGAGCGCCGCGTCGCGGACGACCGTCCAGCCGGCCGCCGCCGCTTCGCCCGTGAATCCGGCTCCTTCGATCATCCGGATTTTGCGCGGGCTCTTCTTGCGCAGGCGGCGGATCGCCCGTTGAGCCTTGTGCAGGGCGTTGGCCCGGTAGTAGGAGACGACGGCCCAGCCGGCCGAGACGCGGCCGAATTCCTCTAGCACCGCCCGCCGTTCGGCCGGGTCGTGGATGTGGTGGAACAGCCGCATGCAGAAGACGGCGCCGAAAGCCCCATTTCGGAAGGGCAGCCCGTTCTTGGCGTCGGCGGCGACCCCGGGCCGGCCGCTCGCCTCGGCCGCCCGCTTGACCATCTCGAGCGAAAGGTCGGCGTTGACCGGCCGGGCGCCGAGTCCGGCCAGAAGCGGCGCGAAGCGGCCGTAGCCGCAGGGCAGGTCAAGAATCAGCCCCGCGGTCGCGGCCGGACCGGCCGTCCGGAAGAGTCGCCGCGTCAGCCTCCGCTCGCGGGACTGGACCAGGCGCTGGTCCCAGCTCTTGTAGCGCC
>JAQULS010000163.1 GCA_028749235.1 Acidobacteriota bacterium | reverse complement strand
TGATGGTAGATATCGAGGTATTCCTCGGTCTGCCGCGGCGTCAGGTAAAGGCCGTCGCGGCTGATGAACTTGAGGCCGTTCCACTCCTTGGGATTGTGGCTGGCCGTCACGGCGATGCCGCCCGCGGCCCGCTGGGCCTTGGTCAGGAAGAGGAAGGAGGGAATGGCGCAGATGCCGACGTCGACGGGGCGGCATCCGACGGCCAGGAGCCCGGCCGCCACGGCCTCGCAGAGCATGACGCCCGAGCGGCGGGCGTCGCGGCCGACGAGGACGGGGCCGCCGCCGACGTAGGTGCCGAAGGCCTGGGCCAGGGCGGCCGCGAGCTGCGGCGTCAGGCTGTCGCCGACGATGCCCCGGGCGCCGGAGATCGAAATCTTGAGGGTCGTCTTGCTCTTCATCGCACCATCAGCTCGAGATCGTGCAGGATTTCGTCCGCCCGGGCCCGGGCCCTGTCGCGGTCGCGGTCCTCGGCGATGACCCGGACCATGGGCTCGGTGGAGGAGGCCCGGACCTGGACCCAGCCGGTCTTGTCCTCGACCCGGACGCCGTCACCCGTGTCGATCGCCTTCGCCCCGAAGAGGGTTTTGACTTCGGCCACGACGCCGTGGATGCGGGCCGGCGGGCAGGCGATTTTTTCCTTGACGATGTGGTAGCGGGGCAGGGCTCCGACGAGCGCCGACAGCCGCCGGCCGGACTTGGCCATGGTTTCCAGGACTAGGCCCATGGTCAGGAAGCCGTCGAAAGCCGGCTGGAAATCCAGGGCGGCGATGCCGCCGCTTCCCTCGCCGGCCAGGACGGCCTCCTCCTGCAGGGCGATATGGATGATGTGGGATTGGCCGACCTTGGTCCGCAGCAGCGGGCAGCGCCGGCCGGCGACGTCCTCGATCATCCGGGACGTGGAGAAGCTGGTGATGATCGGCCCCCGACGGCGGGCCAGGACCGATTCCGCGACCAGGGGGAAGGTGAACTCCTCGGACAGGCTTTCGCCCGTTTCGCTGACCGTGGAGACGCGGCTGACGTCGCTGTTCAGCAGGAAGCCGGCGTCCGCCCCGATGACCTTGAGGACCGACACCGCCTGCTGGGCGTTGCGCGGCCTCGGCTCCGGGTCGTGCGGAAAGAAGCCGTTGGGCTCGTCGTTGATCGGGATGAGATCGAATCCGAGCCGATCGGCGAAAGTCTTCAGGAACGGCGCTCCGGCCCCCGAGCAGGCGTCGATGACGACCTTGAAGCGGGCTTGGCGGATGGCCCCGACGTCCAGGAACCCGGTTAACGCCTTGAAATAGGCCTCGATCGGGGCCGTCGTCTCGATCAACGCGCCCAGCCCGTCCGTATCGCTGTTGCGGAAGCGCCCGACGTGGTAGATGTCGAGGACCTCGGTCCCTTGGAAAGGATTGAGGTAGGTGCCCTCGGCGTTGATGAAGGCCAGGGCGTTCCATTGGATGTCGTTATGGCCGGCCGTGATGGAGACGCCGCCGCCGGCTCCCAGGCCGCGCACGGCGTGCTGCAGGATGGGCGTCGGGCAGACTCCCAGGTCGATCACATCGCATCCGGCCGAGAGGAGGACCGAAATACAGGCGGACCGAAGCATCGGGCCGTGGATCCGGGTGTCGCGGCCGAGGACGATCGGCCGACCCTCGGCGAAAGCGCCGAAGGCGGCGGCGAAGTCCATGACCGTCTTGGGAGTCAGGGACTCGCCGACGATGCCGCGCACGCCGGAAATGCCTATCTTCAGGAGTTTCATGTGACCTAAAAATTATAGCGCAAAGACCGGGGGATAAATAGGGGTACGATGACCTTGCCCCCCTAAAAAAGGCAACTGTACCCCTATTTAAAGACGAAGCCCAGGCTGCCGCCGAGACGCCAGCCGCCCAAGTCCACGGCGACGCCGTACGGCTTGACGCTCAGGACCACGTACTTCGCATCGGCCGACACATAGAGGAAGCGCCAGGGATAGCCTCTCACCCCGGCCGCGATCACCGCAGCCGGGGCGAAGCGGTCGACCTTGTAGTCCTGGACGTAGGCGTAAGTCACGGTCTGTTTGTAATGGTAGAGCCCGGCGCCGGCGCGGACGTACAGGCCGAAAAGGCCCAGCCGGAACTCGCGTCCGACGGCCGCTTCCAATCCAAGCAGATGGAACCGGGCCGCCGAGTCCGAGAGACCGAGCGTCCCGGCCCGGGTCGGACTCCATTCGAAGTGGAGCCCGGCCTCCCAGCCGGAGCGGAAGACGAGATCGAAGCCGAACGGAACGGAGACGGCGGTGCCGTACGTCTGACGGATCTTGGCGTCGTTCAGACTGCGCCAGGCCGCGCCCGCGTCCAGCCGCAGGGTCGCGGCCGACGCGGTGCCGGCCGCAACGAGGAACAGCAGGAGCGCCGCCGCCCGCATCCCAGCCGGGCGGCTCACCGTCTTACCTCCGTTCCCTCGCTCTCGACCCCGTTGGAGTCGATGGCGATGATCCGGTAGACATAGGCTTCGTCCTTCTTCAGACCCCGGTTCTCATAGAGGGGCGAGGATTCGGCCGGGATCTCCGCCAACAGGACGTAGGCTTCATCCCCTTGGCCTTCGGGCTTCTTGTAGATCCGGTAGGTTTCGATCCGGGTGTGATTGAGGGAATCGTCGGACCAGGTCAGCTTGTCGATGTACTCGATGAAGAAGATGAAGTCGCTCTCGAGCCGGACGAGCGACGCTCCGACCGGGGGAAGGAGCGTGTAATGGATGTCGGCGTTAAAGGACATGGCCGGGCCGGACGGTCCGATGCCGTCGACGGCGACGCCGGGCGACGTCCCGTCGTAGCGGTCGCTGTCCGGAACGGTCAGCGGCGACAGCGAGCGGCCGGCCGTATAGTAGTCGGCCGCGTTGGCCGCGTACCCCCGCTCGATCTGCTCCAATCCGTCGGCCTCCATCAGCCGAAGCAGCTTATGGCCCGTATAGGAGTTGTCGAAGAGGAAGTTCGCCCCGGCGGCGTTCAGCCGGGCGTCCACGTGCCAGATGATCAGGCCGTCGCCCGGTAGGGAGGCGTCGTTCCCGGTCCGGGTCCGGTTCTGGACCATGTAGAACTCGTCGAACGGCTGGCCGTCGTCGTATTCCGGCATGAGGATCAGCGCCTCCGGCGCGCCTCCCGAAGCGGCCAGGGAGAATCCTTTCGTCCCGTAGGCGAACGACTGCGGGGTGATCCAGTCCAGGAGCATCTTGCTGAATCCGTTGTGGTCGCCCCGGTTGGCATCCATCATGTCCAGTCCGCCCAGCCCGCCCCCCGGCCCGACCATGTCGTCGTAGTCGTAGTAATCGGGCAGGCCCAGGGCGTGGCCGGTTTCGTGCATGACCACGATCTGGTCGTAGGCCCCCGGCCAGTTGCGGGCTTCCCACTGCCAGGAGTACTTGGCGCCGCTCAGCTTCTTGCCGTCGAGGACGAAGTTCGTGTTGCTGAAGGAGGTCTGATAGCCCCACCAAAAGTTCGCCCAGCCGTTGTTGGGCCCGGCCCAGACGACGATGAAATAGTCGATCGTCCCGTCGCCATCGTTGTCGTAGGGGCTGAAATCATGGCCCAGATCGTCGAAATGCGTCAAGGCTTCCTTGATCAAAGCTTCCCGGGCCGAGGTGGTCATGGCCATTGAAGCCCGGGCGGCGGAAGGCCGGTACCAGCCCAGGACCGAGCCCCCGATCTCGAGCATGTTGTAGGAGGCCCGGCGGTAATAGTTGCGCAGGCTTTCGTAGGGATACCCGCCGTCTCCGTCCGCGAAGAGCTTGGAGGCGATCGTCGCGGCGGAGTTGACCGCGGGGTAGTCGGTGAAGTCGAGGAGCAGGGCGAAGACGCGGACTGCGCCCTTGGCCGGCAGACCGCCGGTCCGGCCGCCGGGCAGGTCCAGGCTTCCGGCCGCGCCTGCGGGCGCTCCGGCGGACGGGTCGCGGAGAATACGCGCCAGCCTGGCCCGCAAGTTTCCGATGAGAGCGGGATCGGCGATATGATTGCCGAGGGCCCGGGCGCAGGCCAGCTTTTGGGCGTATGTGCCGTCGCGCAGGGACTGGGCGATCTCGGCCCGAGTGGGCGGCTCGAGGGCCGCGGCGGGAACCGCCAGGGCCAGAAAAAGGCAGACAAACATCCTTTGGCTCTGCATGCGGCCAGTCTAGCAATTCCTTACCCCGGGTTCAATGCGGGGGGTTCGCTTTTGGTCCGTTTCCCTTATAATAGAAGACGTTCCGGGTGAAAGAACGAGGCTTCATGAAGCAACGACGATCCGCTCTCCCGCCGGCTTCGGCCGCCCTCCTGGCCGCGGCCCTGCTTTGGTCGACGGCCTCCGCCGCCTCCGTCCCGCCCCAGGACTTGGACGCCCGGGTGCGGACGTTCCTGGATCAGCGGGAAGGCCGCTGGCATGATTTGAACATTCCCGCCGCCGACGGCCGGATCCTGTTCGACCTGATCGTCGAGCACGGCTACAAACGGGCCCTGGAGGTCGGCACATCCACCGGCCATTCCGGGATCTGGATCGGCTGGGCTTTGAGCAAGACCGGCGGCCGTCTGATCACCATCGAGATCGACGAGGACCGTCACGGTCAAGCCGTCCTCAACTTCGAGGAGGCGGGGCTGGCCGGCCGCGTCGAGGCCCGGCTGGGCGATGCCCACGGCCTCGTGCCCAAGCTCCAGGGCCCGTTCGACTTCGTCTTTCTGGACGCGGACAAGGAATGGAACCTGTCGTACGCCAAGGACCTTCTGCCCAAGCTGGCCAAGGGCGGCTGCATCGCCGTCCATAACGTCTATGGCCGCGGCCGCGGTTGGACCCGCGAGTATTGGGACTTCATGAGCGCCCGGACCGACCTTGAGACCAGGGTCGAAACCCGTTCCGTCGGCGGCCTCGTCCTGTCCTTTAAGAAATAGGCCGTCCCGCCGCCCCCCCCGCCGAGAACCGCCATGTTCGACCAATTGTCCGAGCGCCTGCAGAAGGTGGTCAAGTACCTCAAGGGCGAAGTCCAGGTCAACGAGAAGAACCTGGCCGAGGCCCTGCGGATGCTCCGCATGGCCTTCCTGGAAGCCGACGTCAATTACAAGGTGGTCAAGGATTTCGAGGTCCGCATCCGGGAGAAGGCCCTGCACCAGGAGGTGCTCGACAGCCTGACCCCGGCCCAGCAGGTCATCAAGATCGTCCGCGACGAAATGACGGCCGTCCTGGGCGGAACGGATAAGCCCCTCCAGTTCGCCGGAACCCCGCCCTCGATCTTCATGATGGTCGGCCTGCAAGGCTCGGGCAAAACGACCACGACCGGCAAGCTGGCCCGTTGGGCCGTGGGCCAGGGCCGGCATCCCCTCCTCGTCTCGTTCGACCTCAAGCGCCCGGCCGCCCAGGCCCAGCTCAAGTCGATCGCCGGCTCGCTCCGCCTGCCGTTCTACGAGATGACGACGGAGAAGATGACCCGTCCGGAGGAGGCCCTGCGGAACCTCGTCCGCGAGACCAAGGACCGCGGCCACGACCTTCTGCTGATCGACACCGCCGGCCGGCTTCACGTCGACGACGAGCTGATGGACGAGCTCAAGCTGGTCAAGACCATCCTGGACCCGATCGAGACGATCTACATCGGCGACGCCATGACCGGCCAGGACGCCGTCAAGAGCGCCCAGGCCTTCGCCGAACGGATCGGGATCACGTCGATCATCCTGACCAAGCTCGACGGCGACGCCCGCGGCGGCGCGGCCCTGTCCGTGGTCATGGTCACGGGCAAGCCGGTCAAGTTCGTCGGCGTCGGCGAGAAGCCCGACCAGCTCGAAGTCTTCCATCCCGACCGGATGGCCTCCCGCATCCTGGGCATGGGCGACATGCTGGGGCTGATCGAGAAGGCGGAGGAGGCGTCCGATGCCAAGGACGCCGAGGAAATGGCCCGCAAGCTCCGCCAAGCCGAGTTCACCCTGGACGATTTCCGCAAGCAGCTCGGCCAGCTCAAGAAGATGGGCTCGCTGTCGGGCCTCATGAGCCACCTGCCGGGCAGCGGGCCGTTCAAGAAGCTGGCCGCCGCGGATATCGACGATCGCAAGCTGCTGTACTTCGAGGCCATCATCGGTTCGATGACGGCGGCGGAGAGGGAAAATCCCCGCCTCATCGACGGTTCGCGGCGGCGGCGGATCGCCGCCGGCAGCGGCCGCCCGGTGCACGAGGTCAATCAGCTCCTGAAGCAATTCCAGGAGATGCAGCGGATGATGAAGGGCGGAACCTTCAAAAAACTGCTCGGCCGGATGGGCTGAAACATGTCCCCGGGGGCCGGCGGCGCGGTATCCGTCCCGGCGTCTTCGGGGCCTTAACGCCTTTTCCCACCGATCTCCTCGGCGCCTCCGCAACTCCGCGTTCCTGTCCGCTCGGGCCTTCTCGTCCTCCCACTCCACCACCGTCTCCTTTGCGAGTCGCGTGCTCAAACATACTTCGGCGACCGTTGGTTTCCCTCGGAGAGAGGTGGAAAAAGGCTAGCCCCTCGCGATTTCGCCGTTGGACGGACACCGTGCCGCCGGTGGCCCCCGGGAGAGAAGGCTATGTGGAATTAATCGTCGAAGTTCAATAGAATCGGGGCGGCCCGTCCGGGCCGGGAGGTCGTCATGCCGTCCGCCGCCAAGCTCCGATTCGCGATCACGTTTATTCTCGCATCCATCCTCATGGCCGGATGCCGCGGAGAGCGTCCCCGCTCCGCTTCCGGTCAAGGGGCCGCGATCGAAGCCGTCGCGAGCGTCCGCCGCGCCGCGCCCGGCGACAAGGTCGTTGTCCGGATCAAGGCGCCCGCCCTTCGGAAGGCCGCCGATCTGCGCGCGGATCTCCTGGTTCCCGGCCGGGGCGTGCGTTCCCTGGCGGTCCGTCCCGATCCCGCGGGGACCGGCGAATGGACGGCCGACATCGACATCCCGGGCCAGGCGCCCGAGGGATTCTACGCCGTCACCGTTTCCGGGCCGGCCGGAAAAGGACGGGCCGCGGCCAAGGCGAGCTGGCTCGTCGGCCGCGCGATCGGCGACTTCTTCATCACCAGCGGCGTGGATGCGTCCGATCCGGCCGGCGACATCGAACGGTGCCTGCGGGGATTCATGAACATCGGCGGCAACCTGGTTGTCGTCCACGACAACATCAACGGCCGGGCCTGGTATCC